>DASXKD010000394.1:0-4913 GCA_036497045.1 Streptosporangiaceae bacterium | reverse complement strand
TTTGCCGTCGGGGACTACCTGCTGGCCAATCACGGCAGCGCGTTCTATCCCGAGATCACCATCGCCTTCACCGTAGAGCCCGGCGAGCACTACCACGTCCCGCTGCTGCTGTCACCGTTCGGGTACTCCACCTACCGAGGGAGCTAGCCCATGCCCCAGGAACCGCCCCAGGTGGTGCTCAGCCGGGACCGGTACGGCAAGGCCGAGGTCCGGCTGCTGCACGTGGACCGGCACGGGCTGCGGCACGAGATCACTGACCTCAACGTGACCGTCAGCCTGGCCGGTGACATGGCAGCCACCTACCTGACCGGGGACAACTCGGGCGTGCTCACCACCGACGCGCAGAAGAACACCGTCTACGCGCTCGCCAGGGACGGGGTCAGGCCGGTCGAGGAGTTCGCGCTGCGGCTGGCCAGGCACTTCACGAAGATCGGCACAGTGGACCGGGCGCAGGTGCGCATCGAGGAGTACGGCTGGCAGCGCATCGACGCCGGGGGCACCCCGCACCCACATTCGTTCGAGCGGCTGGCCGGGATCAGGGTCGCCAGCGCCTGTGTGCATGGCGACGGCCGCGCCGAGGTCGTGGCCGGCGTGGACGACCTCATCCTGCTGAAATCCACCGGCTCGGAGTTCCACGGGTTCCTCAAGGACCGCTACACCACCCTGGCACCCACGGATGACCGCATCCTCGCGACGGCGGTGGCCGCGGGGTGGCGTATGGCAGCGGGGTGGCCTATGGCAGCGGCAGAAGCCGACTGGGCGGAATCCTTCCGCGGCGCGCGGACAGCACTGGCGGAGGCATTCGCGGTCACCCACAGCCTGTCGCTGCAGCAGACCCTGTACGCCATGGGCCAGGCCGTGCTCGCGGCCCGGCCTGAGGTGTGCGAGGTCCGCCTCGCCCTGCCGAACAAGCACCACTTCCTGGTGGACCTGGCCCCGTTCGGCCTGGACAACCCCGGCGAGGTGTTCTACGCGGCGGACCGGCCTTACGGGCTGATCGAGGGGACGGTGTCCCGGGCGGATGCTCCCGCGGGCGCCCCGGAGCACCAGTGGTGACCCCCGAGCCCGGCGCCGACCTGCTGGTCACCGGCGCCAAGCTGGTCGCCACCTGTGACGCGGAGCGCCGGGAACTGGCCGGCGGCTGGGTCGCGGTCACCGGCGGGCTGATCAGCGCGGTGGGCGGCGCGGCCGACCCCCGGCCGGCCGCGCGGGCGACGCTGGACGCCTCCGGCTGCCTGGTCACGCCGGGCCTGGTCAACACCCACCACCACATGTACCAGAACCTGACCAGGTCGTATGCACCGACGGTGAACGGCACCCTGTTCGAGTGGCTGTCCGGCCTGTACCCGCTGTGGGCGGGCCTGGACGAGGAGGCGGCGTACCTGTCCGCCTGGGTGGCCCTGGCCGAGCTGGCCCTGGGCGGCTGCACCACCAGCACCGACCACCTGTACGTGGCACCGGCCGGGGGCGGCGACCTGTGGTCGGCGGAGATCGCCGCCGCGCGGGAGGTGGGCCTGCGGTTCCACCCGACCCGCGGCTCCATGACGATCTAGGCCAAGGACGGCGGGCTGCCCCCCGATTCTGTGGTGCAGGACGACGACGAGGTCCTCGCCGACTGCGAGCGCCTGGTCGCCGCGCACCACGACCCCGCGTGGGGGGCCATGGTGCGGGTCGCGCTGGCGCCGTGCTCCCCGTTCAGCGTCAGCCCTGACCTGATGCTGCGCACCGCGGAACTGGCCGAGCGCCTCGACGTGCGGCTGCACACCCACCTGGCCGAGGACCCGGACGAGGACACCTACTGCCTGGACCGGTTCGGCCGCCGGCCGGTCGAGCAGTACGAAGAGGTCGGCTGGCTGACCTCGCGGTCCTGGGTGGCGCACTGCGTCTACCCGAACGAGGCGGAGGCGGCCAGGCTCGGCGCGGCGGGTGTCGGGGTGGCGCACTGCCCCAGCTCGAACATGCTGCTGGCCGGCGGCGGTTTCGCACCGGTGCGGGAGCTGCGGGCGGCCGGCAGCCCGGTGGGGCTTGGCTGCGACGGGTCTTCCTCCTCGGATACCTCCTCGCTGTGGCTGGAGGCCCGGGCGGCACTGACCCTCGGCAGGCAGCGGCTCGGGCCCGCGGGCATGACCGCGCGGGAGGTGCTCGACATCGGCACCCGCGGCGGCGCCGGGTGCCTCGGCAGGGACGGGGAGATCGGCCAGCTCAGCGTCGGTGCCGTCGCGGACCTGGTGTGCTGGCCGCAGGAGGGCATTTCGTTCGCCGGGGCGCTCACCGACCCGGTGGAGGCGTGGCTGCGCTGCGGGCCGACCGCCGCGCGGCACACCGTGGTCGCCGGGCGGGTGATCGTCCGCGACGGCGCCCTCACCGTGCCCGGGGCAGATGAGATCCTGTCCCGGCACGCGGTCGCCGCCGCGCGCATCCAGCGGCTGGATTCCTGACCTGGCGCAGCCCCGGGCGGCGAAGCACCTTCGACGGGTGTCTCGCGACGAAAGCTCCCCGGCCGGTCCCGCCCCGGCATCCCGGGTGCGCTGCGGCAGGCGGTGTCCGGCGGCACGGCGGTCACCTTAACTGGATCGGTCACCGCAGCCCAGGGCCCTGCTTAATCCGCGCGGCGCTACGGCGACCATCGATAGCATTTCCTCAACGGGCAGCGCCCATTTCCATTCACGAGAGCACAGGAGACCGCCGTGTCACCCCAGCAACTGCACATCACCCTCGCCGGCCGCGAGTCCGTGGTGGACGCTGGCACGACGGCGGGTGACGCCCTGCAACTCACCGGCGGACAGCCCGCCGCGAGCACCGTGATCGCCGCCCGGGTCAATGGCACCCTGCGGGACCTGGCGGCGCCGCTCGCCGAGGGTGACGAGGTCGAGCCGGTGGACATCGCCAGCGAGGACGGCAGGGCCATCCTGCGGCATTCCACCGCCCACGTGATGGCCCAGGCTGTGCAGGAGCTTTTTCCCGAGGCCAAGCTGGGCATCGGCCCCCCGGTGGAGAACGGCTTCTACTACGACTTCGACGTGCCGCAGCCGTTCGGCCCGGACGACCTGAAGGCCATCGAGGCGCGCATGCGCGCGATCGTCAAGCAGGGCCAGCGCTTCGCCCGCCGCGTCGTCAGCGACGGCGAGGCCCGCGACGAACTGGCCAAGGAGCCGTACAAGCTGGAGCTTGTCGGGATCAAGGGTGCGGCGCGGCATGGGGGAGCGCCGCCTAGCGAGGTCAGCGTCGAGGAGTCTGTGGAGGTCGGCGGGTCCGAGCTGACCATGTACGACAACCTGGACCCGCGCAGCGGGGAACTGCGCTGGAAGGACCTGTGCCGTGGGCCGCACCTGCCCACCACCCGGCACATCCCGGCGTTCAAGCTGATGCGCAGCGGCGGCGCGTACTGGCGGGGGAGCGAGCAGAACCCGCAGCTCCAGCGGATCTACGGGACCGCCTGGGAATCGCGGCAGGCGCAAGAGGACTACCTGCACCTGCTGGCGGAGGCGGAGCGGCGCGACCACCGCAGGCTCGGTGCCGAGCTTGACCTGTTCTCGTTCCCGCCGGAGATCGGCAGCGGCCTGGCGGTGTTCCACCCCAAGGGCGGCACCGTCCGGCGGGTCATGGAGGAGTACTCGCGGCAGCGGCACATCGAGGCCGGCTACGAGTTCGTGAACAGCCCGCACATCACCAAGGCCGAGCTGTTCGAGACCTCAGGCCACCTCGGCTGGTTCAAGGAGAACATGTTCCCGCCCATGCAGATGGAGGGCGTGGAGTACTACCTCAAGCCGATGAACTGCCCGTTCCACATCCTGGTCTTCTCCTCGCGCGGGCGGTCCTACCGGGAACTGCCGCTGCGGCTGTTCGAGTTCGGCACCGTGTACCGGTACGAGAAGTCCGGTGTGGTGCATGGCCTGACCCGGGTCCGCGGGCTCACCATGGACGACGCGCACATCTTCTGCACCCGCGAGCAGGTGGGCGCGGAACTCAAGAACCTGCTGAAGTTCGTCCTCGCCCTGCTGCGCGATTACGGCCTGTCCGACTTCTACCTGGAGCTATCCACCAGGGACGAGTCCAAGGAGAAGTTCGTCGGCCGCGACGAGGACTGGGAGCACGCGACCGAGATGCTCGCCGAAGCCGCCGCCGAGTCCGGCCTGGAACTGGTCGCCGACCCTGGCGGCGCGGCGTTCTACGGGCCGAAGATCTCGGTGCAGGCCAAGGACGCGATCGGCCGCACCTGGCAGCTGTCCACGATCCAGCTCGATTACAACGAACCCAAGCGGTTCGGCCTGGAGTACCAGGCAGCGGACGGCACCCGGCAGGAGCCCATCATGATCCACCGGGCGCTGTTCGGGTCCATCGAGCGGTTCTTCGGGATCCTGGTCGAGCACTACGCCGGCGCGTTTCCGCCCTGGCTGGCGCCCGTGCAGGTGACGGGCATCCCGATCGCCGACGCGCACATCCCCTATCTGGAAATGGTGGCGGCCAGGCTGCGCGAGCACGGGATCCGGGTGGAGGTCGACGACAGCGCCGACCGGATGCAGAAGAAGATCCGCAACGCCCAGCGCCAGAAGGTGCCGTACATGCTGCTGGCCGGGGACGATGACGTCAGCGCCGGGGCGGTGTCGTTCCGTTACCGCAGCGGGGAGCAGAAGAACGGCGTGCCCGTGGCCGAGGCGGTAGCCGAGATCGTCAAGGCCGTCGCCGACCGTATCCAGGTCTGAATGGGTGCAACCATGTCTGATCCGGTAGTGGATGAGCCGTTCGAGCAGGATGGGGCCGGCGAGCCCGACGGGTTCCGGCGGCTGTGGATGCCGCACCGCATGGCCTACATCAAGGGCGAGAACCGGGCCACCAGCGACAGCCCCGACGAGTGCCCGTTCTGCCGGGCACCGAAGCTGCCCGACGCCGACGGGCTGATCGTGGCGCGCGGC
>DASXKD010000393.1:0-6726 GCA_036497045.1 Streptosporangiaceae bacterium | reverse complement strand
GAGATCCGCAGTGCCGTCGATGCCGTAGACGATCTGGAGGTTGCCGCCGTCGCGTTCGGCCAGGTCCGCGATGAACGCGAAGTAGTCATTGGCCTCCCAGTCGAAGCCGAGGGTGTACAGGCCCCAGAGCGCGAAGGTGGCATCACGGATCCAGCTGTAGCGGTAGTCCCAGTTTCGCTCCCCGCGCGGGGTTTCCGGCAGGGACGTGGTGGCGGCCGCGGCGATGGCGCCGGTCGGGGCGAACGCCAGGCCCTTGAGCGTCAGCGCGCTCCTGGTGAGATGGCTGCGCCAGCGGTGGTCAGGGAACTTGCCCCGGGCCAGCCAGTGCTGCCAGTGATGCGCCGTCCACATCAGGCGCTTGTCGGCTTCCTTATAGCTCTTCGGCGGGGTCCGGCTGCCCCAGGACAGCGCGCAGAACCGGGTGTCGCCCTCGCGCAGCAGGGTCCGCCCACGGGCAGTGGACCCTTCGATCCCGAACCGGATGTCCGAGGTGAGAGCTATCCCCAGTCCGCCGCCGTCCTCGGCCGCGGCCTCGTGATAACCCCCTTCGGGCCGGTGCCAGCGGGCCCGGTCCATCCCGTAGCCGAACACAGGCTCGCAGTCCAGCGCCAGTTGCACCGAGCCCTGCACACACCGGACCGTCCGGATCAGCGTGTGCTCGGCATCGTAGTCGGTCGGCGGCCTGATGTGCGTGGTGCGCTCCGGGTGCTCGTGCCGCCACGGACCCATCACCAGGCAGTCCCGCACCACGATCCAGCCTTCGCCGCAGTCCCAGCTTGTCTCCAGCACCATGGTCCCGGGCAGGTAGCGCCGGTCGGCCGGCACGTCCACGTTCTCCGGGCCGAACCGGAAACTGCCCGCCCGCCGGTCCAGGATGGCGCCGAACACACTCGGGCAGTCCATTCTGGGCAGACACATCCATTCGATGGCACCGCTCGGCGCTACCAGCGCGGTTACCTCGCAGTCGGACAGGAAGCCATAGTCCGCGATCGGCGGGTAGGCGGAGAAATCCCCGGTACTGCGGATCAACCCCATGTAGTCAGGCTCGTCCGGCGCTGGCGCCGCTGGCTCGCCATCCATCGTCACAATCCCCCTGTCGTTACAGGTATGCCTGGTAGCTACCCCGGTGCCCGCGGATGCACCCTCTCCTCACCCGCCCGAACCGGGCGCCGGCCCAGATGCTCGAGCATGACCTCGTGATGGCGCCGCACCGCCGCCTGCGCCGCTCTGGCGTCGCCGGCTGCGACCGCGTCGTAGATCGCCTGATGATTATCCAGCAGAACGGAACGACCAGGGCCGGCCAGCCACCCGGGCTCGGCCTCCGTCCGGATCCAAAGCTCATGGTCCTGGCTCAGCACGGCCGTGTGCACGCCCTCGTACCCGGCGAGCAGGTACGCGTTGCCCGCGGCCCGGACGACGTCCGCGTGGACAGGCTGGGGCAAAATTGGCATAGCCACTTTACCAAAGGAGACCACTCTGACCGTGAACGCCGACGCGACCGAGTCCGGGCTGCGCCGACTGGCCACGGCGATCCGGTTGCGCGCCGTGGCCATGGTGGCCCCGCAAGGTTTCGGCTATCTGGGCCAGGCCCTGTCAGCGGCCGAGCAGTACGCCGCCGTCTATGGCGCGGCCTACCGGCCAGGGACCGACCGGGTGGTCTGCTCGCCGGGCCACTATGTCATCGCCGCCTACGCCGCCGCCGCGGAGACCGGCCTGCTCGACGAGGCGGCCCTGGCCAGCTACGGGCAGAACGGGTCGTCGCTGGAGGCGATCGGCACCGAGCGCAGCCCGGTCCCCGAGTACACCTGCGGTTCGCTCGGCCAGGGCCTGTCGGCAGCCGCGGGTTTCGCGCTGGGGGACAGGCTCGCCGGCCGCGGCGATGTCCGCACGTTCGCGTTCCTCAGCGACGGCGAGTTGCAGGAGGGCCAGGTCTGGGAGGCGGCGATGTTCGCCGGCCATCACCGGCTGTCCCGGCTCACCGTCCTGCTGGATGCGAACAACTCCCAGGTCGATGGCCCGGTGGACAGCATCACCACGATCGAGCCGGTGGCCGCGAAATGGCAGGCGTTCGGCTGGGATGCCGCCGACCTGGACGGTCACGACGTCGCGGCGATCGCCACCACGCTCGCGGCCGGTGCCCGGGCCGCCCGGCCCCAAGTGCTCATCTGCCGGACCTCGACCCGGCACGGGCTGGCCTGCCTGCCACCCGACGCCGACGGGCACTTCATCAGGCTGCCCGCAGACCTCGCCGAGGCGGCCGCCGCCGAACTCCGGGCGGAACTCGGCCGCCTCGCCCCGGAGACGACCGGCCATGACTGACCTCACCCGGCAGGGCGTACTCGGCCCGCCATACCGCACGGCGCTCAAGCCCTACGGCCGGGCCCTGGTCGAGCTGGCCCGCGCCCGCCCCGAGGTCGTGTGCCTGTCTGGCGACCTGACCCGCCAGTGCGAGGTGGACCTCTTCCAAGAACAGTTCCCCGGGCGGTTCATCCACGCGGGCATGGCCGAGGCCAACATGATCGGCGTCGCCGGGGCCCTGGCCCGGCAGGGCTACATGCCGTTCGTGCACTCATTTGGCGTGTTCACCACGCGCCGTCCGCTGGACCAGATCGTCAACGCCGTGGCCTACCCGCGGCTGCCGGTGCGGATCGTGGGTTTCATGCCAGGCGTGTCCAGCCCCGGTGGCCCCAGCCACCAGGCCATCGAGGACATCGCCCTGATGCGCGCCATCCCCGGCATGACGGTGATCGACGTGGCCGACGCCACCGAGACGGCGCAGGTGGTCGCCGCCATGGCCGACGCCCCGGGCCCGGTCTACCTTCGGCTCAAGCGCGGCGAGATTCCGGTGATCTTCCCCGGCGATCACCGGCTGTCGCTGGATCGTGCCCAGGTGCTGGAGTGGCGTGGCGCGGAAATGGACGGCGGCGCGGACACATCCTCCGACGTAGCTCTACTTGTCAGCGGCATGATGGTCGCCCCAGCGCTCGCCGCGGCCCGCGTCCTGCGGGCCGCCGGTGCCGTCGCCGTAGTAGTGAATATTCCCGTCATCAAGCCCCTGGACACGGCCACCGTGCTCGCAGTTGCCACGGCATCCACGGCGGTAGTCACGGCCGAGAACCACACAATCATCGGCGGCCTGGGCTCTGCCGTCGCAGAAACCCTGGCGGAGGCCGGCCTGGGCCGCCCCTTGCGCCGCGTCGGCCTCCAAGACACCTTCGCCGAAGGTGCCCGCGATGCCCCGTACTTGTTCACCAAGTACGGCCTCACTACCCAGCACCTAGTCGACACGGCCTGGTCCGTACTCGATCGCCCCGGATCGAGCCCTCGCTCTCCCACCCTCCCAGCGGATGTTGGCGAGTACGCGCCCGTATAGGGCGGCCGGGGCAGGCGGCCAGGCGCTTTCGCTTCGCTCTTTTACGCGCCAGGCCCCCTCCCCCGTCCGCCTTGCGCAGCTGAGGCCTGAGATTGCCCGGCAATCAGGAGACCCCGGCGGGAGTAGATGCGGGCACCTGTCAAACAGACCTAGGCGTGGGCGGGGTGGGGCGGAGCGCGCGTGTAAAAGCGGAGCGCAGCGGAGCGAAGCGCGCGTAGTCCCCACCGCGACCGCGCCCAGCGGGGAGAGATTAGAAGCGAGATGTGGTTCCTAGGCAATGGGCTACCGAGGAGGAACTCATGGTCAAGAATTACGACGCTACGGCGCAGTCCGTGGCTATCGCGTCCCCGGGAGCGACGCTCGGGACTGACTGGGAGCAGCGGGTTGACTTTGCCCGGCTGAGGGCTGAGCGGGCGGGGAAGGTGCGGGACGCACTGGCTCGTTCCGAGATAGGCGCTCTGATTTTGTTTGACATGAACAACATCCGCTACGTTACCTCTACGCATATTGGGAACTGGGCGCGGGACAAGCTGTTCCGGTGTTGTTTGGTGATGCGGGGGGAAGAGCCGATTCTTTGGGATATCGGGTCGGCGGCCAGGACGCATCAGGCGTTCGCGCCGTGGAACGCCAAACAGAACTGGCGAGCTGGTATCTCCAGCTGGCGCGGATCTATTCCAGAAGAGGTGGGGGTGGAACGGGGGAATGCCCGGCGGCTGGCCGGCATCCTGCGCGATCACGGACTGGACGGTGAGCCGGTCGGGGTGGATGTGGTGGAGTTGCCGGTGCTGCGCGCACTGGAGGCGGAAGGCCTGAACATCACCGACGGGCACGGGTTCATGCAGGATGTCAGGGCCATCAAAACGGCTGACGAGATCGCCCTGCTCGACCATTCTGCCGCCCTCGTGGACGGCGCCTACGACGAGCTGTACCGGTACCTGAGGGCAGGCGTCAGAGAGAACGCCTGCGTCGCACTGGTGACTCGCTACCTGTATGAGAATGGCTCGGAGGAAGTCGAGGCGGTCAACTCGATTTCCGGTGAGCGGTGCAGCCCGCATCCGCATGTGTTTTCCGACCGGCTGATCCGGCCAGGCGACACCGCATACTTTGACATTATCCATTCGTTCAACGGGTACCGGACCTGCTATTACCGGACGCTCAACGTGGGTAGCGCGGACCGCCAGCAGCGCGCCGCGTACCGCCGGGCCCGGGAGTTCATGGACAACGCGATCGCCGAGATCCGGCCCGGGGCCACCTCGGCCGATGTGGTGCGCCATTTCCCCGCCGCCACCGAGTTTGGCTTCGCCGACGAGGAAGAGGCGTTCGGCCTGCAGTACTGTCACGGGCTAGGCCTGTCGAACTGGGAACGGCCGCTGATGAGCCGCTACCACTCGTTCGAGCATCCGGTCGAACTGAAAGAGGGCATGGTGTTCGCGATCGAGACCTACTGGCCGACTCCGGACGGGACGGCGGCGGCCCGGATCGAGGAAGAGGTGGTCGTCACCCCGGGCGGCTGCGAACTGCTGACCCGGTTCCCCGCCGATCAGTTGTACGTGGCCGGCACCCGCCTCTTCACCGGCGCCGACCTGCCCGGCGGCCTGGCCGCCGCGACCGGTGATAGCACGAGCTGAAAGAGAGGGAAGCGAGAAGCGAATCCGGGGCGATGGAGTCCGGAACAGGCCGTGTCCACCATGTGCTGTCGGTCAGGAGCGGGGCGGTTGGTAGATGGCGCCGTGTTCGACGGTTTGGTAGATGTCCATGGCGATCGGCCGGCGGCGTTCCTCGGCCAGGTGCCCGAGCAGGCCGGCCGTACGGGCAAGCAGCGCGAACCCGCGCAGCAGGTCGGGCGGCAGGCCGAGGTCGGCCAGGGCCGCGCCGCAGGTTCCCGCCCCGTTCAGCGGCAGGGTGCGGCCGAGCACCTGCGGGTGGACCCGGCCGATCGCCTCGAACAGGCGCAGGTGCGGGCCGTGGGTGCCTTCCTCTTCGGTGATCCGGATCAGCACCGGGGTGCGCGGATCGGTGACCTTGTGGATGGGGTGTCCCAGGCCGGGGACCAGCCGCCGCTGCTCGCGCGCTGAGCGCACGGCGGCCAGCGCGAGGGCATCGAAGGCGGCGGCGTCACCTGGTGGTTCGGCAGCCCCGGCCAGCGCATCGGCCAAAAAGAGCCCGGCGTCCTCGGTGACGCCGAGGAACCGGGAGCCGCCGCCGAGCAGGCCGGCGGCCAGGGCACCCTGGACCGAGTCGGGCGCGCTGAGGTAGGTGAGCCGGGCGGCGATGGCCGTCGGGGTGAAGCCGTGGTCGGCCAGCGCCACCAGGACGGCTTCGAACACCCGGACCTGGGCCGGGGCCGGGCGCCTTTGGGTCACCAGCCACAGCGCCAGTTCCCCGAAGCCGACCTTGCCCATCAGGTCGGCGGCGAGATCCTGGCCGAGCAGGGTGATGTGGTCGGCGTCCGAGGTGCCCAGCGAGGTGGGGAAGCGGGGCGCCGGGGCTGGTGCGGTCATTGGCTGGTCCCTTCCTGCGGTGCGCCTTCGGCACCGCGCCACGGCACCGGGCCGGGCGGGGCGGCGAGCCAGGCACGGATCTGGTCGCCGTGCTGATCCAGGGCTGGCGGCGGCAGCGGATAGCGCGGCGGGGTCGCGGAGAAGTCGACCGGGTGCCGGACGGTCGGCATGGCGTCCGGCCCGGTTCCGGCGGTCGCGACCGGCCTGAGCCCGACGCGGTCGGCGAATTGGACCCCGGCGTCCACCGTATTGATCGGGCCGCAGGGCACGCCAGCGGCGATCAGCAGGTCGAACCATTCCGCCGAGGGCCTGGCTGCCAGCCGCTCCTCCAGCAGCAGCCGCAGTTCCTGCCGGTGGGCGGTGCGCTCCCCGGTGGTGGCGAACCGCGGGTCGTCAGCGAGCTGTGGCGCGCCGATCACCTCGCACAGGCGGCGGAACTGCCCGTCGTTTCCTGCGGTGACGATCAGGTCGCCGTCCGCCGTGGGCAGCGGCTCGTACGGCGTCAGGCTGGGATGGGAGTTGCCCATCCGGAAAGGGACCACTCCCCCGGCGACGTAGGCGCTGGTCTGGTTCACCATCCCGGACATAGCCGAGCCGAGCAGCGACGACTCGACGTGCTGCCCTTCGCCGGTGGCCGTCCGGTGGTGCAGTGCGGCCAGGATCGCGATGGCCGTGTGCAGGCCAGTCATCACATCGATGACGGAGATGCCCGCCCGCTGTGGCGGGCCAGCCGCCTCGCCGGTCAGGCTCATCAAGCCGGAAACGGCCTGCGCCATCAGGTCATAGCCGGGCAGGTGGGCCCCGCCGGTGGTGCCGAAGCCGCTGATCGAGGCGTAGATGATCCCCGGGTTG
>DASXKD010000392.1:0-25207 GCA_036497045.1 Streptosporangiaceae bacterium | reverse complement strand
CAGCCCGGCGTCCCTGGACGGCGAGTTCCTGATGTTCGCCGGCGGCAGCGGCATCACCCCGGTCATCTCCATCGTCAAGTCGGTGCTGGCGGCCGGCCGCGGGCGGGTCGTGCTCGTCTACGCCAACCGTGACGAGGAATCCGTGATCTTCGGAGCCGAGTTGCGCGGGCTCGCCGCCGCAGCGGCGGACCGGCTGGTGGTGGTGCACTGGCTGGACTCGGTGCAGGGGCCGCCAACGGCGGCCGCGCTGGCGGCGCTGGCCAGGCCCTACGTACGGGCCGAGGCGTTCCTCTGCGGCCCGGATCCGTACCTGGCGCTGGTCCGGCAGGCGCTCGGCGCGCTCGGCGTGCCCGCGCAGCGGGTGCACGTCGAGCGCTTCCTGTCGCTGGCGGAGAACCCGTTCGAGGCCAGGGAGGAGACCGGGGGCATCGCCGCGACCCTGGAGGTCAGCCTGGACGGTGCCGTCCACCGGCTGGCCTGGCCGTCCGGGACGCGGATGCTCGACGTGCTCATCGACCAGGGCCTGGACGCGCCGTTCTCCTGCCGCGAGGGCATCTGCGGTGCGTGCGCCTGCCAGCTCACCGCGGGCAAGGTGGAGATGGCGCACAACGAGGCGCTGGAAGCCGACGACGTCGCCGACGGCTACATCCTCGCCTGCCAGTCCGTGGCGCTCACCCCCGAGGTCTGCATCACCTACTGACAACCGGCACCCTGCAAGCTGTTTGTCACGGTTGGCGCAGCCACCAACATTCTGCGGTGATTGACACTACGGCGCCTTGTGGCTACGTCGGCCAAGGGCACCTAACCAGCGAGTGGAGCCTGAGGTGTGTGGGCTGTCATAGCTAGGCGGTCCACTCAATGGTCAGGTGTCGGGCCCGGTCGGCGACACGGGATTGTCCATTCTTCGTGGCACCCTCTTGGTGATGTCTGGCGCAGCCCCTACAAAAGGCGTTGGGCAGGCGGGTCCGCGGCCGCGGCGCTGCGGCCTGCCCGGCGGCCGGAGAACACGCAGTCGGCCAGGGACAGACCGCTGACATAGGAGTGCGAACAGAGGCCGACCGCGGTGCGCCCCGCCGCGTACAGGCCGGGCACCACGGTGCCGTCGGCCCGGCACACCTGCCCGGTGCCCTCGGCTACCACCAGTCCGCCGAGGGTCAGCATGGGCGCGGGATAGGCCAGCCGGGGCCGGACCGAGCAGTCGATGAGCGAGAACGGCGGCTGGTCCTGCGGCCGGACCAGGTCGGCCGGCTTGCCCGCCGGGTCGGGGTGCCCGGCGGCCGCGGCCGTGTTGTAGGCGTCCAGGGTCGCCGTCAGCCCGGCCGGGTCGATCCCGGCGCGAGCAGCCACCGCCGCGACCGTGGGCCCGCGCACCCGCGCGGCGGTGAGCAGGTAGGCGCCCTGGAGTCGCTGGAACCACAGCGCCGGGCCGCGCAACTGCCGCCTGGCCAGGGCTAGCGTGGCCCGGTCGGCCAGCAGCCAGGCCTGGCCGCCTTGCCCGGCCATCATCGCCGCGCCGACGGCCGCGCCGTACCGCGACTCGTCGCACACCCGCCGCCCGTCCCGGCCCACCAGCACGCCACTCAGCAGGGCGGACGGCGGGCTGAGGAAGCGCCAGACCGACACTCGGCCCAAGAATGCGGTCGCTCCACCGGCCGAGACGCCGAGCCGGATCCCGCTGCCGTCGTCGCCGGGCGTGCCCAGCGGCAGCCCGCCACGGTAGGCCGGGGCATGCTCGCGCATCATCGGCCGGTTGCCCACAAACCCGCCGGCCGCCAGCACCACACCGCGGCGCGCGCGGATCCGCAGCGGCCGGCCGTGCCGCTCCTCCAGCCAGGCGACCGGCCGGTGCAGCAGCCGGCCCAGTTTCGGCGCGTACAGATAGGGCTTGGCCGACCAGCGGTGCAACTCCCGGTGCGCGACCCTGGCCCAGGCCGGCGCGCCACGCATGGTGCGGCACTCGACGCCGGTCACGCGGCCTGCCGGATCGGTGATCAGCGTGCGCGCGGTGGTCTGCCACCGCACCCGCACGCCGGACCTGCGCACGGCCAGGGCCAGCCGGGCGAACAGCACACTGCCCGAGGTGCCGCGGCCGTGGACCCGGTGCCCGCGAGGCGCGGGCACCGCCACTGCGGCGGCGGACAGTTCGCTGCCTGAGTAGTACAGGTAGTGCCGGTTGGAGGGATAGGAGGTCTTGTCCGGGCACAGGCTCCCCTCGAACGGCACCCCATGGCCTTCCAGCCAGGCCAGCATCGCCGCGCTGCCATCGCAGAACTCGCGCAGGGTGGCGGCGGACACGGCGTCCCCGACCTCGGTGCTCAGGTAGCCGAACATCGCCTCAGCGGTGTCGTTGACCCCGGCCGCCCGCTGCCATGGCGTGCCCCCGCCCGCGTAGATCACCCCGCCGGACAGGGCGGTGGCGCCGCCACCGCAGAACCGGTCGAGCACCACCACGTCACGTCCGCGGTACGCCGCCTCCAGCGCGGCGCAGGCGCCGGCCGCCCCGAACCCCACCACGACAACGTCCGCCTGGACGTCCCAGGGCACAGGCGCCTCCGCTCGGGCGGGGATCGGCTGGCCTGCGCCGACCCTGCGGCCAATGACCACCCCCGGTGGGGCGGCCGCCCCCGGCCAAGCTGCCGGGCTGCCGCTCCCGCGGCCAAAACTGTAACGTGTTCTAGTATGAGGGCCCGGGAGGTGCCGTGACAACGGACCACGCCGAGTTCGAGGTCGTGGTGGTCGGCTGTGGCGCCGCCGGGATGACCGCCGCGCTTACGGCCGCACACCACGGCCTGCGGGTGGTGGTGATCGAGAAGACCGGCCGGTTCGGTGGCTCCACCGCCCGTTCCGGCGGCGGCCTGTGGGTGCCGGGGAACGAGGTGCTGCGCCGGGCCGGGGTCGCCGACACGCCCGAGCAGGCCCGCATCTACCTGGCCCATGTCGCGAACGGCTGCGTGAGCGCCGAGCGGCAGCAGGCACTGCTCGAGCAGGGCCCGGTCATGCTCAGCTTCGTGCGCGCGCATACCCCGGTGGACTTCGCCTGGGTGCCGGACTACGCCGACTACTACCCGGAAGCCCCGGGCGGCCTGGCCAAGGGCCGCAGCATCGAACCGCGGCCCATGGACGGCCGGGTCCTCGGCACCGAACTTGCGCACCTCAACCCGCCCTACCTGCCCACACCGCCCGGGGTGACGATCACGCAGGCCGACTACCGCTGGCTGAGCCTGGGCCCAAGGCATCCCCGGGCGGTGCTCGCCAGCGTGAAGGTCGCGGCGCGGATGGCCCGTACCCGCCTGCTGCGACAGCGCGTGCTCAGCATGGGCCAGGCACTAGCCGCGGGCCTGCGGGCGGGCCTGGCGGCCCAGCAGGTTCCGGTCTGGCTGGACACCCCGATGACCGGCCTGCACCTGGGGCACGGCCGGGTCGCCGGCGTGACGACAACCCGCAACGGTCGGCCCGCGCTGATCCGGGCGACCCGCGGCGTGGTGCTGGCGGCCGGCGGCTTCGAGCACAACGCGGCGATGCGGCAGCACTACCAGCGCCCGCCGATAGGCACCGAGTGGACCACCGGATCGCCAGGCAACACCGGGGACGCGATCACCGCGGGAGAGGCGGCAGGCGCGGCGCTCGACCTCATGGACGACGCCTGGTGGGGCCCGTCCATCCCACTGCCATCCGGCCCTTACTTCTGCCTGGCCGAGCGCAGCCTGCCCGGCTGCCTGCTGGTCAACGGCGCCGGCCAGCGCTTCGTGAACGAGTCCGCGCCCTACGTCGACGCGGTGCACGCGATGTACGAGGGGCACACCGACGCCGTCCCGCACATCCCGGCCTGGCTGATCTTCGACCAGCGGTACCGGAACAGCTACGTGTTCGCGGGCCTGCCGCCGGGCCGGTCACTGCCCCGGCGCTGGTCCGCCGTGGGCTCGGTGCACCGCGCCGCCACGGTCGCCGAACTGGCCGCCAGCGCCGGCCTGGACCCCGGGGCGCTGGCCGCGACCGTGACCAGGTTCAACGGCTTCGCCCTGGCGGGCAGGGACGAGGACTTCCACCGGGGCGACTCGGCCTACGACCGCTATTACGGCGACCCACGGCACCGCCCCAACCCGAACCTCGCGCCGCTGGACACCCCGCCGTTCTACGCCGTCAAGATCGTGCCGGGCGACCTGGGCACCAAGGGCGGCCTGCGCACCGACGAGCGGGCCCGGGTGCTGCGCGCCGACGGCACCCCGATCCCCGGGCTCTACGCGGCGGGCAACACCAGCGCCGCCGTGATGGGGCGCAGCTACGCCGGCGCGGGCGCCACCATCGGCCCGGCGATGACGTTCGGCTACATCGCCGCGCTCGACCTCGCTGATGGCCGGAAACCCGCAAGCTAGACCAGCTCCTTGCGCCTCAGCGTGCAGACGGTCTCCGTGCAGACGATCTCGTGGCACCACCTCCGGCATGGTCCTCACCTCCGCGCGGGTTTGTGATTGTTGGCGCGCTGACCACAAAAGAATGTGGGTGGAGTGCCAACCACCACAAACGAATTCGGCTGCAGCGGCCTGTGGGAAGCCGCTGGGCGGAGGCCGTGCATGCCGCGGCCGGGCGGGCGGGCCGCTGGGGCTGGCGCGGCGGTTGAGGACTGTCCGCTCCGGGCAGCCGCTGGGGCCGGGGCGCCGGTGTCAGTCCGGGCCGAGGATGAGGCCGCTGGTGGGGACGCCGGTGCCGGCCGTGACCAGCACCGGGCCATCGCCGGGGACCTGGTTGACGGAGGTGCCGCGGACCTGGCGGACCGCCTCGGCGATGCCGTTCATGCCGTGGATGTAGGCCTCGCCGAGCTGGCCGCCGTGCGGGTTCAGCGGCAGCGCCCCGCCCAGTTCGATCGCCCCGTCGGCGATGAAATGCCTGGCCTGGCCGCGCGGGCAGAAACCCAGCTCTTCAAGTTGCAGCAGGACGTAGGGGGTGAAGTGGTCGTAGAGCACGGCGGTGCGCACATCGGCCTGGCTGATCCTGGCCTGCCGCCACAACTGCCTGGCCACCACCCCCATCTCGGGCAGGCCGAGCTCGTCGCGGTAGTAGCTGGTCATGGTGAACTGGCCCGGGCTGCTGCCCTGCGCGGCGGCGCGGATCACGGCCGGCCGCTGCCGCAGGCTGCGGGCCCGGTCGGCGCTGGTCACCACCACGGCCACGGCGCCGTCGCTCTCCTGGCAGCAGTCAAGCAGCCGCAGCGGCTCGGCGATCCACCGGGACGCCTGGTGCTCGGCGAGCGTCACCGAGCGCTGGTAGAACCACGCCTTTGGGTTGGTCGCGGCGTGCCGTCGGTCCGCGACCGTAACCCGGCCGAAGTCCTCGCTGGTCGCGCCGTAGTCGTGCATGTACCGCCGGGCGATCATCGCCACGGTCGCGGCCGGGGTGGACAGCCCCATCGGGTAGTGCCAGCCGTTGTCCACGCCGGAGGAGGTCGCCGCCTGTACCGCAGCAACGGACACCTGGCCGAACCGGTGCCCCGACCGCTCGTTGAGCGCCCGGTAACAGACCACCACGTCGGCGATCCCGGCGGTGATGGCCAGCACCGCCTGGAGCACGCAGCCGCACGCGGCGCCGCCACCGTAGCCGATGTGGCTGAAGAACCGCAGGTCGCCGAGGCCCAGCTCGCGGGCGAGCGCGATCTCCGCGGTGCCGTCCATGGTGAACGTGACCAGCCCGTCCACGTCGGACGGGTCCAGTCCGGCGTCGGCCAGCGCGGCCAGCGTCGCCTCGGCGGCCAGCCGCAGCTCGCTGCACCCGGAGTCCTTGGAGAACTCGGTGGCCCCTATCCCGGCGATGGCCGCCGCCGGTGAGATCACGGCGTGCCCCCCGGCAGGCAGACCCGGACGGTGCCGGTCACGTGGTCGCCGAGACTGCACCGGCCGACGACCTCGACCACGCAGTCCTGGCCGCTGTGCTGGCCTTCTCCGGCCTGGATCACCCGCCCGGAGATGGTCAGCGTGTCCCCTGCGTAGCAGGGCACCCCGAGCCGGATGTCGACCTTGCGGACCAGCGCGTCCGGGCCAGCCCAGTCGGTGACGTACCGCTGCGCCAGGCCGGTGCTGGTGAGGATGTTGATGAAGATATCCTTGCCGCCGCGCGCCACGGCCTTGTCCCTGTCGTGGTGCACGTCCTGGAAGTCCCTGGTCGCGATCGCGGTGGCGATCACGAACGTGGGCGTGACGTCGATCACGAGTTCCGGCAGGACGGTGCCGGTGGCTACGGTCATGGCCGGTCCTCCCGCCAGGCGGGCAGCGTCAGGTCACCGTCGATCTTCACGAACTCGGCCCGGACCGGCATGCCGACGCGCACCTGCTCCGGGTCCGCGCCGAGCAGTTCGCCGACCATCCGGACTCCCTCGGTGAGCTGGACCAGCGCGACCACGAACGGCGCCTGGTGGCCGGGCACCGGCGGGTGGTGGTGCACGACGTAGCTGTAGACCTCCCCGGTCCCCGCGGCCAGCATGTACTCGGGCTTGTCGGCGCCACAAGCGGGGCACATCGGCCCGGGCGGGTGACGCAGCGCGCCGCACCCGCCGCAGCGCTGGATCCGTAGCTCGCCCCGGGCGGTGCCGTGCCAGAAGAACGCCGTGTCCGCGGTGACCACCGGGCGCAGCACGTCGCCGCTCGTGCCCTTCGGCGCCACCGGCCGCTGTGTGAGCCCGGGGGAGCGCTGCGCCTCCCCGGGGGCAAGCCCCCGGACCCCACGGCCCGGAACCCCCCGGTATTTCAGCACCCGGAACCGCATCGCCGCGACCGCCTCGTCGCCCGCGTACCAGGTGCTCCGGGTGGTGACGAACCAGCCTTCGCCGAGCGCGGTCTGCTTCGGCCCCGTCACCCCCTCCAGGCTGGAGCGCACCGTGAGCTGCTCGCCGGGCCGCAGGTAGCGGTAGTACTCCTGCTCGCTGTTGGTGGCCACGACCGAGGTGAACCCGGCGTCGTCGAGCACGGCGGTCATCACGCCCAGCGGGTCACCGGAGTCACCGGAGTCACCTCCGGCGTCCGGCGCCGGCCGCAGCCCGCGCATCGTCCAGACCTGGACCATCGCGGGCGGGGCGACCAGTTGGCCGTGCACCGACGCGGCGGCCGCGCCGGCGTCGGTGTAGATGGGGTTGGTGTCGGCCATGGCCTGGGTCCAGTGCCGGATCATGGGCAGGTTCACCGGATCGGGGGCCGCCCGCGGCGGGCTCTGCCCGGCAGCGGCGATCCGCTCGGCGGCCTGCCTGATCGCGGCCGTGGTGTCGTCGGTTGCCATCACACCCTCACGTTCACCTGGGGACCCGGGGCAGGCCGAGCCCCGCTGTCGCGATCAGCTCACGCTGGATTTCGTTGACTCCGCCGCCGAACGTCAGCACGGTGTTTCGTTTGGCCTGAATATCAAGCCAGTGACGGAGCTGGGCAGTTTCCTCCTCGGCCGGGTCGCCGTGCCGCGCCACCACTTCCTCCAGCAGCTGGCCCAGCTGCTGGAGCCGGACGGAGGAGTAGACCTTGGTCACCGACGCGTCGGCGACGTCGACGGTGTCCGCCGTCGCGACCTGCCAGTTCAGCAGTTCGTTGACGCGCAGGCTGGCGCAGGCCGTCCCGAGCGCCCGGCGAACGTCGGGCTGGTCGAGCAGCGGCCGGCCGTCCGGCCCGGTCCGGCTCGCGGCCCACCTCAGCACCCGATCGTGCAGGGCGGCGAGCTTGCCCGCCGGGCCGAGCATCACCCGCTCGTGGTTGAGCTGCGTGGTGATCAGCCGCCACCCGGAGTTCTCCGCCCCGACCCGCCGGGCGACCGGGACGCGCACGTCGGCGTAATAGGTGGCGTTGACGTGGTGCGCGCCGTCCAGGGTGATGATCGGCGTCCAGGAGTACCCGGGATCCGTGGTGTCCACGATCAGGATGGAGATGCCCTTGTGCCGGGGAGCGTCGGCGTCGGTGCGGCAGGCCAGCCAGACGTAGTCGGCGTCATGGCCGCCGGTGGTGAAGATCTTCTCCCCGTTCACCACGTAGCTGCCGGAATCCCACACAGCGCGGGTGCGTAGCGCCGCGAGGTCGGTGCCCGCCTCCGGCTCGGTGTACCCGATGGCGAAGTGCACCTCGCCGGCCAGGATCTTCGGCAGGAAGAACTGCTTCTGCTCCGGGGTGCCGTGGGCCTGCAGCGTAGGGCCGACGGTCTGCAGGGTGACCGCGGGCAGCGGCACGTCGGCGCGGGCCGCCTCGTTGACGAAGATCTGCTGCTCCACCTGGCCGAGCCCGCGCCCGCCGTATTCGGCGGGCCAGCCCACGCCGAGCCAGCTATCGCGGCCCATCCGGCGCACGACTTCGCGGTACACCGCGCCGTGCCGGTCGGTCAGCATGGCGGCCCGTTCGGCGGGCGAGATCAGCCCAGTGAAGTAGGCCCGCAACTCGTCGCGCAGGGCCAGTTGCTCCGGGGTGAGGTCCAGGAACACGGCGGCCTCACCCGGCCCTGTCGCCGAGCAGGCCGAGCCGGTAGTCCGCCCCGCCGACCAGGCTGACCAGGTCCTTGACCAGCGCGGAGTACCGGTGCAGCGGGTAGCTGACATCCATGCCGGTCCCGCCGTGCAAGTGGTGGCAGGCCCGCATCGCCGCGGGCACCTCCGCAGCGAGCCAGTACGCGGCCACGTCGGTGTCGCTTCCGGCTTCCCGCCCGGTGTCCAGCCGCCAGCACGCGGACAGAGTTGCCAGGTGCAGGGTGCGGCTCGCGATGGCGACGTCGGCGATCTGCTGTGCGACCGCCTGGAAGGTGGCGAGCGGCCGGCCGAACTGCTGCCTGGACCGGACGTGTTCCGTGGTCAGGGCGAGCGCGGCGGCCAGGGCGCCGTCGGCCAGGCAGCAGGCACCGGCCGCGGTGAGCCGGTACAGGTCCGCCACGGCGTCGTCGCCGCCCAGGACGTGCGCGGCGGGGGCCTCGTCCAGCCGCACGGTGTATTCGGGGGCGGCGGAGGAGCTTGGCGTGCGCCGGAGGGTCACGCCGGGAGCGGACGTGCCGATCACGGCGATTGCGGTGCCGCCGGAGCCGAGGCTGGCGGGGACCAGGATCCAGCTCGCCGCTGCCGCGTGCGGCACGCCGATCTTGATCCCGGAGACGGTGCCTGGGCCCGCGCTGCTGGCGTCGCGCAGCGTGGTGGCGGGCACGGCCGGCGTCGGCTCTGACGGCTCCCTGATGGCCGCGGTGAGCAGGGTGTCCCCGGCCGCGACCCCGGCGAGCAGGGCCTGCTGCTGGTCGCGGGTGCCCCACCGGGTCACCGGGAGCACGCCCGTGGCCAGCGTGGCCAGCGCCGGAACTCCGGCCGCGGCCCGGCCGGCCTCGGTCAGCAGGACCGCGGTCTCGGCCACGCCGAGCCCTTCACCGCCCAGCGGGCCGGGAACGGCGAGCCCCAGCAGGCCGGCCTGCGCGAGTTCTTTCCACAGCGCGCGGTCGTAGGAGTCGTCTTGGCCTGCGGCCGGGCCGTCCTGGCCCACGCCGGGGCCTGGCTGGCCCGCCGCCTGGCCGCGGGCATGCCCGCCGAGCACGTGGGCGGCGGCCTCGGCGACCGCCTGCTGGGTCTGGCTCATGGTGAAGTCCATGGCTCAGCGCGCCTCGTCCCTCGGCAGGCCGAGGGCCCCGCCGGGCTCCAGGCCGCGGACCAGCGCCAGCGTGCCCGCCCGTGTCGCCCACTCCCGGATCGACGCCTGCAGAGCCCGCTGCTCGGCACAGATCGCGATCGGCACTGGTCCTCCCGAGCGGCGCGTGCCCCGCGCCGCGGACGCATCACCAAGAATTAGAACACGTTACAGCGACGGCGGGCCAGCACGCCCATGCGGCGCCATCGGCGGGCGGCCGCCGTCCGTGGCCCGTCCGGCGGCCCTCGGCGCGGCGGTCCAGGTGACCGTCATTGATAGGCTGGCCTTGAGAAAGACCGTGTCACCGCCCCGGTGCGCGAGCACCGTCCGCCGGGCGGCGGCACGGCACCTTCCTGCCACGACGACGAGGGGACGGAATGGCAGCAGCGAGAACAGGTACCACCGCCACCGCGAGCACGGCCACCGAGGCCGAATTCAGCTCGGCGGCACAGCGCGAGCGCCGCCAGCGGATCCTGGACGCCACTTTGACTCTGGCGTCCCGCGGCGGCTACGAAGCGGTGCAAATGCGGACGGTGGCCGACCGGGCGGGCGTGGCCCTTGGCACGCTCTACCGGTACTTCCCGTCCAAGATTCACCTGCTGGTGTCCGGGCTGGCCCGGGAGTTCGAGCGGAATCAGGAGAAGCTGGACCGGATACCGATCCCCGGTGGCACGCCGTACGAGCGGATGCTGTTCGTGCTGGGCCGGATCACCCGCGCCATGCAGCGTGAGCCGATGCTCACCGAGGCGATGACCCGGGCGTTCATGTTCGCCGACCCCAGCGCGGCAGCCGAGGTCAACACGGTCGCCCGGCTGATGGAGCACATGCTCACCAGTGCGATGCACGAGGGTGAGCCGTCCGCGGACGAGAAGGCGATCGCTAGGATCATCGGCGACGTCTGGCTGTCGGCCCTGGTCGCCTGGGTGACCCGGCGCGCCTCGGCCAACGACGTGAGCAATCAGCTCGAACTCGCCGCCCGGCTGCTGCTCCGCTGACCCGCGCGTTGACCTGAACCGCTGACCCGCCCCGCCCCGCCCCGCCGCCGGGCGGGCGCCGTTACCCCGGGTTTGTAACGAGTTCTAGTTGCGGAGCGGCGGGCGGCCTGTTACAGACTCACTTGTGAGTGATCGTCCCCCCTTCCGGGCGGACGTGGCCCGGTCGGTCCGGCTCTTCCGGGCGTTCCGCACCGAGCAGGCGGCCCCGGATGCGTACTACGCCGGTCTGGCCCGCGACACGGTCCGCCAGCTCGGCCAGTACACGGACCTGGACGGCCGGGTGGTGGCCGATGTGGGCGGCGGTCCCGGGTACTTCGCGCGGGAGTTCCGCGCGGCGGGCGCCCGTGCCGTGTGCCTGGATACCGACAGCGGCGAACTGGCCGGCCGGGGCCGCCCGGGGCCGGCCAGCGCGATCGGCAGCGCGCTGCGCCTGCCGCTCGCCACCGGTGCCGTGGATGTGTGCTTTTCCGCCAACGTGCTGGAGCACGTCGCGGACTGGGAGGCGATGCTCGCCGAGATGGTGCGGGTGACCCGGCCCGGTGGCGTCGTCTTCGTCACGTTCACCAACTGGCTGTCCCCCTGGGGCGGGCATGAGACCTCGCCCTGGCACTACCTCGGCGGGGACCGGGCGGCCCGCCGCTACCAGCGCAGGCACGGCCGGCCGCCGAAGAACCGCTACGGCACCAGCCTGTTCCCGGTCTCGGTGGCCGCCGCACTGGCCTGGGCGCGCGCGGCGCGCGGGGCCGCCCTGGTCGACGCGGTGCCCCGGTACCTGCCGGGCTGGACCAGGCCGCTGCTGCGGGCCCCGGTGCTGCGCGAGTTCCTCACCTGGAACCTGCTGCTTGTGCTGCGGCGCACTACATGAGCGCGGGCTCAGGCTCCTCGGCGTGGGCCTCCTCCGGCTGATCGCCACGCCGCCGGACCAGCACGAACCCGGTGACCAGCGCCACGAGGCCCGCCGCCACGGCGATCAGCGGGCCGAGCACCTCGAACCAGATCAGCTCGGTGCGGCCGGTGGCGTCCAGGCCCACCGCGGTGGACACGCTGGCCGGCGTCATGACCAGGTCGCCGTTGAACAGCAGCAGGTTCTGGCCGTTGACGGTGTTGCGCAGGTATTGCTTGGTGTTCGAGTTGCTGTCGAGCACGCCGCCGGTGCGCGGATCCACCCAGTAGGTGTTGGTCGCCGCGTAATACTCCGGCAGTTTCACCAGATTCTGGCTGCTGCCCACCAGGGACCCCGGCACGCTCAGTTTGCCCGACTGGGTGGGCGGCACGCGCTCCACGAAGCGGTAGACGCTGATGCCGTGGATCGTCCCGGTGCCCGCGTACCGGAACGGCATCGGCCGCAGCAGCGTGGTGTCGAACACGTCATAGGTCTGCTTCTGGGTGCCGATCGGCCAGACGTACCCGGACAGGCCGGTCTGGCGGATCGCGGCATTGCCGCCGATGTTGGCCCCGCAGCAGTCGACGAGCACGCCGGTGCGGCGGTCGAAGGCGGCGCGCCGGATGGTGTAGGAGAAGACCACGTGATTGGTGCGGTCGTACAGGTAGGTGAATTCGTTCCAGACCGCGGTGGATGAGTTGCCGGCCGGGCCGTCACCCCTGACCGTGTCGGTGACCTGCATCGTCGCGCCGGACACCGGTCGGGCCAGCTTCGGGCTGAAGTAGGACACGTCCTTGCCGACCAGGGTGGTTTTGACGTAGGTGTTCAGAGGGAACTTGACAAGCTGGCCGGCCACATACGTGCGGGTGAGGAGCGCAGCCACGAGGAGAAACGCTCCCAGCCCGACGAGGGCGAGCCCAACGACGCGACGCATCGATCCTCCTGGACTCGGCTTGGCCGCCTTCCCTGACGCCGGCCGCGGCAACCCGCGCGGGCCGTCGGCGATCCAGGCTCATAACTGTAACAAGTTCTACCACGCAGAGCAGGGCGTAATCCTGTCCGTTGCTGATCGGGCGGCGTCAGCGGGCACGCGGCCGCTACTGTTGCCCGCGGCCGCCCGCCGAGAGGACCCCCGCAGGCGTCGCAAATCCCTCGCCGTGGTTTCAAGTGTGCTCGACTGGTACTTCTAGGGGTCGCCGACGGCAAGGGCGGCCGCCATCCTGCCCACCACGGCCAGGCAGATGACCTGCGGAGCGGTGCTGACAAGCGCCTGTGCCAGTGGGCCGGTGGCGCCGGCGAGCAGCAGTTGCCCGCCGACCGCGCCGCAGGCCGCCGCGGCCAGCAGCAGGACGGCCACGACCCACGGGCGGGAGAGCTGGTACCAGGCCCAGTGGGCCCGGCGGTAGCTGTCCGCGACCGCGAACAGCGCCGTCGCGGCGGTGAGGATGACCGCGCCCGGGTAGCCGCCCAGCCATAGCCCGGCCAACAGCAAGCAGCCGATTGCCGCCGTGGCCAGCCCCGTGGTGAGCCCCGGACGGGGGCGCCCGCGTGCGCGCGGTGACCCGCCGGCCCCAGCGCGCTCAGGTCCGGCGCGCTCGAGCACGCCAGGCCCGGTGCCCTCGAATTCGGCGCGCCCGGACCGGCTGGCCAATGGCCCGGTGCGCTCCTCCCCCGCGGCACGCGCGGTGTCCTTCCGCCGTGCCCGCACCCGCCGCCACGCCCCAGGCAGCCTGAGCCACCGCGGCCGCCAGGCAGGCGTGCCCGGCCACAGCGCCACCAGCACGACCAGGGCCAGGCCGCCCAGGCCGCCGGCGAGCGCGTCGCGGTAGAGCACATCCGGCCGGTAGGTCAGGGTCACCGTCCCGGCGGTGCCGGCCGGCAGCAGCCACGCCTGCTTCCACCCGTCGAGCCGGGCCGCCGACAGCGGCCGCCCGTCCAGGCGTGCCTGCCAGCCCGCGTTGAAGTTCTCGTTCACCACCAGGTAGGACCGGGCAGGCGCGGCGACCGCCAGGACCCGCCGGGCCGGGGTCCAGGACCGGATCACGGCCACGGTGGCTGGCCCGGGCGCGGGGCCCAGCGCCGCGCCGCCCGGCGTCCCACTTCCCTGCGCCGCGCCGCCCCGCGATAGCTGCAGCACGACATCCTGGACGTCGAACGGGTCGGCGGCCGGTTCCACCACCCGGTTGGCGCCCGCGGCGATGGGAGCGGCCGGGCAGGCGGTGAACGACATCGGCTGGCCGCCAAGCAGTTCGGCGAAGGTGCCGGTCACCTGGGTCGGCAGGACCCGCCCGTTCAGCGCGACCACCGGGCCCAGGCCGCAGGGCAGCCGGAACGTCCCCGACGGCGTCTGCAGGGCCGGCACCCCGGGGATCGTCACGCCGGAGATCTGCAGCGGTGTCTGCGGCGGGCTGAACCGGAAGGCCAGCTCCCTGGTCCGGATTGGCGCGAAACGCAGTACCCCGGCCGGGCCGAGCACCCCGCCGCGGGCCTGGCCCCGCTCCCCGGAGACCAGGACGGGCAGCGGGCCATCCGCACCGGGCGGCCGCTGGATCGTCACCGTGCGCACCGTGAGGCGGTGCCGCCAGGAGATGGTGAGCACCGGATTCGCGTCACCGGGGCTGGCGATCCAGGTGGTTGCCGGGTTCCCGTCAAAGGCGGATCTGGGCTGGTCCTGCGGTGCCCGGGTGTACCGCGACGACGCGCCCACCTGCGGCTGCTCGGCGAGCAGCCGCAGGTACTTGTTGACCAGCGAGGGGGCGAACAGCACGGCGGAACCCCGCAGCGTCGCCCGGGCCGCGGCCGGCATGGTGAACGCCTGGTCGAAGCCGTACTGCTCCTCGACCGGGCGGGCCAGCGCCGGGGAGCACACCCACCGCGCCGGGGTGAGCATGCACGGCGATGCCAGCGGCTGGGCCTTGGCCAGCACGACCACCGCGGGCCGGACGTACGGCACGCCGGGGGCGACGATGACGCGGCTGGCGTGCAGCCCGGGCACCATGATCTCCTTGATGCCCACCTGGCTCCCGACCAGCGGCTGCGGGGGCGAGGCCAGGCCGGTGACGGTGATCTGCAGCCAGCGGGTCGGGCCGGGCGGCACCGGGAGCGGCTGGGGCAGGCCGGTGACCTGGACCCGGTCCGTGCGGCTGCCCGCCGCCGTGCTCACCGCGACCTGGGTCACGGCCGGCCCGAGTGCGGTGCTGTCGGTGAAAGCGACCTCGATCACCCGGGGATCGCGGCGGGAGCCGAAGCTCAGCCGGATCCACTGCCCGGCCGCCCCGGCCAGGCTGCCCGACTCCCACATGGTCCGCCTGTCACCGTCGACCGCGGAGTACGGCAGCAGCCCGCTGGCCCACTGGCCGGGGATCGCCTCGATCCCGGCGGCGGACGAGGACGCGGTCACGTTCGTGATGCCCTGGTAGCGCGCGACGCTGAGGTCACGGGCCCAGCCAGGCTCGGTGTAATCGCCGACCGCCTCGAACGTGCGCGCGTCCTGGGTGGCGGTCAGCGTCGGCGAGTAGTTGGTCCGCAGTTCGCCGAAGTTGCGTACCCGGCGCCGCAGCGTGTCGGTGACCACCGAGGCGGTGGCAGGCAGGCCGGGGGAATCGGAGTTGAGCAGCACGGCCCGGTGCCCGAGCAGGCCCTCACCGGCCAGCGTGAGCAGGGCCTCGGGGCCACCGTAGACGCGCAGCGTGCCGGCGGCGGGCTGCACGGTCGCCACCGGCTGCGCCCCGGCCACCTGGTAGATCTGCACCGGCGGGTAGGGCGGGTCGAAGTCGGTCGCCGCGTCGCCCGCCGGGGTGGTGCCCACGGGGGCGCCGAACTGGGCCACCCGGGTGATGCCGGGCGAGGCGGCGAGTGCCTGGCTGATCCTGGCCGGCCATGCGCCGTTCAGGTCCGTCCTGGCCAGGTCGTTGCGCACCAGCACGTACCGCACGCCCATCCGGGCGAGCACGCTGGTCACCGCGGCCGACCCGGCACCGGCGGCCAGCCGCTGGTCGATCGCATCGAGCAGCCGCTCGTTGCCCGGCGAGCCGATCAGGGACAGGTCCCGCTCGGCCCAGTCGGCGGTGGTCAGCGGCTGCAGCACGTCGTCGAGAGGGCTGCCCCACAGGTACTGGCCGAACGCGGCACCCGGCAGCACGAGCACCGCCTGATGCCCCGCGTGCCGGTTCAGCCAGTTCGCGGCGCTCACCCAGTAGGGCGGGATCTGGCGGAAGGCGCCGGCGACCTCGAGCCCGCCGGCGTAGGCGGGCAGCGCCAGGCCGCCGATGGCGAGCGCCGCGGCCGCCGCCAGCAGCGCGCGCGGGCGCGGCAGCCGCACCGAGGCGAGCAGGTGGGCGAGCCCGAGCACGATGGGCAGGCGGATCAGCGGATCGAACTTTCTGACATTACGAAACGCCGCGGCCGGTCCATTGATCAGGTGCTGGACTGGTCCCGCCAACGGGTTCCCAAGCGTGCTCACGTGGCCGGCGCAAATGAGGAGCAGGCCGGTGAGCAGCAGGCACAGCAGGAACCGGCGGGCCGGGAGCCTGGGGCGCAGCAGCCCGGCCAGCCCAAGGCCCGACGCCAGCCCGGTGAGCAGGATCGGCACCGCGCCCGTGGCGATCCGGTATCCGACCCGCCACCAGGGCTGGCCGTTCACCAGCAGGTAGCTGATCCAGTTCTCGGTGCCCCGCAGGACGTTGGACAGGCCGGTCGCCGAGGTGGTGACGGCCGCGCTCTCGGTGTAGGGCAGGATCGACACGCCGTACCTGGACAGCAGCACCAGCGGGACCGACCACCACCAGGTGGCCATTATCACCGCCGGGACCCACCAGCCGAGGATCCGCCACCGCGGCGCGGGCCGTGGCAGGGTCAGCAGGTAGATGACCGCGGGCACGAGGACCGCGAATGTCGCGGCCGCGTTGATCCCGCCGCAGCACGCCACGGCCACCGCGGACCGGGCGGCGGCGCGCACCCTGCCGCTGCCGCCGGGCGCGGCACGCACCTGCTCCCCGTCCTGGCCGGCAGCGTGCACCTGCCCTCCACCGTGGACCGCGGCGCCCGCCTGCCCCCATCCCTGGCTGGCCGCACCCGGCTGTCCTGCGCCCTGGGCCACGCGCACCAGCGGGAGCAGGATCCACGGCAGCATCGCCGCCGGGAGGAACTCCGACGACAGGCCGCCGATCAGGGTGAGCGCGGCCGGTGAGGCGGCGTAGCCGAGGCCGGCCGCGATCCGCGACCACGGCGAGCCGATGCCCAGCCGGCCGCAGAGCAGCACCACGCCGGCGAAGGCGGCGGCGCTGACCGTGCCGATCCACAGCCGCTGGATCACCCACGGCTCCAGGCCTGCGAGCCTGCCGAGGGCGAAGAACGGCCCCATGGGGAACAGGTAGCCCGCCGCCTGGTCCTGCAACTGGCCGAACTGCTGCGGATCCCACAGGTGCAGGGCGCGGGCCAGGAACCGGGCCGGGTCGACGGCCAGGTCCAGTTTGGTGTCGGCGATCAGGTTGCCAGGGACGGTCAGGAACGGGAGCGCCACCAACAGCAGGCAGAATCCCAGGATCCGCCTTGTGCCGGGGGTGAGCGGCAACCGCCAGGCCTTCCGGGCGGTGTCCGGGGGCGCGCTGCCGCGCCTGGCGCGGCTCCGGATCAGGCCGGGCACCGTGGTCATGACAGGGCCGCCGGGTTGCCGGCACCTCGTCGGCGCTGTGGGGGGACGGCCGGGGGATGACCTGGGCGCGGACAGAACTCCGCGCCCGGGTAACCCCGCGTCCGTCCCCTTGCCGGATCCCGGGCTGGCCAGCCCCGGAGTTCGGTCACGGGAGGTTCCCTGGTTCGGGGGCGGGGTGGCCTAGCAGGCGTTCCAGGGGGGTGGCCGGGCGGAGGGTCAGGCCCGGGGTTGTGGCGAGGAGGAGATCTAGCGTGGGGCCCTCGGCCAGTACGCCGACCTGCTCCTGGCCTGCCCCGGATGCGATCCATGCGCCGGGATGACGGCTGCGGGAGCTTGCGTAATGCACCGAAGCCGTGATCAGTGCGGCCATTCGCTCCGCGCTCCGGTCCCAGCTCAGGCCGGCTGCCCACGCGCGGCACGCCGCGGCGACCGCAGCGCGGCGCGCGGGGTCGGCGAGTTCCTTGACGGCACGTTCGGTGACGTCCTCGATGGTCTCGCCGTCTGGGACCAGCCACCCGGTCCTGGCGTCCCGGATGGCGTCGCGCAGGCCGGGCACGTCGAAGGCGACCGTGGGCACGCCGAGCGCCGCGGCTTCGAGCACGCACAGCCCCCAGCCCTCGCCCTGGGAGGTGTTCAGGTGCAGCAGCGAACCGGCGACCAGCTCCCGCTTGCGCGCCTCGGGGACGAAGCCGTGCAGCCGGAGCGCGCCGGCCAGGCCGCTGACCTCGACGGCGGCGGCCAGGGATGCCGCGGCGGGGCCGCGCCCGATCACGTCGACGGTCAGCCCTCTGCCCGCCAGCCGCCGCGCCACGGGCAGCAGCAGTTCGGCGCGCTTGTGCGCGACCAGGCGGCCCACCCAGGTCACCGACCGGCCGGGAGCCGTGGCGCATGGTGGGCCGGGCTGCGGGGCGCCGTTCGGGATCAGGTAGATGTCGCCGGTCCAGCGCAGCCGTTCGCGCATCGCGGTGACCGTGGACGGGGACACCGCCACGCAGGCGTGCCGCCGGTAGGCCAGCCGGGCGGCCGGTCCTTCCAGCAGCCGGCCTGTCTGTGCCATCCAGCGCGGAAAGTGCACACCGAACTGGTCGGCGTGCACGTGGTGGACAATGCAGAGCACCGGCACCCGGCGGGGCAGCACGCACGGGGTGAAGAACGGGATCCCGTTCTGGCAGTCCAGGACGGCGTCGAAGGAACGGCGGTGGGCGAGAAGCCAGCCGAGCACGCGCGGGTACACGGTGAAGCGGCCGCCCATCCGGACCACCGTGATCCCGTCGTGGCGGCCGCGCCGTGCCTGCCCGGGCGCCCGCGCGGTGAGGAAGACCACCCGTGCTCCGCGGTCGGCCAGGCCCCGGCCGATCTCCCACGCGTACCGTTCGGCGCCGCCCGCGTCGGGATGCCAGGGGTCGCGCCAGTTGACGATGGCGATCCGCAGGCCGGTCAGGCCCGTCGCCGGGGTCCCGCGAGCCTCGGGGTTCTCGGAGGTCTGCGAAGACCCGTGGGCCCGCGGAGGCTCAGCGGTCCGGGGGCCGCCGGGCGTCCCTGGGCCGGCGGGGGCACCGGGCCCGCTCACGCCGGCGTGACTCCGGCAGGCAGTGCCTCGCCCGGCGGTTCCAGCACCGGCGCCGGAGCGGCGCGCAGCAGCACTGGCGCCGGGGCGGCGGCCGCGCGGCCTGGCCGGTGAGTCACCCAGATGGACACCAGGTCGCGGAGTGCCGCGCCGCTGTGCCTGGGCACCGAGAACGTCGAACCCGGCATGTCCTGCCAGTGCACCGGGAACTCGGTCAGGCTCGCGCCCAGCCGCTGGCACAGGGCGATCAGCTCGATGTCGAAGGCGAAGCCGGGCGTGGTCAGCCGTAGTGCCGCGGCGCGGGCCAGCGGGCCGGAGAAGAACTTGAACCCGCACTGGGTGTCGGTGGCGCCGGGGACGACGCGGCGGGCCATGGCGCGGAACACGGCCGCACCGGCCCGGCGGACCGCGCTGTGCCGGTTCTCCACCACCGATGCGGCCAGCCCTCGGGAGCCGATGACCAACGAGTTCCCGGCGGCGAGCAGGCCGATCGCGACGTCAAGCGCGGCCAGGTCGGTGGCCATATCCGCCTCGCAGAACCCGACGAACGGGGCGCGGGTGGCCAGCAGCCCGGTTCGGACCGCGAGTCCCTTGCCGGGGCGGTCGCAGTGCAGCAGGCGGACCGGCACCGGGCCGGCCGGCCACTGCCGTATCACATCGCCTGTCGCGTCGGTGCTGGCGCTGTCCACCACGAGGATGCCCGCCCGGACCGGGAGGGCAGCCGCCTTACGGCACAAGGCATCCAGCCCGGCTGGCAGCCGGCGCGCTTCATTGCGGGCCGGGACCACGATCTCGATCTGCACCGCAGCGGCGCTCGGGGCGCCGTCCAGCGGCAGTGTCACCACCGCCGGCCCGGTCAGCGGTTCCCGTATTGATAGAGCGAGGCCTTGGCTGGAGAGCCGTTGGTCACGCTCGTCAGCGTGCTGCTGGCGGCAAAGGCGCCCCCGACGGCAAGCGCGATCCCCAGGGCGACGGCGATGAGCAGGTGGATCATGGCGCTCCTCCCGCGGTAGGGGGACAGACCGGTTGCCTGACGGTGGCCGCGGGCCATCCGGGGTGCAGAAACAGGACAGAACTGTAACACGTTCTAATCGCGATGGAACTATCCCGAGGTGCGTGAATACCTGGCCTGATAGGGATCCGCGAACGGGGCGGCCGGAGGTCCATCAGGTTTTATCGGTGGCTAACGCCCCGCCGGGCCGCCGGGAACCCGGTATACCACCAGTCCGGGCGCGGTGGCGACCACGGTGCAGCCGGGCAGGCGGCTCGCGAAGCCAGGCACGCCGCCGTCGCCGGAGCCGGCCACGCCGCTCTCGCCGGAGCCGGGCACGCCAGCGGGACCGCCGCCCGGGCCGCCGTCCGCGATGACGAACCGCACTCCGGCGGCTTTCAGCGCCGGGGTGAGCGGGCCAGGCGCGGCGGTAACGGCGTCCAGCCGGCGCGCGGCGGGATCGTCGGCCAGCATCTGGACGTCGCCCACCTGCGACCCGTCATTCCAGATGACCAGCCGGCGCAGCAGTCGCGGCCATGGGTCAAGCATGGCCCGGCCGCCGTTCCAGGCCGGGCGCCGGTAGGCCGTCCAGGGCAGCAGCAGGACCTTGCCCGTTGCCGGGCTGTCGTCGATGAGGCGCGCGGCGTTCAGCCACGAGGACGGGTACCAGACGGGCTGCAGTCGCCCCGCCGCTCCCCAGGCGAGCCCCGGTAGCAGCAGCACCGGCGCGAGCAGCAGCAGCACCGCGATGGCCAGTCCGGCCCGGCCGGCGGTGCCCCCAGGGGCGGCTGCGGCCCCGGGGCTGACAGTGCCTCCCTGGCCGACGGTGGCGCCGTCCTCCCGTGCCGCGGCGGACGTGCGTGGCCGGGCCGCCCAGGACGCCAGCAGGCCGGCCCCGAGGGCCTGCGCCAGGGCCAGCGGCGCGATGAACTGCTGGCCATCGCGCAGCACCGCGAATCCTGGCCAGAAGCTGCTCAGGGCCCGCAGCAGGTCCCGGCCGGGCGTCGTCACTCCCAGGCCCGCGATCACCAGTCCGGCCACGGCCGCGACCCCCAGCCCGGGCCAGCGGTGCCGCCGGACTCCGAGCGCCACGTACCCGGCGGCCGCTGCCAGCACGAGGGCCAGCCACAGGACCGACCACCAGCCGCCGTACCCCGCGGGCACCGCCTGGGCGTTCCACATCCCGCCGAGCATCAGCAGGCTGCCGATGGCACCGAACGGGGTGTCCGCCCGGGCGGCGAAGGCGGCCACACCGGCCGGGTCGGCGTACACCGAGCGCATCAGGGACGGGATGAGCCACGGCAGGCTGCCCACGGCGAGCACGCCCAGCGCGGTGGCGCCCGCCCGTATCCGCTGGCTGGCCGACTGCTGGGTGCCCGGTGGCCTGGCGAGGATCGCGGCGGGCAGGACGACCAGGGCGGAGACGGTCATCGCGGCAAAACCGCCGACGATCGCGGGCAGCAGGGCCAGGCCCAGGCGCCCGGCCCCGCGCCAGGACGCCACCGGGCCCGTGGTGACCGCGCGCAGCGCCCACGGCAGTCCGGCGTACCCGAGCAGCAGCGCCCACTGGCCGATGATGAGCCGCTCGGCCACGAACGGGTTCCAGGCGTAGAAGACGGCGGCGGCCAGCCGCGCGAACCACGCCTCGCGGGCGAGCAGGGCCGCCGCGCCGGAGCAGGCCAGTACGAAGATCGAGAGCAGCAGGAGCTTCTGCACCAGGTCGGCGGGCAGCACCCGGGAGGCCACGGCCACCACGGCGTCGCTGGGCACCGCGCGGGGCGGGCCGCCGGCCTGCCCGGCCAGCGCGGCGGTGAACGGCTGCCGCGGCACGATCACCATGTCGTAGCTGAGCAGGAACCCGCGCCGTAGCCCGGGACCCAGGGCCAGCACGCCAAGCGCCAGCCCGGCCAGCGCCGGCCACGCCCGTGCGGCCAGCGCCCGGGCGCGCGCCGGGCCGGGGGGCCCGCCTTCCGCGCTCACAAGCTCATGATCCTGGGCCACCCCGCGGCGTTTGCAGGCGATTACGCCAACGACCCCAAAAGAATGTGGGCGCCGACGCCAATGACTACAAACGAGCGAAGCCAGCGCCGCCAGCGGCAGCGCGGCAGCCGCCCGCAGCGGCTACCTGGACGGGCGCAAGATCGAGGCGATCCGCGACATCGCCGCCCAGACCCCTGCCCCCGCCAGCTGAAGCGGCGGGATTTCAGGCAGCGGCCACGGACCCGCCCACCGGGGTGGACGCGGGCGGCGGCGCTGCGGGGCCTACCTCCGGGACCTGCGCCGGGCGCCGCCGGTAAGCCGCAGCCCCACGACGACGATCAGGGCCACCACAGCGACCCAGAAGATGAAATGCAGCGCCGAGACCACGATCGAGAGGACCATGAACGCGGCGATCCCTGCCAGCACGATCAGGAGCAATCTTCCCATGCAGCCACGATATATCGTGTTGGCCGCAGCGGCGCCCCGCAGCTGCCGCGAGTTCGCGTTTGTCGCGGTTGTCACAACGACGCCGTTCTTTGGGCGTGGTCGTCACAGCGACGACAAACGAATCTGGCACGTCGGCGCGGCGGCACGGACGACGGGCCGGCTCACCGCGCCTTCGCGATGACGTCGCCGGCGTACTGGCGCAGCTTGGCGAGCTTGCCGGTCAGCGGCTCGGTGTCCGGACCGACCTGATAGGGCCAGCGGAAGCCGACGACCACGTCGGTCACGCCCAGGTCCTCCAGTCGCCGCACCCCGTCCACGGTGTAGGCGTCCAGGGAGATCACGTGCGTCTCGAACGGCCGCCCGGCGGTGCCGGCCTCCCGCCGCAACTCGGCCAGCCGGGCCAGCAGGCCGGGCAGATCCGCCGGGTCTCCCCCGCCGTGCAGCCAGCCGTCCCCGTCCCTGGCCGCCCGGCGCAGCGCGGCGTCACTATGCCCGCCGATCAGGATCGGCACCGGCTCGGCGGGTACCGGGGCGATCTTGACCGGCGCGAAGTCGAAGGCCTCCCCGTGGTGCTCGAAGTACCCGCCCGACGATAGCCCGCGGAGGATGGTGAGCGCCTCGTCCATCCGCTGGCCCCGGCCCGCCCAGGGCACGCCGAGCACCTCGTAGTCCTCGCGCCACGGGCTGCTGCCCACGCCCAGGACGAGCCGGCCGCCGGTGAGCACCGCGACCGAGGTGGCCTGCTTGGCCACCAGCACCGGGTGGCGTACCGGCAGCTTGATCACGAACGTGACGAAACGCAGCCTCGTGGTGACTGCACCCAGCGCCGGTATCAGTGAGAACGGCTCAAGGAAGGGCTTGTCCTCGAGGAACTCACGGCTGCCGTCGGGATTGAACGGGTACGTGCTCACCGAGTCGAGCGGGTAGCAGAGGCTGTCCGGCACCACCATCGCGTCGTACCCGGCGTCCTCGGCGGCGCGGGCCAGCGGGGCGTAGAACGACGGGTCTGTCATCGACTCGGCGTAGGAGAAGCGCACGGTACCTCCACCAGCCGCCGTCGCGGGCGGCATCGAAAAAGTAGAACGGGTTCTTGCGGAAAGTCAATCGGCTGGGGAGGCTGAGCGCATGGACCTTACCGCACTCGAAGAGATCCGCCGGGTGAAGTACCGGTACCTGCGCTGCGTGGACCTGAAGCTGTGGGACGAGATCGCGGAGGTGTTCACCGCCGACGCCACGGTGGACTACGGCACCAGGGCCCTCGGCGAGCCGATCCAGTTGCGTGGCCGGGAGGAGATCGTCGCGTTCCTGCGCAAGAGCCTCGGTCCCGGCATCATCACCGTACACTTCGCCAGCCAGCCCGAGATCGACGTCGACGGCGTCACGGCCACCGGCACCTGGTCCTTCGAGGACACCGTGATCGCCACCGAGTACCGCGTCGTGATCCAGGGTGCCGCGTTCTACGAGGACCGTTACGCCCGCGGCGAGGACGGCAGGTGGCGGATCTCGCACACCGGCTACGTCCGCACCTACGAGGTGATGATGTCGCTGGACGATGTGCCGAGCCTGAAGTTCACCGCGAACCGCTGGGCGGCGCAGCCTGGCGCCTGAGCGGCACGTCGTTGACGCATTTCTAGAACCCGTTCTACTCTGACTCGAATCCATTGTCGGCTTCCTGGCGCCGCTGGCCAGGCGATCGAGGCGCCGAGGGGGTGCCGGTGCTCACCCAGTCGTTCGCGGACGCGGTCGCCGAGGCCGAACGGATCATCACCGGTGCGCCGCACATCCGCAGCGAGGCCGACCTGGCCGAGGGCTACGAGTACCTGGCCGGGCACATCCGGGGGTCGCTGCAGATCGCCTGGGCCTATCAGCGCGACTTCCCCTACTTCGTCGCCTCGACCGCCCCCTACACGAAGATGGGGCTGGACAACCCCGACACCTTGTACCTCCACTCCTACCTGCGCGACGACGCCGAGTACGTGGTCACCGGCCGGCGCGGCAGCACCGCGGACCTGAGCTTCCAGGTGCTGAACGGCGACTACTCCCCCGTCGAAGTGCCCGACAGCTTGTCCGCGTTCGACGACCGGGCGATCAATATCGCCGCGGACGGCACGTTCGAGCTGTGGTTCGGCCCCGCCCGCGACGCACAGGGGCACAATTTCTTTACGCTCGGCCCGGGGTCGGCCATGCTCCTGGTCCGCGAGGTGTACGGCGACTGGGCCACCGAGCAGCGGGGCACCATCAGCATCCGCCGTGCGGACCGCGCCGGGTGCGCGCCGCCCGTGCCGGACCTGGCCACGATCGAAAAGCGCTACCGGGTGGCCGGCAAGATCCTGCTGTCCCGTCTGCGGACCTTCCTCGCCTTCCCCGAGTGGTTTTACCTGAAGCTGCCGGTCAACACCATGACCGAGCCACGGCGCACCCCCGGCGGACTCGCCTCCCAGTTCTCTTCGGCCGGCCATTTCGAACTTGACGAGGACCAGGCGATGATCGTCACGGTCCCGGCGGCGGGCAAGGACGTCGCGCCGTACCAGGGAATCCAGCTCGGCAGCATGTGGTACATCTCGCTGGATTACATCAACCACCAGACCAGCCTGACCGCCGACCAGGCCAGGACCGACCCGGACGGCCTGCTGCGCTTCGTCATCAGCGAGCGGGATCCCGGCGTGGCCAACTGGCTGGAGTGCACCGGGCACCGCCGCGGCTATGTGCAGATCCGCTGGCAGCGCCTGAGCCGGGACCTGCAGCCCAGCGACGGGCCGCAGGTGGACGTGGTCAAGTTCGCCGACCTGCCGGCCACGCTGCCCTACCACCAGCAGGCCCAGGTGACGCCCGCGGAGTACGCGGCGCGGATCGCCGCCCGCCAGGCCGCCGTCGCCGCCAGGATGCTGGGATGACGCTGCTGGCCGGCACCGTGGTCGTCGTCTCGGGCGTCGGCCCGGGCCTGGGCAGGTCGATCGCGCTGCAAAGCGCGCGGGCCGGCGCGGACGTCGTGCTTGCCGCGCGCACCGCGTCCCGCCTGGACGAGGTGGCCAAGGAGGTGACCGCGCTCGGGCGGCGCGCCCTGGCGGTCCCGGCGGACA
>DASXKD010000391.1:0-2821 GCA_036497045.1 Streptosporangiaceae bacterium | reverse complement strand
AGCCGGGCGTCCACGCCGTAGCCCATCAGCTCCATATCCCGGTTGCGCCCGGCGATGTCCGCCCCGCGCCGGCCGACGAAGGCCACCTCGGCCCCGTCCACGGCCAGCCAGGCGGCGATGTTCGCGCCCGAGCCGCCACCGCAGGTAGTGACTGCCGCCGGGGTGTCACTGCCTTTGGCCAGAGGAAGCGCTGCACGGGCGACCGTGTCGGTCATCAGGTCACCAACGACGACAATGCGTGTCATGTCGTCACCACCTCGATCACGGAAACCAGGCCGCTGACACGCCCCGCAGCGGCCCAAGGTGCAGGGCTAGCGGATACAAAACCTAACAGGTGGCAGCCCTCCGCTCGGGGCGTTCGGCCCTGAATTCCGCTGTGCGGACATTCCAGTCGTGTCACAATGCCCCCCGCGGGCGCGCGGCGGGCCCAGCCGGCGCCCCGTGGCCGCACCGAAGGGCTTCGCTAGGCTCGGCCGGGGAGGTGGACGGGACATGGTGTGGTCCTGGCGGTTCGAGAAGGCGGACGGGACCGCGGCAAGCTCCGGTGATGTGCCGAAGGAGGCCTTCGGCAGCCAGGGCGACGCGGAAAGCTGGCTCGGGGAAAACTGGCGCGCGCTGCTGGATTCCGGCGTTGACCAGGTGACCCTTCTGGAGGAGAGCAGGGTCGAGTACGGGCCGATGAGCCTGCATCCCGCGGACTGACTCACTCCGCGGCAAGGGCCGGCCTGCCCCGGCACGGCCGGGCGCCGGGCCGGGGACAGACGGCAATGGCGTGGGGCAGCCGTCAGGGGCGGGCCGGCGGGCTCGCCGTCTGCGCCGGGTCCCGCTCGATCACCGGGCTGAGCACGTCGTCGATCTTGCGCATGATCTCGGCATCCAGCCGGACGCCCGAGGCCTTCACGTTCTCCCTGACCTGCTCGGGCCTGGTGGCGCCGATGATCGCGGCGGACACGCCCGGGTTCTGCAGCACCCAGGCGACGGCGAGCTGGGCCATGCTCAGCCCCGCCTGCTCGGCTACCGGGCGCAGCCCCGCCACCCGGCTCAAGATCGCGTCGGTGAGGTAGCCCCTGATGAAGCCGGACCCGCTCGAGTCGGTCGCCCGTGACCCGGCCGGCACGCCCTGGCCGGGCTGGTACTTGCCGGTCAGCGCGCCCTGGGCAATGGGTGACCAGACGATCTGGCCGATGCCCTCCTTCACGCACAGCGGGAGTACCTCGGACTCGATCACCCGCCACAGCATGTTGTACTGCGGCTGGTTGGAGATGGGGCGGTCCAGGCCCAGCTGGTCCGCGATGGCCAGCGCGGCGGAGATCTCCTCGGCGCGCCACTCCGACACCCCGATGTAGAGCACCTTGCCCTGGCGGACCAGGTCGTCGAAGGCACGCAGGGTTTCCTCGAGCGGGGTCTCGTGGTCGTAGCGGTGCGCCTGGTACAGGTCCACGTAGTCGGTCTGCAGGCGGCGCAGCGAGGCGTGGGCGGACTCCATGATGTGCTTGCGGGACAGGCCGCGGTCGTTGGGCCCGGGGCCGGTCGGCCAGAACACCTTGGTACAGATCTCGACCGACTCGCGCCGGACCCCCTGCAGCGCCCGGCCCATCACCGACTCGGCGCGGGTCCCGGCGTACACATCGGCCGTGTCGAAGGTGGTGATGCCCTCGTCCAGCGCGGCCGCGACGCACGCCGTGGCCGCCTCCTCCTCCACCTGCGATCCGTGGGTGATCCAGTTACCGTAGGCGATCTCGCTGACCAACAGGCCGCTGCGGCCCAGATGACGATGCTCCATGACTAGCGACCCTAACCGGAGCCCGGCTCCGGCCGTATTCCGGGCATGGCGAAGATGACCGAAGGTCATCGACCAGCCCGAGCCGGCTCGGGCTGGTCAGAAGCTGTCGCCGGGCTTGACCCGCGGCTTGGGCACCCGCAGCCTGCGGATCTGCAGGGCGCGCATCGCGGAATACAGGCTCAGGCCGCGAGTGCTCTGCCCGGGCAGCCGCTCGGCGGCCAGGGCCTTCACCTTGCGCCCGATGAAGATGCCTTCGATGCCCATGACCAGAACGGCTGCCAGGACAACCAGCGGGATGATCGTCTGCACGATGGGCGCGCGGATGAACAGCAGCACCAGCAGGACCAGCAGCCCGTACATGTAGTACTCGCTGATCCGCCGCTTGGAGTCGACGTAGTCGCGGGCGAGCTCCTTGACCGGGCCGCGGTCCCTGGGCGGCATCGCCCACTCCTCGCCCCGGCGTACCGCTTCCATCCTGCGGGTACGGTCCGTGCGCTGGCGGGTGCGGGAGGCGCGGGAGGCCTCCTTGCGGTCCTTGGGGGCGGTGTAGGGCTCGCGTCGGCGGCGCTCGGCCTCGCTGCGCTTGGGGGTGGGCTTGCCCTTGCCCGCCGTCACGGCACCCGGCCGTGCGGGGGAGGCGTCGGCGTCGGACTCGGCCGCGCCGTTCACGGCGTCCTGGCCTGACCCCTCGTCCGTGCCGGTGCGGCTTCGTCGGAACACGCACTCAGCTTACCGGGATCAATCGCGCGGATGCCCAGGTTGCGTACGGGGCACGGGAAACGTTGCTGGCGGCCGCCTGGCATATGCCGCGGCGCCGTGCCGGTCGTGATGACGGGCACGCGGGGACCGCGTAGGCTGACAGAACCAAGCTCGCAGGGAGGCCGCCGCCGAGGATTGGGCGCGGCTGGCGGCGCCGTGGGGCTAGCGACGACGGTTGCACACGATGAAGGGGAAGGTCGCGCCCATGAGCGTGATGAAAAGGGTCTCGCTGATCTTCAAGTCCAAGGCCAACAAGGCCCTGGACCGGATGGAGGATCC
>DASXKD010000390.1:0-8099 GCA_036497045.1 Streptosporangiaceae bacterium | reverse complement strand
CCGCGTTCTGAACCTCCGCTGGCCGGTCGGCGGCCCTCAGAGAAAGGAATCGGATGGCATCCGAACAGGTGCTCGACGTGGTGGTGCGCCGCCACGTCTTCGACAGCGACCGGCCGTTCCAGGCCGTCTTGGACGGCATCTTCGGCGGCATCAGCCAGCCGGATATCGGGGCGCTGTTCAGCAAGCTTGCGGCGAGCACATCATACGAGCAGTTCAGCTCACTGGTCCGGCAGGCGCAAGGGAGCGCTGGCCTGATGCTGTTCCTCCAGCTCGACCTCGACACCGCGCTGGCCCTCGACCCGCAAGCCAGAGGCCAGGCCGGGCGCCGCCTGGTCCGCCTGATCGCCGGCAACCCGGTCACCATGGGGCAAATGACCCGCCACGTGCCCGACGCAGGCTCCTACGCACCGGTCACCATCCTCCTCCAGCAGACACCCGGAGGAACCCGGGTCGCCTACGACAGCGCCGCCAGCGCGCTCGCTCCCTATCACGATGCGGCCGCGTCACAGGTCGCCAGGCGGCTCGACACCGAGGTACTCGGGCTCGTGCGTCAGGTGACCGGGGTGCCCTCATCGGCGAATGCCTAAGCCTCCGCACGCCACTACCACGATCCGTTGAAGGAGCATCACCATGCCCATGATCGACGTCTACGCAACCGCCGGGACATTCGCCGACAAGCACCAGCTCGCCGCCGACCTCGCGACCGCGCTCATGACCATCGAGCAAGTACCGGACATCCCCATGTTCCGGCAGAACACCGCGGCCTTCATCCACGACCTCCCGGCCGGCAGCCTGTCCAACGTCGACGGCGAAAGCAATTACGTGCGGATCCAGGTCCTCACCAATGCGGGCGCACTCGATCGCGGCAAGCAGCTGGCCGTGGTCGAGCGCCTGACGAACATCGCCGCCGACGCGGCCGGCGACCCCACGCTGTCAAGCCGGACATGGGTGCTGCTGACCGAGGCACCCGACGGCGGCTGGGGCCTGGCCGGCCACGCGAACACCAACGAGGAACTAATAGCCGCTGCCCGGGCCCAGATAGCGAGCCTGCAGGCCGACCAGCACGCCAGCCCCTGACGAGCATTCATCCCCCGGGCAATCCCTCGGACCGCAGGAAGAGGTATTCACATGCCCACCATCACCGCCAACGACGGCACCAGCCCGGCGCACCGGGACAGCCCGTACTCAGGGCTGCCGAACAGGCTGGTCAGCGCCGCCAACGGCGTCGATTACGCGTACCGCGACACCGGCCCGGGCGCCAGCGGCGGCGTGCCGCTGGTCCTGCTGCAGCACTTCCGCGGAAACCTCGACAACTGGGATCCCGCGCTGATCGACGCGCTGGCATCGGCCCGGCGTGTGATCACCTTCGACAACGCCGGGGTCGGTGGCTCCACCGGGACAACAACGAACACCGTGGAGCAGATGGCACGCGACGCCATCGCCTTCATGGCCGCCATGGGCTTCGCCCAGGTTGATCTCCTGGGATTCTCCATCGGCAGCTTTGTCGCGCAGCAGGTTGCCTTGACCAGGTCAGCCATCGTAAGAAGGCTGGTCCTTGCGTCCGCAGCGCCGCAGGGCGCCGCCGGCATGCACGGCTGGGCCCCGGAGGTCATCGGCGCCATCGGCACCCCCGAAACTAGCCCCGAGGAATACCTCGACGTCTTCTTCGCCCGTTCCTCGTCAAGCCGACAGGCCGGCCAGCAAGCCCTGCAGCGCATGTACGCCCGGACCGAGGACCGGGACGCGGCAACAACCTGGGCGACTCGTGAAGCGCAGTATGACGCGGTCTGCACGTGGGGGATCCCCAATCACGCGCTGCTCCAGCAGCTCAGCTGCCTGGAGATGCCGGTGTTCGTGGCGAACGGCGACGGCGACCCGATGATCCTGCCGCACTACTCCTACCTGCTCGCGGGCCTGATCCCGGACGCACGGGTGAAGATCTACCCGGACTCGGCGCATGGGTTCCTATTCCAGCACCACGCGGATTTTGCCGCTGATGTCGAGGCCTTCCTCAGCGACCCTCGTTAACCGCAAGGACAGCCTGCATTACGCCAATCCGTATGTGAGCGTCTTGCTGGCGCATGGCCAGCGCGATGGAGTTCGTAGTGCAGGCGCCCGGAAGGGAGGACTGACCATGACTTTCCCGGTGGGCGGCACGCACATGATCGTCCTGCCCGGCGGTGGGTATGCCGAACACGCTCCGCACGAGGCCGAGCCGGTGGCCGACTGGCTCAGCGAGATAGGCGTGCAGGCGAGCGTGTTCCGCTATCCGCTCAACGTCCGGCACCCGGTGCCACTTGATGCGCTGCGCGCTGAGATCGGCCGTCGGCGGGCCGCAGATGCACAGCGCATTGGTCTCATTGGGTTCTCCGCGGGAGGTCATCTGGCCGGGCTGGCCGCCCTCGCACCAGGCGCCGCGCCCCGTGAGACGGTCGAGTTCGCTGTCCTTGGTTACGCCATCACCTCGATGGAGACCGAGACCTACCGCGCTGCCCGGCTGATCCTCCTCGGCGAGGACGCCAGCCCCCAGCTGCGCCACTCGACATCGCTGGATGCGCTGGTCACGCCTCAGTCGCCGTCGTTCTTCGTCTGGCACACCGCAGAGGACCCGTACGTCCCTCCCGAACACACCTACCGCTTCGCCTCGGCGCTCGCGGCCAGCCAGGTCCCCCACGAGGTGCACGTGTTCGCCCACGGCCCGCACAGCCTTGGCCTGGCCCAGGACGCTGGCGAGGCCGCGATCTGGACCACGCTGGCCAATGCCTGGATCCATGAGCAGGCGTCACCGTCGGCATGATTCAGCCCAGTCGTGCAGAGAGACCGGAAGCATCACAGCCCTACCAGAGTCAGCTATGCCGGAGGAAGCGATGAGCCTTAATTTTGACGTGTTCGTGGTGGAGCCCAAGCCAATCCCAAGCGCAGTCCCGGGTTTCGAGGAGGCGGTGGGCCCGGCGACCTGGCCGCCGTCCACCTCGACCCTGATCAGTGATGATGGCGGCGCCCTGCTGGTCGACTGCCTCATCACTGAACAAGAGGGGCGGGAGCTGGCGGCGTGGGTGAAGGCCCACGGCCGCGAGCCCGGGTACGTGTACATCACCCATCCCCACGCCGACCACTTCCTGGGCCTGCCGCAGATCCTGGCGGCGTTCCCCCAAGCCAGACCGGTGGCCCTGGCCGAGTCCATCCCCGCGATGGAAGAACAGATCTCGCCGGGATACATGCAGGTCTGGGGCGGGTTCTTTCCCGGCCAGCTGACCGCCAAGCCCATCCCACCGACGCCGCTGGCAGGCACCACGGTCCCTGTCGGAGGCTCGGCGGCCGAGGTGATCCCGGTCGGGACCACCGACACCGGGCACTCCAGCGTCGTCCACGTTCCCAGTCTGAGCCTGGTCGTCTCCGGTGATGCCGTCTACAACCAGACACACATGTGGCTGAGGGGATCGACACCGGAGTCCCGCGCCAGCTGGGCACGAGCGCTGGATGCCGTGGATGCGCTGGATGCCGACACCCTCATCGCCGGCCACCGCAACCCACTGGCCGCCGACGACAACGCCCGCCGCCAGATCGGCGAATGCCGCCGCTACCTCGCCGACTTCGAAGCAGCGCTGGAACACAGTTCCGCCCCGGCCGAGCTCATCGACCGGATGACGGCGGCCTACCCGGACCTCGCGAACCCCTACACGCTCTGGGTCGCGGCCTACGACCTCCTCGGCACCAGAACCTGACAAGCGAGGACGGGGACCGCCCAACCAGGCCCGCCCCAGGCCGACATTACGATCCGCCCGGGCCATTGCGGGTCTCCAGCAGGCTCAGGTGGCCGGCCAGCCATAGCCCGGTCACGCTGTCGGGGGAACGCGCGACGTCTTGTGACGTCCCGGCCGCGAGGATGTGCCCGCCGTCGGGGCCGCCGCCGGGGCCCATGTCGATGAGGTGGTCGGCGGCGTTCGCACCGGACAAGGACGAGTCGGTCGGCACGCTCATCGCCGGGTTCCCGGCCGGCGGGCCGCAGCCGCCGATCCTGCCGCCCCAGGACGTCGTGTCCCTGCTAGCGGGCATTCGCACCGAGGAAGCCCGCGCGCTCATCTGGTCGGAGGTCGACCTGGACGCGGGCACCGTGGCGGTGTATCGGTCGGTGCGGGTCAAGGGCGACACCAAGACGCGCAAGAGCAGGCGCGTGCTCAAGCTGCCCGAGCGGGCCGTCGAATCCCTCAAGGAGCACCGCACCCGCCAGGCAGCCGAACGCCTCCGGGCAGGCGGCGCCTGGCAGGACCACGGCCTGGTGTTCTGCCGCGAGGACGGCACGTCGCTGGACCGCTGGCAGGTACGCCGCGAGTTCGCCGCCATCACCAAGGCCGCGGGCCTAGGAGAGGAGTGGGCACCACGGGAGTTACGGCACTCGTTCGTGTCCATCCTCAGCGCCCACGGCGTCCGCATCGAAGACATCAGCGACCTGGTCGGCCACAGCGGCACCACGGTCACCGAGACCGTCTACCGGCACGAGATCCGCCCCGCGCTCACCACCGGCCCCACGGCCATCGACAAGATCCTCGCCAAGGAACGAACCCCTCCCCGGCTCTCGCCAGGCGAGCCCGTCATACTCCTGCTGCCGTCAACCCAGCCCCCAGCGACACGGCCTGGCACCCGGAGGACAACACCGGCCAAGCCGCGGCCCCGAAGGCGCGCCTAGGCAGCGCGCCTGCCACGAACACATGGCTCTGCGGTGGCTCCCCGATTGGCTCCCGAAGATCGAAAAGGGGTCCGAGTGAGAACCCGGAACCCCTTCTGACCTTGGCCTTCTGGTCGGGACGGCCGGATTTGAACCGGCGACCCCTTGACCCCCAGTCACCTCCTGCATGTCGGTGGGCGAGGCTTGACAGGGCTCACTGAGCACTTGAACTGCGTAAACAGTGGCTCTGTGTCGGCTGATGTCGCCTGCGGACGGCCTGCGTTGGCTCTTGGAATGGCTCTTTCGCGCGGGGGACGCCGGCAGCGGATCGCTGTTCTCCATCTGGTCCTGGAATCGGGCAAATGCCCCGGACCCAGGGCAGGATGGTCAGGGCCGCGGACCGACTCGGGCGCGACCACTTGCCTGCAAAACCGGGGCACCATGTCCACCAGCATCCACGGGGGTCAGGTCACCGTGCTCGCCCATCCGCGCAAGTCCGCTCCGGCCCGGGCGCGTTGCTCTGCCTACGTGCTGCACAATCCGCTGGGCCGGGCAAGCGCTGCCAGCAGAGCCCATCACATCCATAGGCGCACTTGCGGATCCGGCTCGTCCGTCTCAGCTGAGCAACGGGGCTCCCAGTAGGCTCATAGCCGCCTGCCGACGGGACAGCAAAGACTGTGAATAACGCACGCCGAGCCGCCGTTCGGTGTGCCGGACTGGCGTGAAGTCGATTACTGCGCAGGTCGCCCGGGTTTGGATATTCTGCGCGGCGCGAGGCGGTTATCCGGCAGAGATCGCCGGCTTACTTTCTGGCCGCGCGGAGGTCTTGGTGGTGGCCGGTATGACTTCGGGCTGGAGCCGCCGCTGCTTAGCTGCCCCCTTGGTGGTGCAGCATGTTATTGATGGCGGCGATGATCACGTTGGCTGACCCGTCGATGGCTTTGGCCACTGGGCTGGCTGGATTGCGGAGCTGGCTGGCGATCTGGGCTTGGGAAAGGCCGGCCAGGATCTGCGGGTTGTATTGCGCTCCGGCCAGAATGTAGCGGTTGCCGATGTCGAGGAACGGGACAGCCCCGGACTGGTCGGCGCTGTTGACGTAGGGGGGCACGTCATAGGCGCGTATCAGCTTGGTATCCAGCGAGGTCAGGGGCTGCAGGGGGTGGCCGCGGTTGTCGGTTAGTTCGGTGGTGCGCAGCGTGAGGGAGGGACTGTGGTAGCCGGCGGTCCGGAACGAGAGCGTGGCCGTGTTCGGAAAGACGTCGGTGGCCGAGGACCGGGTGACGCCGAGGTGGCCCCAGGTGCCGAAGTGGGACAGCGCGACCACCAGCGGCCAGCGTTCGGCGGCGCAGAACGGGCAGGACTCTTCGCTGACAAATACGATGGCTGGCTTGCCGTCGGCGATCAACGCCGCGGCGGCTGCCTTGACCGTCTGCAGCGGGGTGACTGTCCCGCCGCCGCGCACCCGCGCCAGGACAGCCGCTGGAACCGTGGTGACCTGGCTGACGACGCCTTGGGGGGCAGAGGACTCGCTGGCGGCCGCCGCGGTTCCGGAGGTCAGCTTGACCGCCACGAACCCTACGACGGTAGCCAGCACCACGCCGACGGCTGCGATCGATACCAGCCATCGCTGCCGCGCTCGCGTGCGTTGTTGCGCTGCACGCTGGGCGGCGATTTTCTCCCGGGCCCGCACGGTACCCTGCGAACGGCGCGCGTGGGTGTCATGGTGGCGGGTGCGTGCCACGGCGGTCCCTTCGGTCGATGGCATGGCCTGGATGCGTCTCGCTCGGCCCTCATCTACTACAACGCATAGGACTGAGAAACTGTTCAGGATCAGCTATGTGGTTGATCGGAGAACTTTGCCCGGCCGCGCCATCGGGGCGCCATGTTCGCAAGCCGTGGCGGAGTCGGCTGGGAGTTCGGCCTGGGGTCAGCATGTTGGCCGATCAGGCGAAAGCAGTTCCCGGAGAGCGGCGCGCACCGGCCGACAGGGGCCCGGTTAACCAGGTGGCGGGCTTCCACCGCAGGGGCCGTGGCACGTCAACCAGGGGGCAACGCGAATCCGCCGGGCGCATTCGGGCGCCGGTTCAGGAGCGGACCAGCCGGGCGATCGCCTCGGAGGCTTCGCGGACTTTATCGGTTGCGGTGTCACCGCCTTCGGCGACCGCGTCGACAACGCAGTGGCTGAGGTGTTCCTCCAGCAGGCCCAGTGCCACTGATTGCAGGGCCTTGGTCGCGGCGGCTACCTGGGTGAGGATGTCGATGCAGTACTTGTCGTCTTCGACCATCCGTTGCAGGCCGCGGATCTGGCCTTCGATCCGGCGCAGCCGGATGAGGTAGTTGTTCTTGTTCTGCGTGTACCCGTACATGTGGCTCTCCGGCCTCGGTGGGGTGCCTGCCGCGCTGGTCACCTACTCTATGGCGGCGCCAGCCCCGGTGCCCCTGGTGGGCAGGCCAGCGCTGGGCCCAGTGCCGCGTGCGGGGCTGATGTCAGCCCGAGGACCCGTATGGGACCGGGACATGCAGTGTCTGCGTCTTGGCCCACGCCGCCGATCCGGGGGCCCAGGCCCAGTCGGTGAACGTCGTTCCCGCTGCGGCCAGCGCGTCCACCCGCGCCCGGGGGCCCAGGGCGAGCGCCTGGGTGCCGGCGGGCAGGAACGGCAGCCACTGCCAGGATGAGCCGGGCCCGCCGAGGGTTACCCCGGCGCGTCCGTTGAGCACTATCCCTGTTGCTCCGCCGGGGCCGGCGGAAACCGACACGACCTGCGCGCCGCCCAGCGGTAGTGATGGTGACAGCGCCCACCGGCCGCCACTGGCTGACCACGCCGCCAACAGCACGGTGTCCCGGCCGGTGCCGGCGGCCAGCAGCGCCGTCTCCCGGTGACCGGCCACGGTCAGGCCGAGCACCCGGGTGGGCCGGCCCGCCATAGAGGCTGGCAGCGCCGGCCCGGCCAGGCGCCACGTCCCGCCGGTGAGCGTGAAGACACCTGCCGTTCCGCGATGGCTGCAGGTCCCCGCCAGCAGCGGCATTCCCAACGGGCTGAATGCGGCTGCGGTGAGGCTTGTCAGGCCGCAACGCCTGCCCGCGGGCGTGGCCGCCAGCGTGACCCGTGTGGCAAGGGTGGTCCACCTGGTGTAGCCGGGGGCAGCGGCCTTGACAGCTCCATTGGTGAGCAGGGCGAGCAGGTGCCCGGTCCCAGGCGCGACGGCCAAGGCGTCGGGGGCGTTGGCGAGGGCGGCATCGAGCGGCCCCGCTGGTGACCATGCCAGCCCGCCGTCACGGGTGAGGGCCAGCGGCGTGTAGGTGAGGTACTGGCTGGGCCGGATTCCGGTGATCAGCGATTGCCCGCCGGTGCCGGCTGTGACCAGGCCGCCGTTGTCGGCTACCCCGGGCGGGGTGACCAGCTTCCACGCGGTGCTTCCGGCCGGGCGGGCG
>DASXKD010000389.1:0-13708 GCA_036497045.1 Streptosporangiaceae bacterium | reverse complement strand
ATTCCGTGTGTGACCACGATCCAGGGCCTGGCTGCGGCGGTACAGGGCATCGAAGCGATCACGCGTGGTGAGGTGGGTGTGCGGTCGCTGCAAGAACACGCAAAGGCTCTCCGCGGCGATGAGTCAGCGTCTCCCGGGCTGGCAGGGCCCAGGCCGCGCGACGAAGTCCCGGGGCCTGACGGCCGGCGGGGGGTTCCGGGGGGTCGTCCCCCCGGGCAGGCAGGGCTCCCCAAATGACGGCTGAGCGGGCCGAGCTGGTTCCGGCGCAGGTCAAGGGGACCGTGCTGACCGTCCGCCGGGTGGACGCCTACTTCGCGATGACCGTGATCGCGCCGGGGGTAGCCGCCCGGTTCCGGCCCGGCCAGTTCGTTGCCGTGGCGGTCGGCGGCCCGGAGACCTCGATGCTCCTGCGCCGGGCGTTCTCCATCCATGAGGTGCGCCCCGACCATGGGGGCACGGTGGAGTTCGTGTTCGCGGTGACCGGGCCGGGCACCCGGTGGCTGTCCGAGCGCCGGACCAGGGACACGCTGGATCTGGCGGGGCCGCTGGGGCGGCCGTTCCCGCTGCCGCGGGATCCGGTGAACGCACTGCTCATCGGTGGCGGATACGGCAGCGCGCCGCTGTTCGCGCTCGGCGGCAAGCTCCGTGGCCGCGGCTGCGCGGTCGACTTCCTGCTGGGCGCGGCCAGCGCGGACCGGGTGTTCGGCGCGCTCACCGCGCGCCGCAGCGGGCGCAGTGCCGTGATCACCACCGAGGACGGCTCGCTGGGCGCCCGCGGCCTGGTGACCGATCTGCTCGCCCAGGTCATCCACGAGGGCAGGACCGACGTCATCTACGCCTGCGGGCCGATGGGGATGCTTCGCGCGGTGACCACGCTGGCCAGCCGCTACGACATCCCCGTGCAGGCGCTGGTGGAGGAGTCGATGGCCTGCGGGATCGGGGTCTGCATGACCTGCGTGCTGCCCGTCGTGGGCGAGGACGGGGTGACCCGGATGGCCCGGTCCTGCGTGGACGGCCCGGTGTTCCGCGGCGACCTGGTGCGCTGGGACGACGTCGGGACCGTCCCGTTCGATGCGCTGGGCGCGCCCGGGTGGAAGCCGCGCCCGCAGGCCAAGCCGCAGCCAGCGGCCCGGCCGCAGCCTGGTGGACCCCGGGCCTCCGGCAAGGCACAGCCGGGACGGGCGAGGACTGGCCCGGCTGCCGGGCCCGGGGCGGGACGGCCTCATGGCCGTTGACCTGAGGAGCCGGCTGGCTCATGTAGAGCTGCCGAACCCGATCCTGACCGCGTCCGGCTGTGCCGGCGCAGGCCGTGAGCTTGCCCAGTTCTTCGATGTGGCCAAGATCGGCGCCGTCGTCACCAAGTCGGTGATGCTGGCCCCGCGTTCCGGGCGCCCCACCCCGCGGATGGCCGAGACACCGAGCGGCATGCTCAACTCGATCGGGTTGCAGGGCCCGGGGATCGACGCCTTCCTGCAACGTGACCTTCCCTGGCTGCTGTCCAGGGGCGCGCGCGCCGTGGTGTCGATCGCCGCTGGCACCGTGGATGAGTACGCCGAACTGGCCGCCCGCCTGTCCGACGCCTCCGGGGTGACCGCGGTCGAGGTCAACATCTCCTGCCCGAACGTGGAGGACCGGGGCCAGGTCTTCGCCTGTGACCCCGCCGCATCGGCGGCGGTGATCGACGCGGTGCGGGCCAGGATCCACTATGACATCCCGGTCTTCGCGAAGCTCTCCGCGGATGTCACCGACGTCGTGGCGATCGCCGGGGCCTGTCTGAGCGCGGGCGCGGACGGGCTTTCGATGATCAACACGCTGCTCGGCATGGCGATCGATACCAAGACCCTGCGCCCGGTGCTGGCCGGCGTCACCGGCGGCCTGTCCGGGCCGGCCATCAGGCCGGTCGCGGTGCGCTGCATCTGGCAGGTGCACGAGGCATTCCCTGACATCCCGATCATCGGCATGGGCGGGGTGCGGACCGGCCGGGATGCGCTCGAACTGATGCTGGCCGGTGCCGCCACGGTGAGCGTGGGGACGGCAATATTCCACGATCCGTCCGCATGCCCGCGCATTGTCAGGGAACTGGAGGAGGAACTGGCCAGCCGGGGCATCGAGTGCGCCACGGACGTGGTCGGGCTCGCTCATGAGCCGAGCCCGGTCGCGGGCCGTAGAAGGCCGGGCAGCGTCTTGTAACGTGTGGCCCAGCCACGAGGGAGGATCCTTGACCCAGCCTGCGCCGATCGCCGTCGCACTCGACGCGCCAGATCTGGAGACCGCCGCCCGGTGGGCCGGGCTGGTCACGCCGCACGTGAGCACCGTGAAGGTAGGGCTGGAACTCTACCTGCGGTACGGGCCGGGGATCGTGGCGTCGATCCGCGGCGCCAGCGGGGTCAAGGTTTTCCTTGACCTGAAACTGCACGACATTCCCGCCACCGTGGCCGGCGCGGCCCGTGCGGTCGCCCGGCTGCATCCGGACGTGCTGACCGTGCACGCCGTCGGCGGCCCCGAGGTGGTCCGCGCCGCGGTCGAGGCGGCACCGGCCACCATGATCGCCGCGGTCACCCTGCTCACCTCCCTGCGTCCTGCCGACCTGGAATGCATCGGCGTGGCCGGTTCGCTGAGCGACGCGGTGCGGCGACTGGCCGTGCTCGCGGTCGACGCTGGGGCCCGCGGGCTGGTCTGCTCACCGCGGGAGGTTGCCGACGTCCGGGCCGAAGTGGGCCCGGATGTCACATTGATCACGCCCGGAATCCGCCCAGCGGGCGCCGCGGCGCACGATCAGGCGCGAACCGCAACGCCAGAAGAGGCATTGCGGGCAGGGGCCGACCTGCTTGTGATTGGCCGGCCTATTACGAGCGCTCCGGACCCCGGGGCGGCCGCCGCGGCGATCGCAGCCCCATTGCGCCGGTTCCAGCCGGCGCAGGGCTGAGCCCGTAGCCCGGACCCCACGCCGGCATCGGGGCGCAAGACGGTATACGATTAGTACAAAGCTGGCCGTCAGCAGGCGTGACCTGTCTCGTCAGCCTCCGGTTCAGGGGTCAGCGCAGGGCTGGGCGCCGCCCTTGACCATCGCGTAACCACCCCAGTTAACTACCCTGAGCAACCAACTGCTTTCGTGGAGTAGTACCAGTCAATTTATAGCGTGTTAAACGGGCATTCGCATTGCCTTGGAGAGCCGAACTCGCTACTTTCCCATCGCGAACCAATGTTTTCTATTCGAAACCCGAGGTGACACGGAGTGGCTCTTCCTCCCCTCACTCCCGCTCAGCGCGCTGCTGCCCTGGAGAAGGCGGCTAAGGCACGTAAGGATCGTGCCGAGGTCAAGAACAACCTGAAGCGTGGTGCCATCACGCTCCCGGCTGTCCTCAAGCAGGGGCAGTCTGACGACACGGTGGGCAAGATGAAGGTCTCGGCACTGCTTGAGGCCATGCCAGGGGTTGGCAAAGTGCGTGCGCGGCAGATCATGGAGCGGCTCGGCATCGCGGAATCGCGCCGGGTTCGCGGCCTGGGTGCCAATCAGCGCACCGCCCTTGAGAACGAGTTCGGCGGTGGTATCTGACCGAGCCTAGCGCCCCCAGGGACGAGCGCGGGGAACACGGTTCCGCGGCCGATTCGCCCGTTCATCGCGTAAGCGATGCCGCGCTTGTCCGGGGGGGAACCCAGGAAGCCCGGCTGACGGTACTTTCCGGCCCTTCCGGCGTTGGCAAGAGCACCGTCGTGGCGGGCTTGCGGGCTCAGCGCCCGGACATCTGGCTGTCGGTTTCCGTGACTACCCGGGCGCCGCGGCCGGGCGAAGTCAACGGCCGTGAATACCATTTTGTGGACGATGCGGCATTCGATGCCATGGTGGCCCGCGGAGAGTTGCTGGAGTGGGCCACGTTTGATGGGCGGAAGTACGGCACTCCCAAGGCTCCCGTCGCCCAGCAGGCCGCGGCGGGGGTAGCGACACTTCTGGAGATTGACATCGAGGGTGCCAGGCAGGTGCGCCGCAGCGTTCCGGGCGCTTTGCTGGTCTTCCTGGCCCCCCCGTCCCGTGCGGAACTGGTCCGCAGGCTCACCGGCCGCGGCACCGAACCGCCGGACGTGATCGCCCGTCGCCTGGATGTGGCGAGGCAGGAGATCGAAGCCGGCCGCGAGTTCGATATCACGCTGGTGAACACATCCGTCCAGGACGTGTCCAGGCAACTGGTAACCTTGATGACGGCCTGAGGAGGCCATCCCGCGCCTTTCGGCGCGCAACGACGGAAGGAACCCGGTGGCAGGAATTACCACTGCGGACGGCATCACCAACCCGCCCATCGACGATCTGCTCGATGTGGTTGACAGCAAGTACCGCCTCGTGATCATGGCGGCCAAGCGGGCACGGCAGATCAACGCCTACTACGCCCAGCTCGGCGAGGGGCTGCTGGAGTATGTGGGCCCCCTGGTCGAGACCAGGGTGCAGGAGAAGCCTCTGTCGATCGCGCTCCGCGAGATCCGTGAAGGGCTCTTGTCCGCCGTGGAGACGGCGGAGCCCTAACCGGCTGACCCATGCCGGCCCGCGTCATCCTCGGCGTAAGCGCCGGGATTGCTGCGTACAAATCCTGTGAGCTGCTGCGGCGGCTGACCGAGTCCGGACATCAGGTCCGGGTCGTGCCGACCGCGGCTTCTTTGCGTTTCGTCGGCGCGGCAACCTGGGCGGCACTGTCCGGCCAGCCGGTGACGACCACCCCTTTCCAGGACGTGCACGAGGTGCCGCATGTGCGCCTCGGCCAGGAAGCCGACCTGGTCTTCATCGCCCCGGCCACTGCTGACCTGCTCGCCCGTGCGGCGAGCGGCCGGGCCGACGACCTGCTCACCTCGGTCCTGCTGACCGCGCGCTGCCCGGTGGTGTTCGCGCCGGCCATGCATACCGAGATGTGGGAACACCCGGCCACCCAGGCCAATGTGGCCACCCTGCGCGAGCGTGGCTGCCTGGTGCTGGAGCCCGCGTCAGGCCGGCTCACCGGAGCCGACAGCGGGCCCGGGCGCCTTCCCGAGCCAGCCGAGCTGTGGCAGACAGCGGTCCGGGTGCTGGCGAGGGGAGCCGCCGGGATGACCCCTGACCTGCACGGCCGCCATGTGGTGGTGAGCGCCGGCGGGACCAGGGAGGAAATCGATCCGGTCCGTTTCATCGGCAACTGGTCGTCGGGGCGGCAGGGTTATGCGCTCGCCGAGGCGGCGGTCGCCAGGGGCGCGGCGGTGACCCTCGTCGCGGCCAACGTCGGCCTGGCCGATCCCGCCGGGGCCAAGGTGATCACGGTGACCTCGGCCCGCCAGATGCGCGAGGCGGTGCTGTCCGCCGCGGTGGATGCCGACGCGGTGGTCATGGCCGCCGCGGTGGCCGACTACCGGCCCGCAGCGCGCAGCGAACAGAAGCTCAAGAAGACCGGTCAGGCGCTGGCGCCGCTTGAGCTGGTGGAGAACCCCGACATCCTGAAGGAGCTGGCCGTGCGCCGGCCGCCCGGGCAGGTCCTCACCGGGTTCGCCGCGGAGACCGAGAACATCGCGGAAAACGGCCGGGCGAAGCTCGCTGCCAAGGGCTGCGATCTGCTCGTGGTGAACCAGGTCGGCCCCGGGCTGGCGTTCGGCACAAGTGACAATGCCGCCCTCGTGCTCGGCTCCGACGGGAGCGTGACCGAAGTGCCGCGGGGGCCTAAAACAGCGCTGGCCGACGTGATCTGGGATCTTGTCGCGGCCCGGCTGCCCGCACCGGCCTGACCGGAGCGCGGCGGGCAGATACCCATCCGACCGGGCCGGGCGTCCCGGTACACTTCGGCGAAGCCCACAGCACCCGGCGATGTGACGCCGGGCTCGCGGCGCCCGTGACGGGCGCTCCAAGCGCAGCAGAAAAGGATGTCAGGTGGCCCGTCGTCTCTTCACCTCCGAATCGGTCACCGAGGGCCATCCGGACAAGATGGCAGACCAGATCAGCGATGCCATTCTCGACGCGATGATCAAGGATGACCCGGGCAGCCATGTCGCGGTGGAAACCCTGATCACCACCGGCCAGGTACACGTGGCCGGGGAGGTGACCACGGAAACCTATGTCGATATCCCGACCATCATCCGCGAGAAGATCCTGGACATCGGCTACGACTCCTCGGCCAAGGGATACGACGGCGCCTCCTGCGGGGTGTCGGTGTCCATCGGCGCCCAGTCGCCGGACATCGCCCAGGGCGTCCTGGACGCGTTCGAGTACCGCGAAGGCGAGGGTGCGACCGAGTTCGACCGCCAGGGCGCTGGTGACCAGGGCCTGATGTTCGGGTACGCCTGCCGGGAAACCCCGGAGTTCATGCCTATGCCGATCATGCTGGCGCACCGGCTTGCCCGGCGGCTGTCCCAGGCGCGGCGCAGCGGTGACATGCCCTATCTGCGCCCCGACGGCAAGACGCAGGTGACCATCGAGTACTCGGGGGAAGAGCCGGTCCGGTTGGACACCGTGGTGGTATCGGCCCAGCACGCACCGGACATCGACCTGAAGGAACTGCTCACCCCCGACGTGGTTGACCACGTGGTGGCACCGGTCGTCGCCGGGCTCGACCTCGACACCGATGGCTACCGGCTGCTGGTCAACCCGACCGGGCGGTTCGAGATCGGCGGCCCAATGGGCGACGCCGGCCTCACCGGCCGCAAGATCATCATCGACACCTACGGTGGCATGGCCAGGCACGGCGGCGGTGCGTTCTCCGGCAAGGACCCGTCCAAGGTGGACCGCAGTGCCGCTTACGCGGTGCGCTGGGTGGCCAAGAATGTGGTCGCCGCGGGCCTGGCCGATCGCTGCGAGGCGCAGGTCGCCTACGCCATCGGCAAGGCCAAGCCGGTCGGCCTGTTCGTGGAGTGCTTCGGCACCGAGAAGGTGCCGGTTTCCCGGATCCAGGACGCCGTGTTCGAGGTCTTCGACCTGCGTCCAGCGGCCATCGTCAAGGCCCTGGACCTGCTCCGGCCGATCTACGCACAGACGGCGGCCTTCGGTCACTTCGGCCGCGAGGAGCCCGACTTCTCCTGGGAGCGCACCGACCGCGTCGAGGAACTCAGGCGCGCCGCCGGCATGTGACCCGGCTGTGGGCATCGGCCCGTGCAGACGCCGCTTGCGGCACTCTCCGCCGCTGACCCGCCCGCCACACGACGGCTGGCTGGGCCCTCCGGTCGGCACCGGTTCGTGATCATGACTTGCGGGTGCCTATGGGCCCACCTCAGTCATGATCACGAAATCACGGGTGCCCAGAGCTGGTGACGGGGTGACAGTCGTGATTCTTGTTGCTGGTGATGGCGGAGCCGCATTCATGATCATCTCTGGGATCGCTTGGCGGAGCGCGGGTTCGCGGCGGGGTCGGATGGATCTGGTAGGACAGGGAGCGTGGCAGCGGATCGGGACCAGGCGGGGGCGCGCGGGACCGCCACGTCGGCGCGGGGAGCGGCCCGGGCGGGGGGTGCGCCCCGGCGGCGGTCACCTGCCGCCCAGGCCCCGGCGGCGGACCTGCCGGTTGCCCGGGTGCTCGTCGATGTGCCGCTGGCGCATCTCGACCGGCCCTTCGACTACCTGGTGCCGGAGCGGCTGTCGGAATCCGCTGTTCCTGGCTGCCGGGTCCGGGTCCGGTTCGCCGGGCAACTTGTCGGCGGATACCTGCTAGACCGGGCCGCCGTCAGTGCGCACCAGGGACGCCTCGCGACCCTGGAGCGGGTCGTCTCGCCGGAACCCGTCCTAGCCCCAGAGATCGCCGCGCTGGCACGGGAGGTGGCCGACAGATACGCGGGCACCATGGCGGACGTGCTCCGGCTGGCCATCCCGCCGCGGCATGCGGGGGCGGAAACGGCGGCACGGCCGCGCGCCGCGACCGCCCCCGTCCACGAAGATGCGCCCAGCGCACCGCTCCCGCAAGAGGCGGCCAGCGCGCCGATGGCGCAGGGTGCCGCCAGCGTTTCGGGCGGGGCCAGCGCGCCGATGGCGCAGGGCGCCGCGAGCGTGCCGGGTCCCGGAGCGAACAGCGCGCTGGCGGTTCCGGCGGCGCGGGATGGCGCCAGCATTCCGGGCGGGGCAGGGGTACCGCTCCCGGCGCGGCCCGGGCCGGGGCCCTGGACGCGGTACCAGGCCGGGCCGGCGTTCCTTTCGGCGCTCGCGGACGGGCGGGCGCCGCGTGCCGTATGGACGGCCCTGCCTGGCCAGGACTGGCCGGAAGAGATCGCGCGCGCCGCGGGCACCGCGGCCGCCACGGGGCGTGGCGCGCTCATCGTGGTACCGGACACACGGGACCTGGGCCTGGTTGACGCTGCCCTGGCCCGCACGCTCGGCCCCGGGCGGCACGTCAGCCTGGCGGCCGGGCTCGGGCCCGCCGAGCGGTATCGCCGGTGGCTGGCGGTGGCCCGCGGCGAGATCCGCGTGGTGGCTGGGACCCGGGCCGCGATGTTCGCCCCGGTGGCCGGCCTCGGCCTCGTCGTGGTCTGGGACGACGGCGACGACCTGCACGCCGAGCCACGCGCCCCCTACCCGCACGCCAGGGAGGTGCTCGCGCTGCGGGCGCACCGGGCCCGCGCCGCCGCCCTCATCGGCGGCTTCGCCCGCACCGCCGAGGCGACCAGCCTGGTTGCGAGCGGCTGGGCGCGCGCCGTCACGGCCCCGAGGGATGTGGTTCGCCGGTTCGCCCCTGATGTCCGGGCCACCGGCGACGACGACGAACTGGCCAGGGACGAGGCGGCCAGGACGGCCCGGATGCCGAGCCTCGCACTGCGCGCCGCGCGGGCCGCCCTCGACCGGGGGCCGGTGCTGGTCCAGGTGCCCAGGCGCGGTTACCTGACCGCCGTGGCCTGCGAGCGCTGCCGCGCGGCAGCGCGCTGTGTCACCTGCGGCGGCCCGCTGGCGGTAGCGGCCAGCGACGCCCCGGCCGGCTGCCGCTGGTGCGGTCGCAGCGACGCGGAGTGGCGGTGCCAGGCCTGCGGCCACGGTCGGCTCAGGGCCGTCGTCACGGGTTCCCGGCGCACCGCTGAGGAACTCGCCAGGGCGTTCCCAGGCGCCCCCGTGATCGTTTCCGCTGGCGCGGCCACGATCAACTCGATACCGCCACGGCCAGCGCTGGTCGTGGCGACGCCCGGGGCCGAGCCCCAGGTGGACGGCGGGTATGCCGCGGCGGTGCTGCTGGACGGCTGGGTACTGCTCGGCCGGCCCAGCCTGAGCGCCGCCCAGGAGGCGCTGCGCCGGTGGCTGAACGCCGCGGCGCTGACCACCCCCGGCAGCGCCGGTGGCACGGTCGTCCTGGTGGCCGAGGCAGCCCTGCCGGTCGTGCAGGCGCTGATCCGCTGGGATCCGGTCACCCACGCCGAACGAGAACTTGCCGAACGGGAGGTGCTCGGCTTCCCGCCGGCCGTGCGGATGGCCGCCGTGACCGGTTCCGCCGAGGCGGTGGCCGGATTCCTCGCCGACACCGTGCTACCGGCGGAGGCGGAGGTGATCGGCACGGTCCCGGCCGGTAAGGACAAGGCCGGTGCGGACAAGGTCCAGGCACTGATCAGGATTCCCCGCCCGGGCGGGCTGGCGCTTGCCGCCGCGCTGCGGCAGGCTCAGGCGGCGCGCACCGCGCGCAAGGACACCGGCCAGGTGCGGGTTCAGCTTGACCCCGCCGACCTGATCTGACCTGGAAACCTGGCCACTGAGCTGCCCCGATGCCCTGCGATAGCCCCGGGACGCACCGCGCACCCGCTGCCGGGACCCCGCCAACGTCATAGGGTGCTGGGGTGGCCACCTCACGACGGAACGCGCGCACGGCGGGCGGCGCAGCCGCGCCGCCCGCAGCCACCGGCGAGGGCGGGGCAGGCGGCACTGGCTCCCAGAACGCTGCGCAGGCAGGTGGCAAGGCAGCCAGCGGCGCAAGGCAGGGCACCGGGACCAGAGCCCGGCCGGCCAAGCTGCCGCCGGTCCGGCTGGCACCCCGGGAGGAGTTGGCCGCCGCGGCCCGGGTGGCACCGCTGCTGCGCGCCGCCCGGCTTGTCGCCAGCTGGGCAGCGGCCGGCCAGCGGTCAGGGACCGCGGACGGGCTCTGCGCCAGCGCCTCGTCGGCAGCCATCGCCGAGCTGGAACTCACGGCCGCGGAACTCGACGTGGCATGGCGGGTGGCGACCGGCACCGGCATGGTGGCGGTGCCCGTCACTCAGGCCGTCCCCGGGCCACGGGTGGACGTGCTGGCCAGTGGCGACGCCGGTGAGGTCCTCGCCGTGTGGGAGGACGCCCTGCGGGTGATGCTCCGCGCCGAGGACCTCGACGGCATGGCCACCGCGCTCTACACCGTCGGCGGGCCGGTGAAGATGGACGCGCTTTTCGAGGCGTACATGGCGGCGGCCGGCAGCCGGGACCGCGCGGACCGGCCGTCCCGCCCGGGGGAGGACCTGGCCGCGGGCTTGTCCTCCGCCCTGGAGACCCTGGCCGACCTCGGGGTGGTGGAGCTGGGCACCGACGACAGCGCGGGCGGGTTGACCGTCGCACTGTCGCGGCTCGGGGTATGGGGGATGCACCGGCACCTGCGCGCTCAGGGCTGGCACGTGCCCGTGCTTGGCAGTGGCGCCCGCGACGATGCCGCCGCCCTGCTCACCACGCTGGCAGGCTGTGACGCGGAAGACGGCGAGGCGGAGATCGCCGCGTGGCTCGCGGCGCGGGCCCCGGCGCAGGCCGCGCGGGAACTGATCGACGCGGCCCGCCGCGGTACACCAGGCCTGCGTGGCGCCGGCTTCGCGGTGCTCGACCGGATCGGCGACCAGGCGGTGCCAGCGGTGCAGGCCGCGCTCGAGGATCCGGTGCTGCGGGCACACGCCGCCGTGTGGCTGCACGAGCACGGCGAAGAGGCCGAACTCGGGCCGGGAGAGCGGGCCTGGCTCCTTGTGGACCTCGGGGCCGGGCTGCTGGAGGAGGCCGACCCCAGGGACGTGGTGGTGGAACTGCTTCCCGACCTTCCGCCCAAGGCCCAGGCCGACATGGTGGCGGGGCTGTGGGAGGTGGATCACCCGGCGGTGACCGACCTGCTCACCGCGCTCAGTGAGCACCATCCGGACCCAGCGGTGGCCAGGGCCGCGCGCAAGGCCGCGTTCAAGGCGCGCTCGCCCTCAGCGGGGGTGCGCGGCAGGCGCTCGTAATCTGCCCGACCCCCTAGACTTGACGCGCCGGAGCCCGGCGGGTCAGGCCCCCCGGCCGACCGCGACGCTCGGCAACCCACCCCGAAGGGACGGTGCGCCATCAGCATTAAGCCGATCCGGCTTTTCAGCGATCCGGTGCTGCGCACCGCGGCCGATCCTGTCACGGTGTTCGACGCCGAGCTTCGCAGGCTGGTCAAGGACCTCACCGACACCATGCTGGACGCGCCGGGCGTAGGCCTCGCGGCGCCCCAGATCGGGGTGAGCCTGCGCGTGTTCACCTTCCACGTCGATGACCAGGTCGGGCACCTGATCAACCCATCGCTGAGCCTGTCCGAGGAGGAAGAGACCGACGACGAGGGCTGCCTGTCCTTCCCCGGGCTGGTCTATCCCACCAAGCGCGCCTTCGGGGTTGTCGCCAAGGGTTTCAACATGCACGGCGAACCGGTCACGCTGGAAGGCACCGGGCAGCTGGCGCGGTGCGTCCAGCACGAGAACGATCACCTGGATGGCGTGCTTTTCATCGACCGGCTGGACGCCAAGCAGCGGAAGCTGGCGATGAAGGAGATCCGCGAGTCCGACTGGTGGGGTGACGCTGCCGCCAAGGTGAAGATCTCACCGCACCCCACCTGGGGTAAGGCGCTCTGAACGGGATGCGCGACGGTGCGCGCGATGCTGCTCGCCGCCCTGCGGGCGGCTTCGCCGTGGCCCGCAGTACTAACCCGGGGGGCGCCCCCCGGAACCCCCGATAAGCGATGCGCGTGATTTTCGCCGGCACCCCGCAGACGGCGGTGCCCTCCCTGGAAGAACTGCTGCGGTCCAAGCACGAGGTCGTGGCCGTGATTACCCGGCCCGACGCCGCGGCCGGGCGGGGCCGTCACGTCGGCCCGAGCCCGGTTGCCCGGTGCGCGGCCGACGCGGGCATTGAGGTGCTCAAGCCGCCGGCCCCCCGGGACCCGGCCTTCCAGGACCGGCTCCGCGCGCTCGCGCCCGACTGCTGCCCGGTCACCGCGTACGGTGCGCTGATCCCGCGCGCGGCGCTGGAGATACCGCGGCACGGCTGGGTCAACCTGCACTTCTCGCTGCTGCCCGCCTGGCGGGGCGCCGCACCGGTCCCGCACGCCATCTGGCACGGCGACGACATAACCGGAGCCACCACGTTCCGCCTCGTGGCCGAACTGGACGCCGGGCCGGTGTACGGGATGATGACCGAACCGATCGGCCCGCAAGACACCGCCGGTGACCTGCTGGCCCGGCTCGCCACCGCCGGCGCGGCCCTGCTCACCCAGACCCTGGACGGGATCGAGACCGGCGACGTGCGTGCCGTCCCGCAGCCCGCCGATGGCATCAGCCTCGCACCGAAGCTAACGACCGAGGACGCGCGGGTGCGGTGGGGCGATCCGGCGCTGGCCGTCGGCCGGCAGATCCGCGCCTGCACCCCCGCTCCCGGCGCCTGGGCGATGCTCGGCGACACAAGGCTGAAGCTGTGGCCGGTGCGCGATTGTGCGCAGGCGCCGGGCGCGCCGCTGCGCCCAGGCGAACTGGTGGTCACCAGGTCCGCGGTGTTGGCAGGCACCGCTACGCACCCCGTGGAACTCGGCGACGTGCAGCAGAGCGGCAAGCGGCGAATGCCCGCCACCGAATGGGCCCGTGGGCTGCGGCTGGGTGCGGGGCAGCCGCCGCGGCGGGGCGGCGGTGAGCCGGGTGCCGTGGCCGTCCCGGGCGAGACCGGCGCCGTGGGCCCGGTCCTGCACTGACATGGCCGCCCGCCGCCCGACAACGCCGGCCAGGTCGCCGGGCCGGAGCGCGCCCTCCCGCGGCGCCCCGACCCCGGCCCGTGAGGTCGCGCTGGACGTGCTGCTCGCGGTCACCGACCGGGACGCCTACGCCAACCTGCTGCTCCCGGCCCTGCTTGCCGAGCGAGGGCTGCACGGCCGCGACGCCGCCCTTGCCACCGAACTGGCCTACGGGACGCTCCGCGGCCGCGGCAGCTACGACGCCGTCCTGGCCGCGTGCAGCACCCGCGCGCTCGCCGACATCGACCCTCCGCTGCTCGACGTGCTCCGGCTCGGCACCCACCAGTTGCTGGCGACCAGGATCGGCCCGCACGCGGCGGTGGCCACGTCGGTCACGCTAGCCCGGGCCGTGGCCGGGGCGGGCGCCGCCGGATTCGCCAACGCGGTGCTCCGCCGGGTCGCCACCCAGGACCTGGACTCCTGGATCGCGGCGGTCGCGCCGGACCGGGCCGCCGACCCGGTCGGCTACCTCGCGGTTAAGACAAGCCATCCGGGCTGGATCGTCGCCGCGGTCAGCGAGTCGCTGGGCGAGGAACCTGTCACCGGGCTGCCGCTGACCGAGGTGGCCCTCGCCGCGAATGGGACACGCCCCCGGGTCACCCTGTGCGCCGTCCCCGGGCTGGCCACCGCCGCAGAACTCATCGCCCGGGGCAGCCAGGCCGCGCGGTGGTCCCCGTACGGCGCCTATCTGGACGGCGGTGACCCGGGCGGAATACCCGAGGTCCGGCAGGGCCGCGCGGCCGTGCAGGACGAGGCGAGCCAGCTTGCCGCGCTCGCGCTGG
>DASXKD010000388.1:0-31773 GCA_036497045.1 Streptosporangiaceae bacterium | reverse complement strand
CCGGTGGCCTGCGGCTCCTGCGACTTCGTCGCGGGAGCCTTGCCCTGTTGCGGAACAGACCTGGTGAGTCGGAAATAGCTTTTGCGCCGTAGTCTTGATCACATGGCAGCCCGGGCATACGAACGGCTGGTGCTCAGCACCGGCGAACGGGACCAGCTGGCGGAATGGGCGGCGGAGACCAGCGGGCGGCAGGCCACGCGTGCCGCGATCGTCCTGGCCAGTGCGGACGGCCAGCCGGACACCCATATCGCCGCCAAGGCAGCGGTCTCGCGCGCCACCGTTGCCAAATGGCGGTCACGGTTCGCGGCGGCCGGGCTGGCCGGACTGCGGGACATGCCCCGGCCGGGCACTCCCCGGAAGATCACCGACGCACAAGTCCGCGACGTGCTCGCGCGCACGCTGAGCGAGCCGCCACCGGCCGGCCGGGATCACTGGACCACCCGGACCATGGCGGTGGCGTCCGGGCTGAGCCAGTCGGCGATCAGCCGGATCTGGCGGTCGGCCGGGTTGGATCCCGCACGTTGTACGACCGGGGGCACTGGGGACAATGAAGGCGTGGACATGGAACAGGACGGGACGCGGCAGAGCGGGCAGATCAGTCTTGTCGCCACGGCACCCGATAGCGCGGTGAGCACCGTGGCAAAGGAACTCCCGGCCAGGCGGTTCCTCGATCGCGAGGAGAGCTGGCTTCGCTTCAACCAGCGGGTACTCGAACTCGCCGAGGACGACCGCGTGCCTTTGCTCGAACGCGTGCGGTTCCTGTCGATCTTCGCCAGCAACCTGGACGAATTTTTCATGGTCAGGGTCGCGGGGCGGATCCGCCGGATGGCCACCGGGCTGCCGGTGGAGGGGGCCAGTGGGCTCTCGCCGGGGCAGATCCTCGCCAACACGCTGGAAACCGCCCGCGAGCTGAGCATCCGGCACGCCGAATGCTTCGGCAACGTGGTCGTGCCCGCCCTGGCCGATCAGGGCATCGAGATCCTGCGCTGGAAGGAACTGTCCGCCGCCGAGCAGGACGACCTGCACCGGCTGTTCCGCGAGCGGATCTATCCGGTGCTGACGCCGCTGCTCGTGGACCCGGCACACCCCTTCCCCTATATCTCCGGCCTGTCGCTGAGCCTGGCCGTGATGATCGCCGACGCCCGCACCGGCGCGACCATGTTCGCCAGGGTCAAGGTGCCGCCACTGCTGCCCAGATTCCTCACCGTGACCAAGCACAGGTTCGTGCCGCTGGAAGACGTGATCGCCGCGCACCTCACCGAGTTGTTCGCCGGCCTGGACATCCTGGAGCATCATGCGTTCCGGGTCACCCGCACCCGTGACCTCGAAGTGGACGAGGACGTCACCGAGGACCTGATGCAGTCCCTGGAGCGGGAACTGCAGAAGCGCCGCTTCGAGCCCGCGGTACGGCTGGAGGTGGAGGATTCCATCTCCAGCGACGTGCTCGACAAGCTGGTCACCGAGCTGGGCATCGACCACCGCGCGGTCTACCACGTGCCCGGGCCGCTTGACCTGTCGGGTCTGAGCGTGCTCGCCGACCAGGACCTGCCCCAGCTGAAGTACCCGCCGTTCGTTCCGTCCGAGTCGGCCCTGCCGCAAGACATCGACATCTTCACCACCCTGGCCCGGCATGACGTCCTGGTCCACCACCCCTACGACTCGTTCACCACCAGCGTGGAACGGCTGATCGAGGCGGCAGCCGCCGACCCCGGTGTGCTGGCCATCAAGCAGACCCTGTACCGGACCAGCGACACCTCCCCGATCGTGGACGCGCTGATCGACGCGGCCGAGGCCGGCAAGCAGGTGGTGGTGGTCGTGGAGCTCAAGGCGCGGTTCGACGAGCGCGCCAACATCAGCTGGGCCCGCAAGCTGGAGGAAGCCGGCTGTCACGTGGTGTACGGGATCGTCGGCCTGAAGACCCACTGCAAGATGGCCCTGGTGGTCCGGGAGGAGCCCGACGGCTCGCTGCGCCGCTACTGCCACATCGGCACCGGCAACTACCACCCGACGACCGCCCGGCTGTATGAGGACTTCGGCCTGCTGACCGCCGAGCGCACCGTCGGCGAGGACGCCACCGACCTGTTCAACCACCTCACCGGGTACAGCCGTCAGAGCGCCTACCGGCGGTTCCTGGTCGCCCCGGCCGCGCTGCGGGCGGGCCTGCTCGAGCGGATCGAGCACCAGCAGGCCCGGCACGCCCGCGGCGAGCGGTCCCGGATCCAGCTCAAGTGCAACTCGATCATCGACGAGGCGGTCATCGACGCGCTGTACCGGGCCTCGATCGCGGGGGTTCCGGTGGACCTGTGGGTGCGCGGCATCTGCGGGCTCCGGCCGCAGATCCCCGGCATGTCAGAGACGATCCGGGTCCGCAGCGTGCTCGGCCGCTTCCTGGAGCACTCCCGGATCTACGCGTTCGGCCATGGCGACGACCCCGATAGCGAGGTGTGGATCGGCTCCGCCGACCTGATGCACCGCAACCTCGACCGCCGGGTCGAGGCTCTGGTGCGCGTGAAGGATCCGCTACAGCAGTCCGAACTGCACGCGCTCATCGACCTGGCCATGGACGAGGACACCGCGTCCTGGTGGCTGGACGGGGACGGCACCTGGACCAGGCATCATCTGGACGCCGACGGGAACTCACTCCTTGACCTGCAGCAGCAGCTGATCGCAAACCGGCGCACCCGGCCCGCCGATGGCTGACGCCATCGTCAACGGCGAGATCCAGGCCGCGGGGGCGGTGCTGTGGCGGGCACGGGCGGGGGGCATCGAGACGGTCCTGGTGCACCGGCCCCGGTACGACGACTGGAGCTTCCCCAAGGGCAAGAGCCTGCCCGGGGAGCATGTGCTGCTGACCGCGGTCCGGGAGGTCGAGGAGGAGACCAGCGTGCGGGCCGCCCTCGGCCGGAGGCTCCCCACGCAGAGGTATCTCGTTGAGGGCCAGCCCAAGCGGGTGGAGTACTGGGCCGCGCGGCCCGTCTCGGCGGAGCAGTTCACGCCTAACGACGAGGTGGACGCTCTGGAGTGGCTGCCGTTGCCCGCGGCGCGGGAACGGCTGAGCTACCCACGGGACGTATCGGTGCTTGACAGCTTCACCGCTGGCCCGGCCGACACCGCACCGCTGATCCTGCTCAGGCACGCCGCCGCGGTCCCCAAGAAGGCCTGGCGGGAGGCCGGCCATGACGACCTTGCCCGCCCGCTTTCTGAGATCGGCCAGGAGCAGGCCAGGGCGCTGAGTGAGCTTTTGAGCACGTTCGCGCCCGCCCGGGTGATCAGCTCGGCCGCGCGGCGCTGCCTTGACACCATCACCCCTTACGCCGAGAAGGCGGGCGTCCCGGTGACGCCCGAGTCCGCGTTCACCGTGGACAGCGGCGCCCACGAGCCTGGCCGGGCCGACTGGACGCCAACCCACGACGCGCATCTGCGGATCGCTGAGGCGGCCGGATCCCGCCGGCCCGTGATCATCTGCGCGCACCGCCAGAACCTGTCCTGGATGCTGGCCGAGGCCTGCGAGATGGCCGGTGCGCCGGTGCCGGACGGGCCTGTACTGCAGCGCGGCGGCTTCTGGGTGCTGCAGCTAGGCGGAGGCCGGCTGGTCTCAGCCGAGCAGCATCAGGTGGAGGCCGAGCCCGTCGGCTGAGCCTGGCGGGCGTTGCCGGGCCGGGGCGGCAGCCCGGCCGCATCCCAGTCCAGGGTCGCCGGGATCGCACCCTCGAACACCAGCAGCCACTGCTTCACGTCGGTACCTGTGCCGCCGCTGTACCCGCCGAGCCCGGTGCCCGCGACCACCCGGTGGCACGGCACGATGAGCGCGACGGGGTTGGACGCCATGATCTGGCCCACCACTCGTGCGGGTGGCACGAAGTTGCCCGGCTCGGCGGTGGCATCCAGGCCGGCCCTGGCGGCCAGGCCGCCGTAGGTGATGGTCTGCCCGAAGCCTACCGTCTTGTGCAGAGCCGACAGCACCGTGCGCCTGGCCCCCCGCGCGGAGCCCAGGTCCACCGGCACGGTGAATCTCTGCAGCTGGCCGTCGAAGTACTCGGCGAGTTCTTCGACGGCCGCTTCCAGCAATGCGGACGCCAGCGTGCCCAGCCTGGGGCCGGGGCCGGCGGGCGGGCCGTAGGTGACCCGGGCCACCCCGGCATCGGTACAGGCCACGGACACCTGGCCGACGGGCGTATCCAGGTAACCCCAACCGAGTTCTGTCACGCCGTCCATTGTGCCCGGAGGGTCAGACAGTGCTAGTTCCAGGGGAGCGACCCCCTGGAACCCCCGGGGCGCCGATGGCGCCTGGCCGGCAAGCCGGCAGGCCCCATCGCGCGTGCTAGCCCAGGGGAGCGACCCCCTGGAACCAGGTAGCTCAGGTGAGGCGGGTCCGCCAGGTTGGCCCCGGGCCTGCCGCCTGGCTTCAGCTGTCGGCGGCTTGCGCCTCGTTGGCGGCCTCTGCGGTTTCTCCGGTCTCTGCCTTCTCCGCGAGCCGGCCCAGGGCCCGGCTGATCGGCAGTGCGGTCAGCCCGACCTGCCAAGGGCGTGCACCGTGCGCGGCCAGGTCGGCGGCCACCTCGTCCGGGCCGACCGGGTCGGGGGGCTGCCAGGCGAGCCGCCGGACCACGTCCGGCGGCAGCAGGTTCTCCGCGGGCACCGTGTGCTCGTCCGCCAGCGCGGCCACCACCGTCCGCACCGCTGCCAGCCGCTGCGCCGCGACCGGGTCCCGCTCCTGCCAGCGGTGGGTGGGCGGAGGCCCGTCTAGCGGCGGTATTGCCGGCCCGGGCAGTTCGGTGTCGGCCTGGCCACGGGCCCGCTGGACCGCGCGCAGCCACGCTGAGCTGTGCTTGCGCGCACCCCGGCCCTTGAAACCCGGCAGATCGGTGAGGTCGGCCTGGGAGCCGGGCAATACCCTGGCGGCCTCGACGATGGCCGTGTCGGGAAGCACGCGGCCCGGCGACTGGTCGCGCCGTCTGGCGATCTTGTCCCGCTCCTGCCACAGCTCGCGGACCATCGCCAGGCCCCGGCGGGAGTGCACCCGGTGGATGCCCGAGGTGCGCCGCCATGGATCGGGGCGCGGGCCAGGTGGCTTGGCGGCCAGCACGGCGGCGAACTCCTGCTCCGCCCATTCGGCCTTGCCCTGGGCCACCAGCTGCGCCGCCAGCGCGTCGCGCAGTTCCACCAGGAGTTCCACATCCAGGGCCGCGTATCGGAGCAGTTCGGCCGACAGCGGGCGGACCGACCAGTCCGCCGCCGCATGGCCCTTCTCCAGGGTCCAGCCCAGCACCGACTCCACCAGCGCACCGAGACCGACGCGCGGGAAGCCGAGCAGCCGCCCGGCCAGTTCGGTGTCGAACAGCGCCCGTGGGCGGAACCCGAGTTCGGCCAGGCACGGCAGGTCCTGGGACGCGGCATGCAGGACTACTTCGGTGCTGGCCAGTGCCTCGTCCAGCCCGGTGAGATTCGGGCAGGCCATCGGGTCGATCAGCATGGTGCCCGCGCCGTCGCGGCGCAACTGGACCAGGAACGCGCGGTGCCCATAACGGAACCCGGAGGCACGCTCGGCATCGACGGCGACCGGCCCGTGTCCCGCGGCCAGCGCCGCCACGGCACGGTCCAGGTCGGCAACCGAGGCCACCAGCTTCGCCGGCCCGTCCCGCGGCTCGAGCAGCAGGACCGGGCCGCCCGGCTGGTCCGCGCCGTCACCCTGCTGGGCCTGACCGCTGCCCTGCGGATCCTGGCCTGCGGCGTGCGGCGCCAAGACCTCTGCCGCCGCTCCGCCGGGGGATCGCGCGCCATCAGGGGAGAGCGGCCCGTCCGGGCGCGCGGCACCGCCTGCCGCCCCCGACCCGCCGCCCCCGCGTGCCCGCGTGCTGTCTGTCATGGGCTCCGCCGCCGGCTGGCCGGGCGCAGCGCGCTGACCCCCGCGGCCAGCGGCGCCAGCCCCGCCGCGGCGCACATCGTCCCACACCATGCGGCCATGTGCCCCGCCAGGCCACCGTCTGCGCCGTCCTCCGAGGGCGGCCCGGCCGCCTCGGTGCCGAGCGGCGACCAGGAGGCGCGCAACTCGAAGCCGGTCGCGCGGGGCTCGGCCCGTTTGGCACCGAAACCCTCGGTGACCACCCGGGTCACCGTGCCGCTCGGCTCGGCGTAGCCGGCCGTGCGGGCGTCGAGCGCCTCGGTCAGCCAGGACCAGGCGACCTCACCAACCATGGGATCCTCGGCGATCTCCGGTTCTAGTTCGGCGCGGATGTACACGATGACGCGCAGTGGGCCGTCCCAGCCGCGCTGCCCGGCGGGATCGTAGAGCAGCACGAACCGGCCCGTGGCGATCTCGGCTCCGTCCACCCGGACGGCCGCGCCGACGGCGGTCGCGAAGGGCGCAAGCGTCCGCGGGGCAGGCACCTCTTCGAAGCACAGCTCAGGCCGGATCTGGCGCACTTGATCCTGGCACGAGCGCAACCCGGCGACCGCAGCAGTAAACGTTGCGGACGCCTCCTCGCTCCGTGCCGTGCCGCTGCCGACCTGCCTCATAGTCCGAGCGTACGCCGTGACTGCGCGCTGCTCATGCCACCCGGCCGGCCACGTCCGCCAGGGCCGCTGGCCTGGACGGCTGCAGCAGCACCAGGACGGGGATGGTGGCGCCGCACTCGGTGCAGGACCACTCGGGGCACAGCCCATCGGGCGCGTCCGGGCAACTACCCGGGGTCGCGTGCGGCTGCTCGAACAGCTGCTCCCCGCCACAGTCCTGGCAGGGCCGGAACATCGGGCCCATGATGGTGACCTCCTCCATCGCCGGGGGCGTGCCGCGCCGTAGCGGCGGATACCCAGAACCCGGCTGTCTCGATGGTGGCACGCACTGCCGTCAGGACGCGGGACCTCACCCGGCGTGTTGGGCAGTGCTAGCCCGGGGGAGCGCCCCTCCGGACCCCCCGGTGGCCTGCGGCCCCTGCGACTTCGTCGCGGGAGCCTTGGCCTGTGCTAGCCCGGGGGAGCGACCCCGGAACACCCTGCTGGCTCAAGGCCGTGCTCCTTCGTCGCGCGGCCTTGGCCTGGTGGCTGGGGCGGCGGCATCCGCAGGCCTCAAAGCCGGGGTTCTAGGGCCCAGCCAGCGGGGCCGCGCCAGCACGCGCGATGGGGCCTGCCGGCTTGCCGGCCAGGCCCTATCGGCGCCCCGGGGGTTCCAGGGGTCGCTCCCCTGCGCCAGCACCGTGAGAGGATCCCCCTCGTGACAGCCGCCCCCAGCCAATCGCTGTTCTTGCGCGCATGCCGCCGCGAGCCGGTGCCGGCCACTCCGGTCTGGTTCATGCGCCAGGCGGGCCGGTCGCTGCCGGAGTACCGGGCCGTCCGGGACCGCTTCAGCATGATGGCGGCCTGCACCACGGCGGATGTTATCGCCGAGCTCACGCTGCAGCCGCTGCGCCGGTTCGCGATCGATGCGGCCATTCTGTTCAGCGACATCGTGGTGCCGCTGCGGGCGGTGGGCCTGGACATCGACATCAAGCCGGGGGTGGGCCCGGTGACCGCCCAGCCGTTCCGTTCCGACGCCGACGTGGCGCGGCTGCGCGATCTGGAGCCTGGCGATGTGCCCTTCATCACCGACGCAGTCACCATGCTGGTGGCGGAACTGCGCGGCACCCCGCTGATCGGGTTCGCCGGGGCGCCGTTCACCCTGGCGTCCTACCTGATCGAGGGTGGCCCGTCCAAGAACCATGAACGGACCAGGGCTCTCATGTACGGCAACCCGGCGATGTGGCACGCCCTGCTCGCCCGGCTGGCCGACATCACCGTGGCATTCCTGCGGGTGCAGGTGGGGGCGGGAGCCGCCGCGGTGCAGTTGTTCGACTCCTGGGTGGGGGTGCTCAGCCCCGGCGACTACGCCTCGGCCGTGCTGCCGCACAGCAAGCGCATCTTCGACGCCCTGGATGGCCTGGGCGTGCCGCGGATCCACTTCGGCGTCGGCACCGGCGAACTGCTGCGCCTGATGGGAGAGGCAGGTGCCGACGTCGTCGGGGTGGACTGGCGGGTCGGCCTGGACGAGGCGGCACGCCGGGTGGACGCGGGCAAGGCCCTACAGGGCAACCTGGATCCTGCCCTGCTGCTTGCGCCGTGGCCGGTGCTTGAGCAACGGGTGCGGCAGGTGCTCGAGCAGGGCCGGGTGGCCGATGGGCACGTGTTCAACCTCGGCCACGGCGTGCTGCCTCAGACCGATCCCGATGCGCTGGCACGGGTCACCGACCTGGTGCACGAGGCGTCCGCCCGGGCGGTCAAGCCCTGACTAGCTTCTAGTCCGCCGGGCGCGCGCTGGCGGACCGGCGCCGGCCCAGCCAGCGGCGGGCAGCGACGGTGGCCAGCGCAGCCAGGCCGAGCGGGATGGCGAACGGCAGTACGGCTCCGGCGGCGGTGAGGAGCCCGGCGACCACCACGCGCAGGGCCCGCCAGCCTGCGGCCAGGCCGCCGAGGAAACCGGCTACGGCCTGGTGCGGGTGGTGATGCGCGCGCAGCGGGGGTGGGCCGGTGACCGTCATCGAGATGGTCGCGTAGCTGGTCTCGCGGGCCAGTGCGCGCTGCTGCGACTGCAGCGCCTCGAGACTGGCCTCCTCCTGGTTGATCTGTTCCTGGACGCTGAGCAGGCCGCCGACCGTCCCGGCGCGGGAAAGCAGCTTGCGCAACTGGGCGATCGCGGCCTCCGCCGAGGCCACCCGGCTGTTCACGTCGGCCACCGTGCCCGTGACGTCCTGCGCCTGCTGGGTCTCGGACCGCTTGGTGCCCAGGGCACTGAGGGCGCCGAGAGTGGACGGATAGTCGGCGGCCGGGATCTTGAACTGGATGCTGACCATGGCCTTGGCATGCCGGGACTGAGTCATGCTGGCGTGCTCACCGGACACGTAACCGCCGGCCGCCTGGGCGAGCTGGGTCGCCCGGGCCACCGTGGCCTGGATATCCGTGGCGCGCAGGCCCAGGGTGGCGGTGAAGATGACCGACTGACCGCCGGGCAGCGGCACCGCGGTCAGCCCCGCGCTCGCGCCCGTTCCTGTGGCACCGGCCGCGTTCGTCCCACCCGACGCGCCCGGAGCATGTGCGGGCAGGGCCGCGGCCGCCGGGGCGCGGCCGGCTGCGTTGCTGCTCAAGGATGTGCCGTTCGCCGAGGCGCCCCCCGACGAGCAGCCGGCGGCCAGCAAACAGGCGCCGGCGGTGAGCAGGAGCGTCCAGGCGGCGGCGCGGCGCGGGCGCGACGGGTGAGCGGTCAAACGGGACGCAGGCGCAATCATGCGGATGTGACGCCGACGCAGGCATGCTGGTTCCTACGGTTACGTCACGACTTGGCAACTGTGTTAGCCCGGGGGAGCGACCCCCCGGAACCCCCCGCTGGCTCAAGGCCGCGCTCCTTCGTCGCGCGACCTTGGCCCAGGTGGCTGGGGCGGCGGCATCCGCAGCCCTCGGGTGGCCCAAGCCCTGTTCCTTCGTCATCGGGCCGCGGCCCTGTTGGCTGAGGCCGTGGGACTCCCGGGTTATCGGCGTTCGGGTGGCTCAGTTTTCTTTCTTGCCGTCGGCTGGGGTGAGTTCACGGAGCATGCACACCCGGGCTGCGGAGTTCCCGCCCTGGCCGGCGTTGAGGGCCGCCAGTTCGGGGGTGACTTCGGTTTCGGCCAGTTCGCGGAAGCCGAGGCGCTCGTAATACGGCGCATTCCAGGGCACGCCGCGAAAAGTGATCAAGGTCATGGCCGGCATTTCCTGGTGGACGGCCCAGTCGGCCACGTACTCAAGCAGCATGGCCCCGATCCGCTGCCCCGCGTGCGCCGGATGCACGCTGACCTGCTCGATATGCGCACAGCCGTCGACCACGTCGAAGACGACAAAACCAACCGGCTCGTCGTGCTCGTCGGCCGCGACCCAGGCCCGCCCCGCCCGGCGGTACCCGGACAGAGACTCGGGCGGGAGCGGAAACGTATCCGCGGCCGCAGGCATCCCGATGTCGCGGAAGGCATTGCCAGCGGCGAGCTGGATCGCTTGAAGCCGGCCAACGTCCTCGGGCCTGGCCTGCCGCACCGTCACCGCACCAGGTTCCGAGGCCATGGGACAGCAGTATGGCAGGAAGGACCCAAAAATCATCAAGGGTTCGGCGGCTGAGAAATCGCTGGGAACGGCCCTGTTTTATCAATAGCCACAGAGGCGCCGGTATTGCAGTGGCGGGCGAGGCAGATGCGCCGCCGTCGCCAGGCCCTCGTCGCCCGGCTCCACGGGTCTCTGCCAGGGTAGAGCGGTGAGCAATACCGGCCAGCCGCACGCCGTGGTCATCGGCGCTGGCATCGCAGGGCTGGCCGCGGCGTTCTTCCTGCGCGAGGTCCCGTGCCGGGTCACCGTGCTCGAAGGCTCACCCAGGCTCGGCGGCAAGCTCAGCGTCAGCGAGATCGCCGGCGTCATGGTGGACGAAGGCGCCGAGGCGCTGCTCGCCCGCCGTCCCGAGGGCACCGGGCTGGCCGCCGCGGCGGGCCTCGAAGGCCAGCTGACCTGGCCCGGCACCACGGCGGCACGGATCTGGAGCCGGGGCCGGATGTGCCCGCTGCCGCGCCGCCAGGTGCTGGGCGTGCCCGCCGACCTGACCGAACTGGCCGGCACCGGCCTGATGTCCAGCGACGGCATGGCCAGGGCGCGACAGGATCTCGGTCTTCCGGCTACCGCCAGAGACGGCGATGTGCCGGTGGCCGCCTTCGTGGCGGCCCGGTTCGGCCGCGAGGTGGTGGACCGCCTGGTGGATCCGCTCCTCGCGGGGGTCTACGCCGGCCGGTCGGAGGAGCTGTCCTTCGACGCCACCCTGCCCGCCGTCGCGGCCGAGTCACGTAAGCACGCCTCCCTCGCCGAGGCGGCAGGAGCACTGCTGCCGGATCCGGCCGGCTCCAGTTCCCCGGATCCCGTGCCCGTGTTCACCACCCTCGCCGGCGGGCTCGGGACGCTGCCCGCCGCGGTGGCCGCCGCCTCCGGCGCCTCCGTCCGTGCCGACGCGACGGTGCGCGGGCTGGCCCGCACGGCGAGCGGCTGGCGGCTCACCGTCGGCTCCAGGCACGCCGAGGAATACCTGACGGCCGATGCGGTGATCCTGGCCGTCCCCGCCAGCCCCGCGGCGCGGCTGCTGGACGGCGTACCCGGGGCATCCGCCGCGGTGACGGCGCTCCGGGAGATCCGTTACGCCAGCATGGCGATCGTCACTCTGGCCTATCAGGCCACGGCGTTTCCCCAACCGCTTGAGGGGAGCGGCTATCTCGTGCCCGCGGTGGACGGCCGCCCGGTGAAGGCGGTGACGTTCTCCACCGTCAAATGGCCGCACCTGCGCGAGGCCGGTGGCGGGCTGCACATCGTCCGGTGCTCAGTGGGACGGATCGGCGAGGAATCCCTGCTGCAGCGCGGTGACGCCGAACTGGCCAGCCTCGCCGCCACAGACCTCGCCGCCGCCACCGGCGCGCACGAGGCGCCGGTGGTGACCAGGGTGACCAGGTGGGGCGGCGGGCTGCCGCAGTACACCGTGGGCCACCTGGACCGGGTGGCGCGAATCCGGTCCGCCGTCGCGGGCCAGCCCGGCCTGGCCGTGTGCGGCGCCGCCTATGACGGGATCGGCATCCCCGCGTGCGTGGCCACCGCGCAGACCGCGGCCGGCCAGATCGCGGCGTACCTGCGCGATGACCGACAATGGGAACGTGGCTAGCACTGACAGGAACGCGGCGGGCGCCCGCCCGCGGGCCCGCGACCTCAACGAGCAGATCCGGTACACCATGTGGTCGGTGTTCCGGGTCAGCGACCGGCCCGCGCTGCGGGCGGCCGCCGATGGCCCGGAGGGCCTGGCATCGGAGCTGGAGGAGTTCGCCGACCAGGCCGCGGGCAAGGACGTGGTCACCCGGGGCTGCTACGACGTGCAGGGACTGCGAGCCGACGCGGACTACATGTTCTGGTGGACCGCGCCCTCCGCCGACGACCTCCAAGAGGTGTACGCGCGGTTCCGGCGCACCGGGCTCGGCCGGGCCAGCGAGCCGGTCTGGTCGGTGATGGCGCTGCACCGTCCGGCCGAGTTCAACAAGGGCCACATTCCCGCGTTCCTGGCAGGGGAGGAGCCGCGCGCCTACGCGTGCGTGTACCCGTTCGTCCGTTCCTACGAGTGGTACCTGCTGGACCCGGCGGAGCGCCGGGAGATGCTCGCCGAGCACGGCAAGATGGCCCGCGAGTACCCCGACGTGCGCGCGAACACCGTCGCCTGCTTCGCGCTGAACGACTACGAGTGGATGCTCTGCTTCGAGGCCGACGAACTGCACCGGATCGTGGACCTGATGCGGCACCTGCGGGGTGCCCGGGCGCGGCTGCACACCCGCGAGGAGATCCCGTTCTACACCGGGCGCCGCAAGCCGCCCATGGAACTGGTCGCGGCGCTGTCCTAGCCCGGGGGAGCGACCCCCCGGAACCTCCCGGTGGCCTGCGGCTCTCGCGACTTCGTCGCGGGAGCCTTGGCCGTGCTAGCCGGGGGAGCGACCCCCGGACCCCCCCGATGGCCTAGCGGCCCGCGCGACTCTGTCGCGTGGGCCGCGGCCCTGTGGGTGGGCGTAGCGACCTACTTGCTCGCCCAGGGAGCGACCCCAGACCCCGCGTTGGCCGGGGGCCCGGCTCCTTTCGTGACGGACCCCTGACCGTGATGCGGCGTCCGGAGGGTCATTCGGATGCGATCGCGTCCAGCATGTTGAGCCGTGCCGCGCGCCGGGCGGGCACTACCGATGCGACCACGCCCGCCAGCACCGCGACGACGGCGTACGCCAGCAGTTGCGCGGCCGGGACGACCACCGTCGGCTGCTGAGCGCGGGTCACCGCGTAAGCGAGCGCGGTGCCGAGGCCAAGCCCGAGCGCGATGCCGAGCGCGGCGCCGATGACCGCGATGATCGCCGACTCGGCCGCGATCATCTGGGCCAGCTGCCCGCGGCGCATGCCGATCGCCCGGAGCAGCCCTAGTTCCCTGGTCCGCTCCACGACGGACAGCGCCAGAGTGTTCGCGATGCCTAGCAGCGCGATGATGATCGCCAGCGCGAGCAGCGCGGTGACCAGGCCGAGCAGGTTGCCCAGCATGGCGCTGCGGGTCTGGGCGTAGGCGGCCTGGTCGAGCAGTTGCGCGCCCGGGTAGCCGGCCAGGGCCCGGGCCAGCGGCCCGCGGGCCGAGGCGGCCGCCTTGACCAGGTCCACGGTGTCCACCCGCCGCCCGGTGTCCGCGGTGAACGTGGCATTACTCACCAGGTAGTCGGAGAGCGTGCCGGGCTGGGCGAAGATCCCGCCGACGCGCAGCCGGGACACCCCGTAAGAGCCGAACCCGATCGTCACCATCGAGCCCAGGTGCCAGTGGTGCGCCCGCGCCGCCGCCGCGCTCACCATCAGGTCGCCGGCCGACAGGGAGGACAGGCTGCCCCGGACCGGGCCCAGGCTGGTGAAGCCGGCGATCTGGCCGGGCACTACGCCGTCCACGCTGCTGTGCGCTGCGCCGGCCACCGTGGCATCGGTGATACGCACCTCGGTGACTGCGCGGACCCCGGGCTGGCGGGCGAGGACCGTGGCCAGAGTCGGCGTAAGGCCGGCGTCGGTATTGGTGGCCTGCACATAGAAGCTCGCCTTCCCCGCGGCCGCCACCTGGCCGCTGATCATCGAACGGGCCGAGCTGGCCAGCACCGAAACAGCGGTCACGACGGCCAGGCCCACCATCAGAGCGGCCGCGGTGGCGCTGGTGCGCCCAGGGTTGCGCACCGTGTTCCCGCGGGCCAGTGCGCCCACCTGGGCCGGCAGCCAGGTCAGCGGCGCGCCTGCCACCGCGGCGAGCGGGCCAGCAATCAGCGGCCCGGCGATCGTCATGCCGAGGAAGCAGAGCCCGGCGCCGACCGCGGTGACCGCCACCCCCGTGCCGATGAGCAGCCCGGACAGCAGCAGGGCGGCGCCCGTGCCGGTGACCGCCAGCGCCGCCGCCAGCCGCCGGCCGGAGAACCGGGTGGCGCCGGGCGCCGCATCCCGCAGGGCCTGCACCGGCGCCACCCGGGTTGCCCGCACGGCCGGGGCCACCGCCGCGGCGACCGTGACGATCAGGCCGAGCCCGCAGCTGAGCGCCACTTGGGCCAGCGGCACCGACAACCCGGCCGCCGGCAGCGACAGGCCGAACGCCGACAGCAGCGCCACCAGGCCCCGGGATACCGCAAGGCCCAGCACTGCCCCGGCCGTGGCCCCGGCGATGCCTACGGCGGCGGCCTCGGCGAGCACCGAGCCGAACACCTGGCCGCGGCTGGCGCCCAGGGCCCGCAGCAGGGCGAGCTGCCGGGACCGCTGGCCGATCAGGATGGAGAAGGTGTTCCAGATCACGAAGGCGCCGACGAACATCGCGACCCCGGCGAACGCAGCGAAGAAGGTGGTCAGCACACCCAGCTGGCTGTTCAGCTGGCGTGCCTCTGTGGCAGCCGCACTGGCCGCGGTGACGGCCTGCACACCGGCCGGGAGGACTCGTGCCACCTCAGCGCGGAGCCGTTCCGGGCTTACCCCGGGGATGGCCTTGACGGCGATAGTGCCGTATTGGCCGGGCTGGCCAAGCAGCCGCTGCGCGGCAGGCAGGCTGAAGATCGCCATCGACCCGCCGCCGAGGCTGTCGGCGCCGCCGTACCCAGTGATCCCGCTGATGGTGAACGGCCGCGCGTGGCCACCGATGGCCACCTCGATGTGGTCGCCCACGGTGAAGTGACCGGTCCGGGCGGAGGCGCGATCGATCATGACCTGCCCAGGGCCGGCCGGGGGGCGGCCCTGCCTGCCGGTGAACACCGCATGGAACGGCGCGTCGGCCGGCCAGCTCAGCGCCACCACGAACTTCCCGGGCAACGGGCTGCCATTCCGGCCGAGCAGCACGGCCCGGCCGCTGACCGTGCCGTCGGCGGCGGCCACGTCGGGCAGTGTGCGGATCGGCGCCAGCACCGAGGCGGGGAGGGGCTTCGCCGCGGCGCTGCCCGCACCCTGGAGTGCCCCGGCCGGGGACACGTGCCGCACCTCGACGTCGGTGCCCGCGGAAGCCTGCGCGAACAGCGAATCGAGGCTGTGGGTGAGGCTTGCGGTAAACACGAAACTGCCGCACATCAGGCCGGTGCCCAGGGCTACCGCGAGCGCGGTCATGGCCAGCCGGACCCGGTGGCTGCGCAGGCTTGCGAACACAGTGCGCCGCATCGTCACTCACTCCCCGGGGCAGGGTTGAGGGTGGCCATCCGGTCCAGCACGGCCTGCGGCGAAGGCCGCGTCAACTGTCCAGCGACCCGCCCGTCGGCGAGGAAGACGACCCGGTCGGCATAGCAGGCCGCTGCCGGGGCGTGGGTGACCATGACGACCGTCTGGCCGAACTCCCGCACACAGCGGCGGAGCAGGTCCAGCACCTCCGCGCCGGCCCGGGAGTCGAGGTTCCCGGTGGGCTCGTCGGCGAAGATGATCTCCGGGCGTCCCGCCAGGGCCCGGGCGATGGCGACGCGCTGCTGCTGCCCGCCGGACAGTTCGGCGGGGCGGTGCCGCAGGCGCGCGGCCAGGCCCACCGTCTCCACCACGGTGCTCAGCCACGCCGGGTCCGCGGAGCGGCCCGCGATGTCCAGCGGGAGGGTGATGTTGTCCGCCGCGGTGAGCGCGGGCAGCAGGTTGTAGGCCTGGAAGACGAAGCCGACGTGGTCGCGGCGGAGCTGGGTCAGCCGCCGCTCCGGCAGCACGGTGATCTCCGCGTCACCGATCCAGGCCTGCCCGTCATCGGCGCGGTCCAGGCCCGCCATGCAGTGCATGAGCGTGGACTTGCCGGAACCGGACGGCCCCATGATGGCGGTGAAGGATCCGGAGCCGATCTCCAGTGACACCTGATCCAGCGCCGTCACCTTGGTGGAACCGTCGCCGTAGCGCTTGCTGAGGCGTTCCGTGCGGGCGGCCGGTGCCTGCGCCCTCGGGGTAGTCATGGCAGTTCCTCTCAGTTCGATTCGCCTGAAGGGAACACTGCCGCCGCGGCCCGGCGCGGGCATCGGCCTGCCGTGCTGTCCTGTCCGTCCATCCCGCGATGGAGCCGGCCGCCGCCTCGATCTCAGGATGGAGGCCGGGGCCCCGCCAAGCCGGCCTCGTAGGCCAGCACGACGAGCTGTACCCGGTCCCGCACGCCGAGCTTGGTAAGCAGGTGGTGCACGTGCGTCTTGACGGTGGTCTCGGTGACGACCAGTTCGGCCGCGATCTCGGCGTTGGACAGGCCTTGGGCGACGAGGGCGAGCACCTCGCGCTCCCGCCCGGTGGTCCCACCCAGCCGGTCCGCGGCAGCCCCCGGCGGCGGACCGGCGCCAGCGGGATCGGGGAGCCGGTGCACGAACTGGTCCAGCAGCCTGCGGGTGACCACGGGGTCCACGATCGCGTCGCCACCATGCACCACCCGGATCGCCTCGAGCAGCCGGTCGGCGTGGGTGTCCTTGAGCAGGAACCCGCTCGCCCCGGCCCGCAGGGCGCCGACCACGTGCTCGTCGACATGGAACGTGGTGAGCACCAGCACCCGCGCGTGTCCGGCCGCGGTGATCTCCGCGGTGGCGGTGATGCCGTCCTGCACCGGCATGCGAATGTCCATGACCACCACGTCGGGCCGCAGCCGCCTGGCCTGCCTGACCGCATCGGCGCCGTCCCCGGCCTCGGCGATGACCTCCATGTCCGGCTCCGCGTCGAGGATCATCCGGAACCCGGTGCGCACCAGCGGCTGGTCATCGGCCAGCAGAATCCTGATCAACGCGGCTCGCTTTCTCGCTGAGCAGGCACCGCGGGTCCGCTGTCGCGCTGGCAGGGCAGCGTGGCATGCACCTGGTACCCGCCGCCCGCCTGCGGCCCGGCCGTGAACCTGCCGCCCAGCATCGCGGCCCGTTCCCGCATCCCGGTGGTGCCGCGGCCCGCGCCGGGCGCGGCAGGCCCGGCCAGGCCTGCGGCCGCGCCCCGGCCGTCATCGGTGACGCTGAGCTCCAGATCCTCGCCGTAGTGCAGGTGCACCTCGGCCTCGGCCGGGCCGGCGTGCTTCAGCACGTTGGTCAGCGCCTCCTGGGTGATCCGGTACACGGTGAGCCCGACGTCCTCGGGTACCGGGTACGGCTCGCCCGTGGCGCGCACCATGACCGGCAGCCCCGCCGCGGTCATGCTGGCGGCCAGCGCGCCGAGGTCGGCGATGCCCCGCGCCACGCCCAGGCCGCCCGCGGCGGCCTCCCCGTCGCCGTCCACGTCGCCCGGCGGCCGGAGCAGGCCGAGCATCCGCCGCATATCGTCGAGCGCGGTCCGGGCGGTCCGCTCCACGTCGGCCATGGCGCGGACCGCCCGGTCTGGTTCCCGGCCAGCCACACGCTGCGCCCCCTGCGCCTGGATCACGATGACGCTGACATGGTGGGCGACGATGTCGTGCAGTTCCCGCGCGATCCGCAGCCGCTCGGCCAGCGTCGCCCGCCGGGCCTCCTGGTCCCGCTGCGCGCTGGCCCACTCTGCACGCTCGGCCATCACCGCCAGTGCGGCGTTCCGTGCGGAGAACTGGCCCTTGATCAGCAGGCCGAACAGGGCCGCCCCGGCGGCGGCGAGGATTGTCGGGACCGGTACCGCGCGGATCACATCCCCGCCGACGCCGAACGCCCGCGGGATGCTGATCAGCAGCACGGCGGCCACGGCCGCGGTGAACAACCCGATCACCAGGCGGCGGCTGCCGTACACGGCCGCGCTGTAGCACGCGCACAACACGGCAAGGAACGAGCCGCCCAGATTGGCGCGCATCACGGCGAGCGCGGCCACCATAGCGGCCACGGCGGCGAGCACCGTCGCGGGGAAGCGCCGTCGCGGGTAAAGCACCAGGCCCATGGCCGCGAGCAATGCGATTGCAGCCAGCGGCATGTGCTCGTGCTGTGCCCGGGCGCCGAGCCCGCTGGCCAGCCCGATCACCGCGATCGCGATCGCGGTCACCGCGTCGACCACCGGTGCGGGGACGAGGTGCCGTATCCCATTCCCGCGCGCGGACGCAGTGGCAACCGGCATTTTCAATCGCATTGCAGTGCCTTGTGCTCAAGCTGTGGCCCGCTCAGAACGGCGCGGGTGGCTGCCAGCCTAGAGGCCGGCGGGGGAGTCAGGTCACTCGCCCGCCGCAGGCTCCAGGGTGAGCGAGATGGAGTTGATGCACCAGCGCTGGTCCGTGGGGACCGGGTAGCCCTCGCCCTGGAACAGGTGGCCAAGGTGAGAGTCGCAGCGCGCGCACCTGACCTCGGTGCGCGCCATGCCCAGCGAGCGGTCCTCGATCAGCACCACAGCGTCGTCGCTGGACGGCTGGTAGAAGCTCGGCCAGCCGCAGTGGGACTCGAACTTCTCCCCCGAGCGGAACAGTTCGGCACCGCACGCGCGGCACCGGTACACGCCCTCGGCCTTGGTGTTGGTGTACTCGCCGGCCCATGGCGCCTCGGTGCACGCCTCCCGGAGTACCTGGTACTCATCCGGGGTAAGCATGTCGCGCCACTGCGCCTCGGTTCGCTGGACCTTGTCCATGTGGCCGAGACTACCTCGCCGGATACCGATACCGTGGAGACGACAGACACCGCGGAGGGCCCCATGGAGTGGCTTAACGAGCCCGCCAGCTGGCAGCGAACCGGTGATGTGCTCACGGTGAGTGTCGATCCAAGCACAGATTTCTGGCGCGAGACCGGTTACGGCTACATCAGGGACAGCGGTCATGTGTACGGCGAGGTGCTCGCCGGGGACCTTGACGTGTCCGTCCGGATGCGCTGCATGCTGGGGGTTCAGTACGACCAGGCGGGCGTCATGCTGCGGGCCGACGAGCGCACCTGGCTGAAGACCGGCGTGGAGTTCTTCGAGGGCCGGGCCAGGCTGAGCACCGTGCTGACGCTCGGCCGGTCCAGCTGGATGGTGACCGACCTGCCGGAGGGCACCGACGAGATCGTGCTGCGGGTGTCCCGCCGTGGGGACGCGGTGGAGGTCAGGTACGTGATCGGCGACGGCCCCCCGGAACTAGCCGCGCTGGTGTTCATGCCGCCGGACCGCGAGGTGCTCGCCGGTGTCATGGCCGCCGCACCGGAGGGCCCAGGCTTCCGGGTCACCTTCCACGACCTGCGCATCACCGAGCGGGACTGGTCCGGCGCGGCCGGGGACGACACCTCCTGGTCCGGCGGCCAGGCCGGATGGACCGGCGGCGAGGCACCCGCGTGGAGTCCCGCGGACGGTGAGCCCGGCTGGGCCGCCACGGCCGCGGAGGAACCGCCGGCCTGGCCGGTTCCGGTGGCTGCGGACGAGGAGCCACAGTGGCAGGTTCCCGCGGTCGGCGACGATGACCCGCCATGGCCGGTTCCCGCAGCCCAGGAGGACGATCCCGGCTGGCGTGCCACGGCGGGCGGGGAACGTGCCACGGCGGGCGGGGAAGACGACCCGGGCTGGGCGCCCCCCACGGACGACGAGGCCGGGTGGGTGGCGGCGCTGGCAGCCGACGACGAGCCCGGCTGGGCGGCGGCGCCCGCGGTGGCCGAGGCCAGCGACAAGGAACGCGCTGGCACAGACGAGCCCGCCGTAGCGGAGGCCCCCGAGCCTGTGAGGGCCGGGCCCGCCGAGACCGGGCCCGCCGAGACCGGGCCCGCTGAGACCGGGCCCGCTGAGACCGGGCCCGCCGAGACCGGGCACGCCCAGACCGGGCCCACAGGAGCCGAGCCTGCCAGGGCCGGGTCGATCGCGGCGGCCCTCGCCGGACCGGAGCCGGTGCGCCCGGATCCGGCGGACCCGGAGCAGGTACCGGATGAGCCGGTGAAGCCGGAATCCGCCGCGGACGTAGCAGCGGCGCAGGAGCCCACGGCCGAGGAACCCCCGGACAAGGACGGCGGCAGCGGGCCGTGGTCGCCCGCGCCGCTCGCCGGCCACCCGGGCTGGGCCAGGCCGGTCACCCGTGACGCCGAGGCCGCCGTGGACCCGGCCGCGGACTGGGAGCGGCTGGCGGCGGGCGCGCAGGCCCCCGACGGGGCCCAGGCCGCGAGGTGGCGCGCGCAGGCGGACGCCGATGTGGCCAGCGAATGGCCAGGTCCGCCGCTGCGTACCGCGATGCGGAACGGGTTGCTGGCCAGCGACGCCGCGCCCAGGCCGGCCGCGGACCAGTCGGTGGACGACGCGCAGACCGACCCGGGGCTGCCCAGGCCGCGCCCGGCCACGGAGGAGCCTGGCCGGACGGAGGCCGGCCTGCCCAAGCCACCCGAGGCCGACGCCCCCGGGCCCGGCGAGAACAGCGCCGCCGCACCACCTGCGGCCAGTGCCGTCGGGCCGGACGAGACCGGTGCCGCCGCGCCGACCAAGCCCGATCAGCCGGAACCCGCGCAGTCGGCACGGCAGGCGCGCCGGGCCAGGTCCCGGCGGGCGGCCGCGGACGTGCCCACGGAACCGGACGCGGCCGACGAGTGGATCAGCCTGCTCACCGCCGACCCGGCGGAGGAGTGAGCGCTCGGCTGGAGGACCGAGCGCCCTGCCGTGGCCCGGGTCAGAGGGTGACCTGCCGGGTCAGAGGGTGACCTGGTAGGCAGGTTCGGCCTGGTCACCCGGCCGCAGTTCGGTGTGCTCCACCCGGCCCGCCGCCTGCACGTCGGGCAGCACCGCCAGCACTGCGTCCAGGTGATCTTGCCGTGCCGTCACCACCAGCGTCCGCACCGGCGCCCGCATCGACACCCGGGCGCCCGATTTGGCCCCCCGGATCGCGGCGATGGCGCCGGACGCCACGGCGAGCGACGCTGCGGCCAGCGACGGCGTGCCCGGCGGCTCCCCGGCCGGCGACGCCGCCGGCGCAGGTGCCACCTCCTCCGGGACCGGCCATGCGGCCGTATGCACCGAACCGTCCTGCCACCTTGACCACACCTCCGCCGTGACGAACGGCAGGAACGGTGCGAACAGCCGGAGGATGACCGCGAGGGCCAGCCGCAGCGCGTCGCGGGCGCTGGCCCCGGGCCCCTCGCCCCGCTCACCGTAGGCGCGGCCCTTCACCAGTTCCAGGTAGTCGTCGCAGAAGAACCAGAAGAACTCCTCGGCGGCCATCAGCGCCCCGGTGTGGTCGTAGTCGTCCAGTGCCCGTGTGCACTGCCCGATCACCCCGGCCAGGCGCTCCAGCATCGCCACATCGAGCGGCTCGCTAATGGTGCTGGCCCGGGGGACGCCCCCCGGAACCCCCGCTGGCCTGCGGCCCGTTCCTTCGTCACGGGGCCGCGCCCCCCCGCCACCCTCGCCGTGATCGCCACGGTCCCCTTCCGGCGGTGCGAGACCGAGCACGAAACGGCTGGCGTTAAGTATCTTGATCGCTAGCCGGCGGCCGACCCGCAGCTGTGCCGGGTCGAACGTGACGTCCGCGCCGAGCCGGCCGCCCGCGGCCCAGTAGCGGACGGCGTCGCTGCCGTACTTGCGCAGCGAGTCCATCGGGGTAACCACATTCCCCACCGACTTGGACATCTTCTTCCGGTCCGGATCCAGCACCCAGCCGGAAATCGCCGCGTGCCGCCACGGCAGCACGCCCGCCTCGGTGTGCCCGCGCAGCACCGTGTAGAACAGCCAGGTCCGGATGATCTCGTGGGCTTGCGGTCGCTGGTCCATCGGGTACAGCTGGTCCAGCAGGTCGCCGTCCAGGGTCCACCGGGCGGCCAGCTGCGGGCTCAGCGACGACGTGGCCCAGGTGTCCATCACATCCGGATCCCCGGCGAAGCCGCCCGGCTGGCCGCGCTGGTCCGCGGTGTAGCCCGGCGGGGGGTCGGCCGCAGGGTCCACCGGCAGCGCGCCGTCGGCCGGGAGGATCGGGGCGCCGTAACGCGGCTTGCCCTCGCCGTCCAGCGGGTACCACACCGGGATCGGCACGCCGAAGAACCGCTGCCGGCTGATCAGCCAGTCCCCGGCCAGGCCGTTCACCCAGTTCTCGTAGCGGACCCGCATGTGCGGCGGGTGCCAGTCGAGCTGCTCGCCACGGGCCAGCAGCCCCGCGCGCAACCGCTCGTCGTGAGCGCCGTTGCGGATGTACCACTGCCGGCTGGTGACGATCTCCAGTGGCTGGGTGCCCTTCTCGTAGAAGTTCACCGCGTGCCGCACCGGGTCCGGGCCGGACAGCAGGTCGCCGGAGGCACGCAGCATCGCGGCGATCCGCTTGCGCGCCGCCTGCGCGGTGTCGCCCGCGAGCTGCCGGTAGGCGACGCGGCCCGCCCGGGAGGTGATCGCGGCCGGCGGGCTGGCCAGCAGCCGCCCGTCCCGGCCCAGCACCGGCCGGGCCGGCAGCTGCAGGTCCCGCCACCAGGTGACGTCGTTGCTATCGCCGAACGTACACACCATGGCGATCCCGGTGCCCTTGGCCGGGTCGGCCAGGTGGTGCGCAAGCACCGGCACCTCCACCCCGAACAGTGGGCTGTGCACGGCCGTCCCGGTCAGCGCCGCGTAGCGCTCGTCTCCGGGATGGGCCACCAGCGCTACGCAGGCGGGGAGCAGTTCGGGCCGGGTCGTCACGACCGGGACGGGCTCCCCGCCGGGGCGGCGGAACGCGATCGTGTGCGTCGCCCCGGCGACCTCGCGGTCCTCCACCTCGGCCTGGGCCACCGCGGTCTGGAACGTCACGTCCCACAGCGACGGCGCCTCGGCCAGATAGGCCTCGCCCCTGGCCAGGTTGCGCAGGAAGGCGCGCTGGGAGATGGCCCGGGAGCTGTCGTCGATGGTCCGGTACATGGTGGACCAGTCCACCGACAGCCCCAGCCGCCGCCACACCTCCTCGAAAGCCTGCTCGTCCAGGTCGGTGAGCCGGTGGCACAGTTCGGTGAAATTACGGCGGGAGATGGGCCTCTGCTCGCCGCCGTTGCTGGCTGGCGGGGAGAACCCCGGGTCGTAGGGCAGCGCTGGATCGCACCGCACGTGGTAGTAGTTCTGCACCCGGCGCTCGGTCGGCAGCCCGTTGTCGTCCCACCCGATCGGGTAGAACACACATTTGCCGCGCATGCGCTGGTACCGCGCGACGAAGTCGGTGTGGCTGAACGAGCAGACGTGCCCGATGTGCAGCTTCCCGCTGACGGTCAGCGGGGGAGTGTCGATGGCGTAAACCTCGCCACGCGACGCGGAGCGGTCAAACTTGTACTACGCCCGAGATCTCCCACTGGCGAGACCACCTGTCCTCGATGCCGTCAAGCGCAGGCTTGTCCGGCACCAGGCTGGCCTGGCGCGCTCCGGGCGCGTGGGAGTCGGTACTCATGCCGCCAGGGTAGCAAAGTGCTGGCCCGGGGAACGCTCCGCTTTCTGGGGACACCCCAGACCCCGAGGACCGGAACCCGCTCCGTGACCCCGTCACGGGGCTTTGGCCCGTTCCTACTCCTGAGTCCAGTGCGGGCGGCGGAACATCCGGCCGAGCCGCTCGTGCAGCGAGTCGCCGATCTCATCCAGCGAGCTGACCTGGTACACCGCGGCACCGTCGGGCGGCGGCAGCCGGTCCGCCTCGGCGTCGTCGAGGCTGCACCGGATGCTCGTGATGGTGATCAGCTCGACCCGGTCGGCATCGATGAACCGCAGGCCCCAGTCGGTCGCGATCACGATCCCGTCGAACAGGTCCAGGCCCGGTACTTCGAGCACGTGTTCGAGTGTGCCGATCTCCTTGCCGGACCGGGTCAGTACCGGCGCTCCGGGCACTGCGGCCCGGTAGGAAACAGCGGTCTCCATGGTGGCGCCATCTCCTCCCCGGTGAGACTCGCTCACTGTCCGAGGGGTACTTACCCGCTCGCGGCGTAATGCATCTGCGGAGCGGCAAACAGCAGGTCAGCGGCCTGGAGCGAGCCCTTCGAGGATCTCTTGCGCCCGGGCCGCCGCCCCGGCCGGGTCCACGTCGGGCGCGCCCACCAGCGGATCCCAGTTCAGGTCGTAGAAGACCTCGGTCACGCCCTGTTCCGCCAGCCACTGGGTATCGGCGCGGATCTCGTCGAAACCGCCGGAAAGCAGCACCCGGCCGCCTCCCTCCGGCACGGTCACCGGGGCTCCCCAGCGCACCACCCCGCGGCAGATGATCCGCAGCGCGGCCGGGTCCCGGCCCGCATCCGCCGCCGCGGCCCTGATCACCTCGATGCCCGCACCGATACGCGACAGATCGGCACGGCTGGAGGTGATCCACCCGTCGGCCATCCTGCCGACCCGCTGCAGCGCCCGCGGCACCGCCCCGCCGAGCAGCACCGGGGGGCCGGGGCGCTGCACCGGCAGCGGCGCCGCGCGGCCCGCCGGGACCGTGTAGTGCTCACCGTGGAACTCGGTGACCCCGCCGGCCCACAGGCGGCGCATCACCTCGATGTACTCGGCGCTGCGGGCACCGCGGCCCGGCATGATGGCGCCGGCCGCGGCGAACTCCTCCGGCATCCAGCCCAGGCCGAGGCCCAGGTCAAGCCGGCCGTTCGACAGCACGTCCACCGAGGCGGCCTGCTTGGCCAGATAGGCGGGGGAGAGGTAGGGCATGTTCACGACCGCGGCCCCGAGCCGGATCCGGGACGTCACGGCCGCCGCGAAACCCAGGGCAACCATCGGGTCAAGCACGCTGTGGTACACCGGCTCCATCGCCGAGCCCTCCGGCACCAGCAGCCGCTGAAATGTCCACAATGACCCGTAACCGGCCGCCTCGGCCTCGGCGGCGAAACGGCTCAGGTACTGCGGAGTTGCCCAGGCGCCGGACACGGGCGCGCCGAAACCGATCCTCATGAGTGCAACCATAGGGCCCGCCCTCGCGCCGCGGGTGGTGACCGTAGGCTGGGCGAGGCCGCCCTGGCCCTCGCCCCCTACCTTCCGGCCGAACGGAGTCCCCGTGGACAACGATTCCCACGCCTACATCGCCGCCCTGCGTAACTCCCATGAGCGGCTCGCCTCGCTGATCGGGGCCATGAGCGAGGACCAGCTCACCGGCCAGTCCTACGACCGGGACTGGACCGTCGCGCAGGTGCTGTCGCACCTGGGCAGCGGTGCCGAGATCTCTCTGCTGATGCTGGAGGCCGCGCTGGCCGGGCAGCCGATGGACCGGGATGCCGTGGCCCCGATCTGGGACACCTGGAACGCCAAGACCCCGCAGCAGCAGGCGGCGGACTGCCTGCCCGCCGACGAGGCGCACATCAAGCGGCTCGAAGGGCTGACCGACGCGGAACTGGACGGGATATCCGCCGACTTCTTCGGCAGGCAGCTCGACGCGGCCGGCCTGTGCCGGATGCGCCTGTCCGAGCACGCCGTGCACACCTGGGACGTGGCCGTTGCCCTCGACTCCGCGGCCGAGGTCGCGCCGGACGCGGTGGAACTGCTCATGGTGCAACTGCCGATGCTCGCCGGGTGGACGGGGAAGGCGGACGGCGGGCCGTTCCGGCTGCGGCTGCGCGGCACCGAGCCCGAGGCTGACTTCGTGCTCGAGGTGGCGGACAAGGTGACCCTGGGGGGATGGCCGGGCGAAGGCCCGGCGGGCGCCACCGCCGATGGCCAGGTCCACCTGCCCGCCGAGGCGCTGCTGCGGCTGGTGTACGGGCGGCTCGATCCCGGGCACACCCCGCCAGTGGAGATCAGCGGCGACCCGGAACTGCTTGACCGGGCCCGGGCGGCGCTCCCAGGGCTGTAAGCCCTGCTAGCCCGGGGGAGCGACCCCCCTGGAACCCCCCGGTGGCCTGGGCTGGGGCCTGCGGCTCAGCCGAGGGCCTGAGCGGCCAGCCCGGCGGCCTCCCTGGCGCAGCCCCAGGACAGGGTGACCCCGGCGCCGCCGTGGCCGTAGTTGTGCACTACAAGCGGCCCAGGCCCGGTTGGCTCCGCCTCCAGCCGGACCTGCGGCCGGAACGGGCGCAGCCCGACGCGGTGGCGGAGCACCCGGACGCCGTGCACCCGCGGCTCGATCGCGGCACAGTCGCGCAGGATTCTCTGCGCCACGGCCGGGACCGGCTCGGTGTTCCAGTCGTCGCCCACCTCGGTACCGCCGAGCACCACGGTGTCCCCGTGCGGGAACAGGTACACCAGTTCGCTGGTCTCGTCGGGGGGCGCGATGAAGAACTCACTCAGGCCCGGGTTTTCCGCGATCACCACCTGGCCGCGGAACGGCTTCAGCTCCGGGTCAGGCAGCAGGCCGCGGGCACCCGTCCCGGTGCAGTTGAGCACGACACGGGCGCCGTGCTCCGTGCCCGCCGCTGGCAGCGAGCCGACGGTGGCCGCCTCCAGGCGTCCACCCGTGGCCTCGAACCTGGCGAGCAGGTAGCCCAAATACGTGGGCATGTGCACCAGTGGCGCGGAGTACCGCCAGCCGCTGGCGAAGCCCGGGGGCAGGTCCCCGGCGCGGCACGGGGCGGGGACGAGGTCGCTCATCCAGCCCGGCGGCGCCGCGGGAGCACCCTCGGCCGAGCCGGCCTGGGGCGGGACGCCGCGGGTCCCTTCCACGCCGCTCAGGGTCCGCACCCCGGCCGCCGGGTCGGCGGCTAGTTCCCGCAGGACGGCCAGCGTCTCCCGGCCCCATTGGTCCACCCGGGCGCTCTCTTCGACCAGGTGCGGTCCCCAGATCGCCCCGGCGACCGAGGAGGTGGTCTGTCCCGGGGGAGCGGCCGCACGGATGAGTACCCGCGCCCCGGACTCGGCAAGGCAGATCGCCGTGGTGAGCCCGCTCACCCCGGCGCCCACCACGAGGACGTCGCATTCGCTGTAGGGCACGCTACGACCGTAGTGCGTGCCCGCGCGGCCGGTCAGCGGTGTTGCCCGCGGCGTGGTTCGTGGCCGGGGTTACGGGTAGCTGGCCGGCCGGCCGAAGGCCACGCCGACCGTGAGCGGGTCGGTCACGGTGACGTTCGGCATGGCGGCGATGGCGCTGACGATCTGCTGCCAGTCGGAGTAGCAGTACCGCTCGTTGTCGTTAGTCCAGTGCAGCGCCGGGTCCGGCGAGGTGCAGTCCCAGCGGGTTGCGTTGTGCGAGTAGCCCGGGTTGGTGCCGGTGACCAGGACGTAGACCTGGAGCGTGAACCATTGTCCGGGCTGCAGCGCCTGGATCTTGGCGATGATCGTGCTTGGCTCGTCGTAGCGCAGATGACCGGTCGCCCCCGAGCTGACCTTGTAGCACGGTGCGGTCTGGACGTGGCAGGCGCCGCCGTTGACGGCCTCGGTCTCCTGCCAGTACGGCGGCGTGGTGCCGTTCGCGGCGGGCGTCGTTCCTGACTTGTTGTAGGCCCGCCCCCAGGCGAAGCAGTTCGCCCCGTACCCGGCCTGCAGCGCGACCGGGGGAGTCTGTATCCCTGGGTAGGCGATGAGCCCGTGCCCGCCGGGCAGCCCCTGCCCGTCGAGGACGGCCACCGAACCGCAGGTTTCCGCGTACGACTGAGTCGGCGCCAGCCTGCCGAGCTGGGACGGGTACGTCGCGGTGTGGGACACGAACGACCAGCCGAAGTTGCTCGCGAGGTTGGCCGCATCGGCCCAGGACGAGGTGAGTGAGTCGCCGGAGTGCGTGCAGGTCGGGACCGTCGCCTGGGTCATCCCGGTGACCAGGGTGCCGGTGCCGGTCATCCCCAGCGAGCGGAGGTACGGCGCCACCACGGTATCCAGCGGCGCGATCCCGCTGTTGTCGGGCACGCAGTTGTCGGCCGCGCTGGTCTCGGTGCGAGAGAACAGCAGTGTCACGTAAGGCCCGGCGCTGGCCGGGTCGCCGGCCCGCGCCGCATGCCTACGTGCCGGGCGCCCGGCAGTGTGTGCCCGCGAGCCTGGCCGCCCGGCCGCGGCCGCCGGGAGGCCGGTCCTGGTGGCCGGGTTCGAGCCGGTGATCATCCGGACCCGGTTGTCGCCGGAATCAGTCACCAGCACGTCCCCGGTGCTGTCCGCCGTCACGCCCTGCGGGTAGTGCAGTGTGGCACTGGTGGCGGGGCCGCCGTCGCCGGAGAAGCCCGGGGCCCCGCTGCCGGCGATCGTGTAGATGTCGCCGCCGGTCATCGGCTGGCCGTAGTAGCTGCCGTCGCTGGCCGCCACGACCCGGACCCGGTTGTCGCCGTAGTCGGCGATGACCAGGTTCCCGGTGGCGTCCGTGGTCACGCTGGCCGGGACGGTCAGCCCGGCGCTGGTGGCCGGGCCGCCGTCGCCGGAGAAGCCCTGGGCCCCGGTGCCGGCGACGGTGTAGATGTTCCCGCCGGTCATCTGCTCTCCGTAGAACGTGCCGTCATGGCCGGCCACAACCCGGATCACGTTGTTACCGGTATCCGCGATGACCAGGCTCCCGGTGCTGTCCGCCGTCACGCCCTGGGGGTAGTAGAGCGTGGCGCTGGTGGCCGGGCCGCCGTCGCCGGTGTACCCGGCGGTGCCGGTGCCGGCGATCGTGTAGATGTTCCCGCCGGTCATCTGCTGGCCGTAGCACGTGCCGTCGTGGCCGGCGACCACGCGGATCACGTTGTTGGCGCTGTCGGCGATGACCAGGTTCCCGTCGGCGTCCATCGTGACGCTGACCGGGGCGCTCAGCCGGGCGCTGTCGGCGGGCCCGCCGTCGCCGGTGTACCCGGCGGTGCCGGTGCCGGCGATCGTGTAGATGTTCCCGGCGGTCATCTGCTGGCCGTAGAACGTGCCGGTGACGCCCGCCACGATCCGGATCCTGTTGTTGCCGGTGTCCGCGAGCACCAGGTTCCCGGCCGCGTCCACGGCGACCCCGGCCGCGCCGTTGAGCTTGGCCGCCGTCGCGGGGTGGCCGTCACCGGAGAAGCCACGGATTCCGGTGCCGGCCACGGTGTAGATGTCCCCGGCGGTCATCGGCTGGCCGTAGAACGAACCGGACGCGGCCGCGATCACGCGGATCCTGTTGTTGCCGGTGTCCGCGATGACCAGGTTCCCGGCGGCGTCCACCGTCGCCCCGTAGGGAAGGCTGAGCCGGGTCGCGGTGGCCGGGCCGCCGTCGCCGGCAAGCCCGCTGGGACTGCCCCCGGCCACGGTGTAGATGTGGCCGGCGGTCATCTGCTTGCCATAGAACGTGCCGGTGCCGGCCGCCACCACGCGAACCCGGTAGTTGCCGGTGTCCGCGATCACTACATTGCCGCTCCCGTCCACTGTGAGGCCTTGCGGGGCGTTGAGTTCGGCGCGGGCGGCGAGGTTCCCTTCGCCGGTGAACCCGCCGGTGCCGGTGCCGGCGATGGTGTAGATGTCACCGCCGGTCATCGGCTGGCCGTAGTAGCTGCCGTCCTGGTCCGCGATCACCCGGACCACGCTGTTGCCGCTGTCGGCGATCAGCAGATTGCCCGCGGTGTCCGCCGCCACCCCGGCTGGGGCGCTGACCAGTGCGCTGGTGGCCGGGCCGCCGTCGCCGGCATACCCGGCGGTGCCGGTGCCGGCGATGGTGTAGATGTCGCCGGTGGTCATCTGCTGGCCGTAGAACGTGCCGTCGTGGCCGGCGATCACCCGGATCACGCTGTTGCCGGTGTCGGCGATGACCAGGTTCCCGGCGGCGTCCACGGTCATGCCCTGCGGGCCGTCCAGCCTGGCGCTGGTGGCCGGGCCGCCGTCGCCGGTATACCCGGCGGTGCCGTCCCCGGCGATGGTGTAGATGTCGCCGCCGGTCATCGGCTGGCCGTAGTAGCTGCCGTCCTGGTCCGCGATCACCTGGACCCGGCTGGCGGAGTTGCTCGTGATCACCAGGTTGCCCGCCGCGTCGACCGCCACGCTGGCCGGGTCGCTGAGCTGGGCGCTTGTCGCGGGGCCGCCGTCGCCGGAGGACCCGTAGGTCCCGGTCCCGGCGATCGTGTAGATGTTCCCGGCGGTCATCTGCTGGCCGTAGAACGTGCCGGTGGCAGCCGGTACCACCCGGAGGCGGTCGTTCGCCGCGTCGGTGATCACCAGGTTGCCCGCGGCGTCCACGGCCACCGCGCAGGTGTCCATCGAGGTGCTGGCCGCCTGGCTGCCGTCGCGGAACGGCCCGCTGGCCGCGGTGCCCAGCGGCGTGGTCAGCCTGCCGGATGCCGGGTCGATGCTGCGCACGGTCCAGTTGTCGGCGACGAGAAGCTGCCCCTGGCCGAACGAGACGCCGCACGGTGAGCTGGCGGTGCCCGCGACCGGCGTGGACACGCCCAGGTTCACGCTGGTGCCCGCTGCCGGGCCACCCACGCCCCCGGCAACCGTGGAGATCGTCCCGTCCGGGGCCGCGGCCCCCGCTGCCCGGGCTGCGGAGGCTCCCGCGGTCAGGGCGCGGGATGCTTCGCCCGGGCGTGCCGCCGCGGCGCTCGTCCCGGCTCCGGCCAGCACCGTCATGCTCGCCACAAGAGCGGCCGAGGCCAGGATCGCCGTAGTGGCTGGCCCGGCAACGCGCCTGCCGGCATGCCACTCGAAGCCCATGCGATGACCCCACCAGGTCGTCCGGTCCGGGGGCAGCACCTGCCGCCGGAGCGTGAATGCCCCCGCCTGAGTGACGCCCGGGCGGAGGCCCTGGATCACAGCTTCGCTGCCAGGCGGTGCTGGTTACCCCCCTTTTGGAGGAATCCAGGGTGTCTTTGCCGGCTGCCGCCGGCCTTCCCGGGGCTTCCGTGGCAGGCGCCCAGCACTATGTAAGCCTTCCGTTAGGGTAGGACTCGTCAGGGCTTGCCTGACATCGCACTCACGGCCGGGAGGCCATGACCATCGATCAGATATCGTCCGCTCGGCTTCGCCTCGTTCCGCTGGCGGTGGCCGATGCCGCCGAGATGGCAGGGGTGCTGAGCGGGGACGCCCTCTACACCTACACCGGCGGGGCCCCGCCGGGACTGGACGAGCTGCGCGCCCGGTATGCCGGACAGGCGGCCGGGCGGTCACCGGACGGCCGCGAGGAATGGCGTAACTGGATCCTGCGCCGCGAGCCGGATGGAGACGCCGTTGGTTACGTCCAAGCAACGATCACCGGCGAGGGGCGGCGTGCCGAGATCGCCTGGGTCGTCGGCCTGCCGTGGCAGGGGCACGGATACGCCACCGAGGCCGCCCGGGCGCTCGTCGGCTGGCTGGACTCACGCGGGGTCCAGGTCATCCAGGCACGCATCCACCCGGAGCATGCCGCGTCCGCCGCGGTGGCCCGGCGCGCCGGGCTGCGGCCGTCCGGTGCGGTCGAGGACGGCGAGCAGCTCTGGCTTCGGGACCACCCTCAGGCCGGCTGAGAGACCTGGCCCGGTCCAGGCCTACGGCGGCCTATGCTTGCCGCGGTGCCGGAATCCCATTCGGTGGCATGTTCCGCAGCATCCAGACGGGGTTGGAAACGGCGACCGTGGTGCCGCTGGCGTCGGTGACCCGCAGCACCGCGAAGCTCTCGCTGCTCGTGTCGGCGGTCAGCGTTTCCACGCCGCCGCCCGCGGCTAGTTCCGTGCCGGAGTAGCTGGCGATGACCTGGGTGTTGTCGGCCAGCCCGGTGGTTCCGGCATAATCCACCCCACCCTGCAGGACGACCAGCGACCCGCCCGCAGGTATCCCGGTGGCGGTCACCGTGAGCTGCCGCTGGGGCAGCGAGGACACGCTGGCCGACCCCATCGGGCAGGTGCCGTCGACGACCAGGTTGAGGCTGGCGCCGGCGCCGAACTCCGACAGGGAGCCGCACCACGCCTGCCCGGCGGCGAGCGCCGCCACCAGGTCCGCCGCCTGAGTGCTCGCGGCCCATGCCGACGTGATCCAGTTGTTGTTGATGCCGTACCAGTCCGTGCCGAAGTGGTCGTCACTGGTCCCGCTGCCGGTCAGGAAGACGGCATTGCGCGACAGGATGTTCCACAGCGACAGGTGGTGCGCCAGATCGACGCCCTGCCGGAGGTTGTAGCCAACCTC
>DASXKD010000387.1:0-6823 GCA_036497045.1 Streptosporangiaceae bacterium | reverse complement strand
GGGTCTGCGTGCCGAGCAGCGCCTTCTGCATCTCGGTGAGGTTGTCCGTCACATCGGCGCCTGGCTCGCCCATCATTTCCGTCCGCCTTTCCTCATCCGCCCCCGCCGTCCGAAAATCCCTACCCAAGGGGCCGGATCGAAACTGCCGGATCGAAACTGCCGGATTGAAACAGCCGCACCGTGGTAGTGCCGTGCGGTATGGATGCGAAGGCAATCGAGGCAGCGGCCCGCGCGCTCGCCGACGACCGGGTGGCCCGCTGATGGCGGGCGTGACGGGCACCGATGAGCCGGCCGTGACCGAGGTCGCCGCGGCGGCCTACGTCATCCCCACCGACGCGCCCGAGGCGGACGGCACGCTCAGCTGGGACGCCACCACGATGGTGCTCGCCACCGCCCGGGCGGGCGGAGCGGCGGGCATCGGCTGGAGTTATGCGGCCGGGGCGGCCAGGAATGTCATCACCGACGTGCTCGCCGGGGTGGTCACCGGCCGGAGCGCTCTGGACGTGCCCGGCTCATGCGAGGCGATGATTCGTGCGGTACGCAACATCGGGCGGCCCGGGATCGCGGCGACGGCGATCTCCGCCGTGGATATCGCGCTGTGGGACCTCAAGGCGCGACTGCTCGGCCGCCCGCTGGCCCGGCTGCTCGGCCAGGCGCGGGCCAGCGTGCCCATCTACGGCAGCGGCGGGTTCACCAGCTATGCCGCCAGGCAGACCCGTGACCAGCTCACCGGGTGGGTGGAGCGGGACCAGATACCGCGGGTGAAGATCAAGATCGGCGAGAGCTGGGGCGGCAACGAGCGCAGGGACACCGAGCGGGTGGCGCTCGCCCGCGAGGTGATCGGCGAGGCCACCGAACTGTACGTGGACGCCAACGGCGGCTACACCGTCGGCCAGGCGATCCGGGCCGCGGACCGGCTGGCCGGCTACGGCGTGACCTGGTTCGAGGAGCCGGTGTCCAGCCAGGACCTGGCCGGGCTGGCCGCGGTCCGCCGGCAGGTACTCCCCGACGTGGCCGCCGGGGAGTACAGCTGGTCGCTCGCGGACTCGGCGCACCTCATCGCGGCGGGCGCGGTGGACTGCCTGCAGCTCGACGCCACCCGGTGCGGCGGTTTCACCGAGTTCCTCCGCGGTGCCGCCCTGGCCGCCGCGCACAACCTCCAGGTCTCCGCGCACTGTGCGCCGAACCTGCACGCGCATGTCGGCGTGGCCGTGCCCAACCTGCGCCACGTCGAGTACTTCCACGACCATCAGCGGATCGAGCGGATGCTGTTCGACGGCGCCCTGGACCCCGACGGCGGGGTACTGACGCCGGCCCCTGACCAGCCGGGGCTGGGGATGTCCGTCAAGGAAGCGGACGCCGATAAATACCGCCAGGGCTGACCAGGCGGGGATCAGCGGGGCGGCTCACCCACTGCCACGGCGAGCATGGTCACGTCGTCGCGCAGGTCGCCCTGGCACAGCTCCAGCACGACGTCGCGCATCCGCGACACCAGCACCGCCGCCGGCTTCCCGGCCAGCGCGGCCAGCTCATCGGTGAGCCGTTCCTCGAATTGGACCAGGTCAGGGCCGCAGGCGCTGGTCAGCCCGTCGGTGTACAGAAACAGCAGATCCCCCGGCTCCAGGTCGACCTGCTGGGTGGCCGGCTCGGCATCGGGGAAGATCCCGAGCGGCAGGCCGCCCCCGTTCAGTACCTGGGTGCGTCCGTCGGGCCGCAGCAGCACCGGGCCGGGATGGCCGGCGCTGGCCAGGGACAGGTGCAGCCGCCCGTCCCGCCAGCCCAGGTGCCCGGCGTCGGCGGTGACGAACCGGCCGCCGAAATCCTCGGTCAGCATGATGTCGTTGATGCCGCGCAGCACCGCCGCCGGATCGGAGTCCAGGTGCGCCAGCGCCCGGATCGCGTGCCGTGCCGCGGCGGTCACCGCCGCGGTGTCCGGACCGGTGCCGCACACGTCCCCGATCGCCACGCCCCAGCCGTCCCTGGACGGGTAGACGTCGTAGAAGTCACCGCCGGCCTCGGCGGCCATCGTGGCGGCCACATGCGCGCCCGCGATCTCGGTACCGGGAATCTGCCGCACCTTCCTGGGCAGCAGGCTGGTCTGCAGCGCGTCGGCGATGTCGACCCGGTGCCGGAACATGCGGTCCACCCTGATCGCCAGGGCGAGCTGCTCCCCCAGTTCCTCCACCAGCCCTACGTCGGCGATCTCGAAGTGCGGGTGGCCCGCCCAGCGGGCCAGGGTCAGCACCCCATAAGCGTGCTCGCCGTCGGTCAGCGGGACCGAGAGCACCGAGGTGGCGCCCAGCAGCATGAGCAGCGGGATGCCGTCCGGCCCGTCGCCAAGCGCGCCCGCGTCCTCGGCGTGCGCGATGAGCAGCGTGCTGCCCGACTCGTGCACCTGGTACGGGCCGGAGTCCGGTACGGGGTCCACCGCCGCCACCGCGTGCGCCAGCTTTTCTGAGCGCTGGTCCTCGGGCCCGCTCACGTGCTGCCGCCGCAGCCGCTGGCCGCCCTCGACATCCACGATGACCCAGGCGGCCAGTTCCCTGGCAAGAAGCCGGGCGTACCGCTGCATCGCCACCGGCTCGCTGTAGGTGATGTTCTCCAGCAGGATCCTGGTGGCAGCCATCACCAGGTCCAGGCGGCGGGTCATCGCCTGGACGACCTCCGCACCCGGCTCGGACCGCGGTTTCCCCCCTCGGCCGGCCGGAACGGACCGGGCGCTGGTCACCGCCACCACGAGGTGTGCCGAGGTTCCCTGGGCGCTGACCGGATGCACGGCCAGCACGTGGTCCACGGCCCCGGTAGCGGTGAGCAGCCCGCAGCGGAACTGCCGTGTCTCGCCCTTGCGGGCCGCGGCGGCGAGATGGGTGGCGGCGGCGGCCCGGGACGGCAGGTCGATGAAGGCAGAGAAGGTCTTGCCGGTGGCGTACCCGGGGCCCGAGCCGAGCAGGTCGCCTGCTGCGGCGTTGACCCGCCGGACGGTGCCGTCGCTGCCGAGCAGGAACAGCGGCACCGGCGCCTGCTGGAAGACGGCGTGCAGCAGCCTTCGTTCCGCGTGCGAGGCGGCCGAGGAGCCCTGGCCGCCCTCACCCGGCCCATCCGCGCCGTCCGAGGTCAGCGCGGCGACCGCGGCGTCCAGTTCGGCGAGTGCGGCCTCCAGCAGCGGCGCCGGGTCAGCCCCGGGCAGCGTCGCGGCCTGCCGGAGCGCACCGTACCTGGCCTTGAGGCCGTCGATCTCACTGCCAGCGCCCTGACGGCGCGGCGTCTGCTGCATGGGCCCCAAATCTCCGCATCCCTGGCTTTCGGTCCAAGGACCAGCCTAATGGGGCTGGTAGGCCGGAGATACCTGTCATACGGCGTAGGCGACCTTGCTGAAGACGCTGGTCAGGTTCGTATCGATCAGCCCCGGCCTGGGGTACAGGTGACGGCCCCTAGGAGGGCACTGAATAATCCTGTCTTCGATCAAGATCCAAGCCGCTGAACTGCGGCTTTACAAGGTTGATCATGGTGAAATGGGATTTATTCAGCAGGGCTAGGACTGGCTGGCCGCCGCTGCCTCTCCGGTCCCGGCCCGCCCCGCTGCGACCGCGGCATCCACGCTCTCGTAGAGCGGCAACCGGTCGGCGAGCCCGGTGATCCAGAGGGTCTTGGTGTAGCGGTACCGCGCGCCCGCGAGCGCCAGCGTGCCGCCGGCCGCCGTCACCTGCTTCCAGTGACCGACGATCACCGCCAGCGAGCCGGTGTCCATGAAGTCCACGGCGCTCAGGTCGATGATGACGTGGTCGTCGTCCCGGCGCACCTCGGCCAGGAATTCGTCGAACCCGCGGCTCGTCACGATGTCGAGTTCGCCGCTGACCGCGACGACCGCGAACCCGTCCCGGTGCTGCGACGAGACACGGATCCCTTCCATCTACACCCCCGGACATCGGGCCACGACAGGTGACGACCGCCTCATCGTAATCTCATTCGGGTCCCGCTGGGAGAATCCGGGTGCATGATCGGCGATCGTGGGGGAAGCAGCGTAGGGCAAGGCGTCTGGTTGGGCACTGCGAGGAGGCCATCGTGTCTGTCGTGGATCGCCCGGCTGCCCGCGCTGACCTGCGCCCGGACACCTGGGAGGTGCGTAGTCGGGCATGAAGCAGTTCTGGCCCGCGAGAGGCACGACGCACCGGCAGGGCGCTCCTGGCGGTGCGGCAGCCAGCCGGGGCGCGGGCAATGACGGCCTGGACCACCTTGCCTATCTCTACGACGATGAGCGCGACTACCTGTCCGCTCTGTCCACCTTCGTCCAGGTGGGTCTGCGCAACGCCGAACCGGCGTTCGTGGCGGTCCCGGGCCGCCGGGCCGCGCTGCTGCGTGAGCGCCTGGGGGCCGAGTCGCCGCTGTTGCGCTACGGCGCCATAGCGGAGACGGGCCGCAACCCGGCGCGGCTGATCCCGGAACTGTACGCCTTCGTTCAGGAGCATCCCGGGCAGCGGGTCCGCTACATCGGCGAGTCCATCTGGCCGGGACGCTCGGATGCGGAACTGTGCGAGGTCGCCAGGCACGAGGCACTCATCAACCTGGCGTTCGCCACGTCGGCGGTCAGTATCCTGTGCCCCTACGACGTCCGCGGCCTCGGCGCCTGGGTGGTCGGCGGAGCGCAGCGCACCCACCCGTCCATCCTGCAGGCCGGCCTGGCCCAGCCCGCCAGCGGCTATGCCGAGGGGGTGGTTCCCGCCGAGTGCGAGGACCCGTTGCCGGCACCGCCCGCGGGCGCCCAGGCCCTCGGCTACGAGACGAGCCTGCGGCCGGTCCGCGATCTGGTGGCCAGCCACGGCGCCGCGCTCGGCATGGCCGCCGACCGGATTACCAACCTGGTGATCGCGGCCGGTGAGATCACCGCGAACACCCTGCGGCACACCAGCGCGGGCGGGACGTTCTGGATCTGGCACACCGGCGAGGAGATCATCTGCCAGGTGCAGGATCAGGGCTGGATCGCCGACCCGCTCGCCGGGCGGCAGCGCCACTCCCCCGAGGACTCCGGCCACGGCCTGTGGGTGGTCAACCAGGTGTGCGACCTCGTGGAGATCAGGAGCAGCCAGGCGGCCGGGACCATCATCCGGCTGCACATGCGCCGCGAGAGCGCCTAAGCCCACGGCAGGCGGGCGGTAAAGCACCTGCCGTGGGCGGTCGGCTGGGCCGGTGGGCCCCGCTTAGCGGGCCGGTCCGGTTCGGGGTGCGGGCACCACAGGCGCGGAGTCCGTGACGGCACCCCCGGTCCCAGGCACCGGGGACTCGGCCCCGGCCGCGGCCGGCGCCGGGGACTCGGCCCCGGCCGCGGCCGGCTGGCCGAGCAGATCACCGAACAGCGCCCGGTAATGGAGCATCGCCAAGCGCAGGTCCTCGGTGCCGGCGGAGCCCTCCTCGGCCTGCAGGCTGACCTGATGCGCCGTGCGGTAATGGTCCAGCGTGTTCGCGTGCTCCACCGAGAGGTCCGCGAGGATCTGGTCGTGGTCGTCGGTCGGGTAGCCGCGGTCCTTCATCACGGACGTGACGAGCATCCCCGCCTGGGCGACCGCCTGGCCCGGCTGGTCCACGAACCGCTCCTGGATGGCGGTCCACTCCCCCTCGTACTTGACCCGGACCGTCTCGTCCAGGGGACGGATGTCGAGGCTGCGGACCCGCCGTTCGCGCTCCGCGAGCTCGGCGTCGGCCTTGCGGTGGCTGTGCGTCTCGCCGACCACGCGGTCGTACTCCGGGCCGAAGCGCTGCTGGAGCTTGCGGCGGCGGGCCGCCGACACCAGGCCGATGACCAGGACCACCACGACAACGGCCGCGATGATGGCAACAATGGCTCCGGCTGACATGGGAACCCTCCTGTTGACGGGGTTTGGTATCGCATCCGACTGCCCCCATCGGGCGCGTCCAAACCCGGGCCGAGGGCCTCACCCCTGTGCTGGGCTGGCCCGGGACGGCTCCCCCGGTTCAAAACCTGCCCGCGCGGCGCCAGGACAGCGGCCGCCCGTCCGGGTCGTAGACCAGCCGGTACGGCACGGATGCCCAGGTTCTGGTCCAGGCCGACAGTTGCGGGGCAGGGTAGCTGCGGAGCTGCCCGGGAGGCCGTGGCCCCCGCCGGCCGCCCGCGTGCCAGGCATCGAGGGCCTGCGCGGCCCGCTGGAACGCCGCGAAGGCATCTGCCCCGGAGACCTCCGCGCTCCCGGCCGCGGCACCGAGATGCTCGCGGGCCAGCGCCATGCGCAGCGCCCGAGGATACGGCCAGGCACCGGTGGGCATCGTCTCGGCGCCCGGTGCGCCGGCCTCATCGATGACCGCGCAGCTCAGCTCCGAGTCGTGGGTCCACGAGCGCCGGTTGAAGTTGTCAGACCCGACGATGGCCCAGGTGTCGTCGATCACGCATACCTTGGCGTGCACGTAGATCGGCACGCCTGCCTCGTTCTCCGGGCTGTACACCGCCACCCGGTCGCCCCCGGCCGCCCGCAGCGTCTCCAGCGCGGCGGCCCGGCCGAGCAGATTGGGTGGCAGCGACAGTTTGCCGTCCTGGTCGGGGAAGGTGGGCAGCACGGCGATCAGGTGCAGTGCCGGGTTGGCGGACAAGGATCTGGCCAGCACATCCGCGACCGTCGTGGACCACAGATACTGGTCTTCCAGGTAGATCAGGGAGCGGGCGCGCGGCAGCACCTTGAGGTAGGCGCGGGCGATGCTGCGCTCCCCGTGCGGCGCGAAACTGTAGCCGCGCCGCCGGCAGGGGTAGGTACGCAGCACCTGGACCGCGTGATGGCCGCACCTGGGGGGATCCGGCTGCTGCGGCGGGAGCCGCCTG
>DASXKD010000386.1:0-11027 GCA_036497045.1 Streptosporangiaceae bacterium | reverse complement strand
GGTGGCCGCCTGCGCCGTGCTGGCCGGCTGCCGCCCTGAGTATTTCCCTGTGGTGGGCGCGGCCGCGCGGGCCGTGCTCGACCCCGCGTTCAACCTGCACGGCCAGGCGGTGACCACCCAGCCGGCCTGGCAGCTCCTGGTGGTCAACGGCCCGGTGCGCGAGGCCATCGGGCTGAACAGCGGGATGGGCGCGCTCGGCCCCGGCTTCCGGGCCAACCTCACCATAGGCCGGGCGCTGCGGCTGCTCGTCTGCCTGACCGGCGGGGCGATGCCAGGGGCGATGGACCGGTCCACGCTGGGCCACATGGGCAAGCTCAGCTTCTGCGTCGCGGAGGACGAGGAGGGCAGCCCGTGGGAGCCGTTGCACGTGGAGCGCGGTTTCGCGGCGGGCCAGTCGGTTGTCACGGTCATCGGCAGCGATGCGCCGCTGTCCATCTCCGACCACCGCAGCCGCACCCCCGAGGACCTCGGCTACATCCTCGCCTGGGCGGCGGCCAGCGCCTGGAGCACGAACTGGTGGCCGCTGGCGGAGCCGTCGGTGTTCGTGATCTGCCCCGAGCACGCGCAGATGTTCCGCGACGCCGGCTGGACCAAGCAGCGGCTGCGGCAATTTATGTTCGAGGCGGTACGCAAGCCAGCCAGGCTGTTGCGCCGCGGCGAGACAACTCCCGTGGTGCATGCGGCCGACCCCGATGCGCTGGTGCCCAAGTGGGCGTCGGCCGACGCCATCGTGCTGCTCGTGGCCGGTGGTGAGGCCGGGCGTTACTCTGCTGTCCTCGGCCCATGTACCGGCATGGGATCCCAGATCGTCTCCCGGGAGGTGGAATCGCGTGGCCGCTGACTACGTGAGCCCGTTCGACGAGCGGGTCAGGGCGGCGGAGCCGCTCGCGCCACGCCCGGCCACTGTGGCCGGGAGCCGTGTGGTGCTGCTCGACATCAGGAAGAACCGGGGGGCGGAGTTCCTCGACCGGGTGGAAACGCTGCTGGCCGCGGCCGGCGCGGCGACCGCGCGGGTGACCAAGGAGATCTTCTCCAAGCCCGCGGCGCTGAGCCTGATCGACGAGATCGCCAGCGGGGGCGGGCTGGTCGTGGAGGCCCTCGCCGATTGAGGCTCGTGTACGTCGTGCAGTTTGTGCGACCTCGTTCACCTGGAGCGCCGGGGAATCCCCGCCGTCGGCATCGCCACGGCGCCGTTCGCCGACGAAGCCGTGGCCCAGGCACGCCTGCTCGGCATGCCCGGCGCCCGCGTGCTCTACATTCCGCACCCGGTCCAGTTGCTGTCCGGCGATGAGCTGGCCGGCCGGGCCGACGCGGTGTTGCCCGACGTGCTCGCCGCGCTGACCTCCGGGCCGCCGGCCGGATGAGGCTCCCACCGCTCACGGCACGCCTCCCGAAGCCAGGACGCTACCGGCCCGCGCCCTCAGGCACGACGTCTGACGAGGGAGACAATGAGCTGAGATGAGCCTCGACGTCACCGTCCGCGGCATCACGCTGCCGCCTGAGGAGCTGTCCTGGCGGTTCTCCCGGTCCACCGGGCCCGGCGGCCAGTCGGTGAACACCACCGACAGCCGGGTCGAGCTTTCCTTCGACCTGGAGGGCTCCACCGCGCTGCCATCGGTCTACCGGGAGCGAGCGCTGCACGCCCTAGCGGGCCGCCTGGCCGACGGCGTCCTGACCGTGACCGCGTCCGAGACCAGGTCCCAGTTGCGTAACCGTGAGGCCGCCGCCGAACGGATGTCTGAGCTGCTCACCGAGGCAACCGCCGCACCGCCCCGGCCGCGGCGCCCCACCAAGCCCAGCCGTGCGGCCAGGGAGCGCAGGCTGGCGGCCAAGCGGCGCACGTCGCAGATCAAGCGGCTGCGGCGGAGCCGGGGGGACGAGTAGCCGAGCCCGCCGGGGCCGGGCTGAGTCCGGCTCGCACTGAGCTGTCAGGCGGGCTCGGCCGACCAGACGAGCGCTGGGGGATGGACCCGGGCGCAGACCGGGTTGCCCCGGGTATCGGTGAGGCGGATGCGGGCGACGAGCCGGTGCCCGGGCCGCATGGCCTCCTCGATCACGGCGGGATCCACGTCCACGAGCCGGAGCTTGGCACCACGGAACAGCCGCAGCGTTCCGTCGCCGGGCACATCGCCCCAGGCCAGGCCGAGGTTGCGGTCGTCGCGGGTGCCCCCGACGAACGGGCCGCTGAAGTCAAAGCCATCCGCGTCGCGGCGCAGGGTGACCGGGAGCTCCCAGCGTGCCGACTCGGCATCGCCGGGCACGGGTTCGATGGCCAGCCCGGACCGGTCCGGCACGACCAGGGCAGTCCGGTCCTTGCTCCTGCCGGACAGCGCCACATGAACGTTGCGATGGCCGGAACCGCCCGGCTCGGGCCGGCAGGTGATCCCGGGCAGGTCGTAGCCCTCGATCACCACGGTGAGCTGTCCCAGCACCGCTGCCGGGCGCCGGGCGGGGCGCCGTGGTGGCGGCGGCGCGGCGTTCTCGTCGTAGGCGCGCCGCAGCCAGCCGAGGACCTCCTCGTCGATGTCCCCTGGCCCGGTCAGCGGGATCCGCAGGTTGGCCGCGCCGACGTCCCTGGCTGTGAGCAGCCGGCCGCCGGGCTTGTCGTTATCGAGCCGCAGGCCGAGGTCCACCCGGTTCTTGGTAGTCGCCTGCACGACTGCGAAGGTGCGGCGCGGGCCGACCAGGCTGACTATCGTCTTTCGGGCCTGCACCGTCACCTGGCCAAGCACCGGCAGCAATGCCAGTACGGCGTCGAGCACCGGCCGCAACTGCGGGCGGTCGGCGTACTGGGCGTCGATCAGTTCGTCCGCGCCGGTGGTCATGAAGTCCGGGTCGTCGGCGGGCGCATCGGAGCCGGGAGGGGCGGCCTCGGCGCGGCGCCGTTCCGCCTCAGCCTTGAGCCGCGGCCAGTTCGGGAAGCCGTAGTCCCTGGCAATGGCGAGCTGGGCGGCCGACAGCGTGACCTTGTCAGAGAACTGGCGCAGCCGTCCCAGTGCGCGGGCGTCACCGCCGGCGGCGGCGCGGTGGAGTTCACGCGCCTGACGGCGCAGCTGATCGGTGTCCGGGCGGCCGGGAAGCTGGGACATGACGCGTCTCCTCACCGAGTCCGGGGCCCGCGTTCCGGCTCGCCTGAAGACGGTCGTGGCTGTCCAGCAGCGAGGCAATGCGATGAACGGAGGCGGACTCAGTCCTTCCCGCGGACCCGGCGGCACCCTCCCGCGCCACTGCCAACGTACCGCAACCGCGCTATGGGCCTTACGATCCTCCGCCAGCCCTGATCCGCGGTGGCCGGTCAGTCGTGGCTGGTCAGGATCGGGCGCAGCGCGGTGAGCACCGCGGGGTCCTCGATGGTGGAGGGCGGGGGCTCCTCGTGCCCGTCGGCGATGCCGCGCATCGTACGGCGCAGGATCTTGCCGGAGCGGGTCTTCGGCAGGGCGGCCACCACGTCCACCCGGCGCAGCGCGGCGACCGCGCCGATCTGATCCCGGACCAGCTGGACGAGTTCCGCGGCGACGGTGTCCGGATCGGTGCTGACGCCGGCCTTCAGGACGGCGAAACCGCGCGGGACCTGGCCCTTGAGCTCGTCGTGTACGCCGATCACCGCGCATTCGGCGACGGCGGGGTGGCTGGCCAGGATCTCTTCCATCTCGCCGGTGGACAGCCGGTGCCCGGCGACGTTGATGACGTCGTCGGTGCGGCCCATCACGTAGAGGTAGCCGTCGGTGTCGCGGTAGCCGCCGTCGCCGGTGACGTACGCGCCGCCGCGCTGGGACAGGTAGGAGTCGATGAACCGCTGGTCGTCCTGCCACAGGGTGGGCAGGCAGCCGGGCGGCAGCGGGAGCTGGATCACGATCTCACCGGTCTCCCCGGCCGGCACGTCGGCGCCGTCGGGGCCGACGATGCGCACGTCATATCCGGGCACCGGCACGCTGGGGGAGCCGGCCTTGGTGGGCATGGGCTCCAGGCCACGCAGGTTGGCCACGATCGGCCAGCCGGTCTCGGTCTGCCACCAGTGGTCGATGACCGGGATACCCAGCAGGTCGCCGGCCCACCGGTAGGTTTCCGGATCCAGCCGCTCTCCGGCCAGGAACAGGTACTTCAGAGTGGACAGGTCATAGCTGCGGGCCAGCGCGCCGGCCGGGTCTTCCTTCTTGATCGCGCGGAACGCGGTGGGCGCGGTGAACAAAGCCTTGACCTGGTGGTCGGCGACCACCCGCCAGAACGCCCCGGCGTCGGGGGTGCCGACGGGCTTGCCTTCGTACAGCACTGTGGTGCACCCGGCGAGCAGCGGCGCGTAGACGATATAGGAGTGACCCACCACCCACCCGACGTCGGAGGCGGCCCAGAAGACTTCCCCGGGTCCGGTGTCGTAGATCGCTTCCATGCTCCAGCGCAGCGCTACCGCGTGACCGCCGTTGTCGCGGACGACCCCCTTGGGCCGCGCCGTGGTGCCGGAGGTGTACAGAATGTACAGCGGGTCGGTCGCCGCGAGTGGGACGCAGCCGGCCGGGCGTGCGGTCGCCATGGCCTCATCCCAGTCCAGGTCGCGGCCCGGTGTCATGGCCGCCCGGGCCTGCGGGCGCTGCAGGATCACGCAGTGGGCCGGCTGGTGGCTGGCCAGGGCCAGGGCCCGGTCCAGGATCGGCTTGTACTCGATGACGCGGCTGACCTCGATGCCGCACGACGCCGAGACCACCACCGTGGGCTGTGCGTCGTCGATGCGGACCGCGAGTTCGGGCGCGGCGAACCCGCCGAACACCACCGAGTGAACCGCCCCGATCCGGGCACATGCCAGCATGGCCACGGCCGCCTGCGGGATCATCGGCAGGTAGATGACGACCCGGTCACCGCGGCTGACGCCCAGGCCGGTCAGTACCCCGGCGAACCTGGCGACCTCGTCCAGCAGTTCGGCGTAGCTGTACCGGCGCGTGACGCCGGTCACCGGGCTGTCGTAGATCAGCGCGGCCTGGTCACCGCGGCTGCCGGCCACGTGCCGGTCCAATGCGTTGAAGCATGTATTCATGGCCCCGTCGATGAACCACCGGTAAAACGGCGGGTTCGAGGCATCCAGAATGACGTCCGGTGCCTGGTACCAGTCGATTCCCTGTGCCGCCGCACCCCAGAAGCCCTCGGGGTCGGTCAGGCTCCGCTGGTATGCCTTCGCGTAACCGCCCATTAGTCCTCCGTTCCCTCCTTGTCGAGCGAGTCTGCACTCGGATGGGCTGGCAGTCCAGTGCCGAAGGCCACAGTCAAGCTCCGGATCCGGCAAGCTGACCGGCCAGACCCCTTCCCGTAACGTTTCCCGAACGCTGCTTCATTACGCTGCTCGAAATACCCTGACTGCGGGGCTGGCCGGGCCCCGGGGGAGCGCACGGATGAAGCGATTGTGATTCCAGGTGCGCGGTACCCGGACCAGGCGCAGCAGAACGCCGTGGCCGCGGGCATGCCGGCGCTGGCCGAGGAGGAACTGCGCGGCATCGAGGACATCTACGACCGCCGCATCCGCGCCCAGGTCCACCACCGCTGGTAGGGCGCACGGGCCTAGCGGCGGCGGATGACCGCCAGCCAGGCCTGGGCCACCGCGGCGCCCTCAATGGGGTTGATCGAGAATTCGTCCCGGGTGAGGCTCACGACCTCCCAGCCGTCGGCGAACGCGGCGCGGATCTCCTCCGCGCGCACCCGGCGCGGCCCCCAGACTCCCGGCTGGCGGTCGCTGAAGCACATCATGTAGTAGGTGCCGCCGGGCTCGACGACAGCCGCCAGGCTGGTGACGTACCTGGGCCGGTCGGCGTCGTCGAAGACGTGGAAAAGACCGCTGTCGATGATGGTGCCGAACCGCTCGCCGAGACGTTCCAGGTGCAGCGCGTCGGCGACCTCGAACCGCGCGGTCAGGCCACGCTCGGCCGCCTTGGCCCTGGCTTTCTCGATGGCGAGCCCGGACACGTCCACACCCATCGCGTCCGCGCCGTGCGCCGCGGCCATCAGCACGTGCTCCCCGGTGCCGCAGCTGACGTCGAGCAGCCGGCCGGACAGCAGCCCGCTGTCGGCCAGCCGCACGAAGCCCGGCTGCGGCCGGCTGATGTCCCAGGGGGGCGGGCTGCCCTCGTATGCGGAGTCCCATCCCGCTGACGGCGTCGTCATCACTGTCCCCTTATCCGGACGACCGTACCTATCGGGACACTATCCTCCGGTGCGGACCGCAGCCCGGTCGGCCAGGGCCCGGACTTCGCCTGCCACCTGTGGCCACACCGCGGCGGGCAGGTCGTGTCCCACGCCGGGCAGCAGCACGAGCCGCGCGCCGTCGATCGCGGCCGCGGTCCGCCTGGCGGCGGCCGGGCGCAGCAGCGGATCACTCTCGCCGTGCAGTACGAGCGCTGGCACCCGCAGCTCCGACAGCCGCCCGCGGTGCCATTTGGCGCCAATCTGACGGCTCTGTGCCGCCGTGTCGCGGACGCCGCTGACCAGGTCGCGCTCGATCCGGGCCCGCGCCTCTGCCTCGTCGAACGGGTAGCCGGGGGAGGCTACCGCGCGCGCCAGCGCAAGTCCGAGGGCGATGTCGCCGTCCCGGCCCTCCGGGTACCGCATCCTGGCCATCCGGGCCACCAGGCCCAGGTGGACGTAACGCGCGGCCGCCAGCCCGCTGGTGTCACTCGGCAGCGAGGCCGACGAGGTGATGCTGCGCACCCGCTGCCGATGCCGCAGCGCGGTGCGCTGCGCGAGCTGGCCACCCATCGAGTGCCCGAACAGGTGCGCGGAATCCCAGCCAAGAGCGTCGAGCACCGCCACCGCATCGTCGGTCATGTCCTCGGCCGTGTAGGCGACCGAGCGGCGGCGCAGCGCGGCTGCCAGCGGGCTGCCCGCCCCGGCGGCGGGGAAGTGGGTGGATTCACCGGCGTCGCGCTGGTCGTAGGCGGCCACGTGGAAGCCCTGGCCGGTCAGTTCGGCGACCAGCCCGGGTGGCCACCAGAACCGGGACACCCCCAGCCCCATCACCAGCAGGAGGGGTTCACCCCCGGCACCGCCGAGTTCTTCGAAGGCGATGCCGGCCGCGCCGTTGCGCGCGTGGCGGGCAGGGCCGGGCCTGGGCTCTGTCACGGTGTCTCCCTGAGTAGTTCGAGAACGCTGTTTGCAAACTCAGCCTACCCGCTCGGAAACGGCGTTCGCAAAGGTGCTGAGCACGAGCGCCTGGACGCGCTCGCCGCGGCGATGCCACAGGTCGCCGAGAACGTCGGCCCCGGCTGGGAGGCCGCGCTCGGCAAGCTTCCATGGGCACTCAACCCTTGACCCGGGGAGCCTTGGCGGCGCCGAGACATCGACGACTCACGGGGCGATGGCCACCACGGTAAGCTCCGGCCCTTCGGCGGCTTGACGGCGGCACCGCTCGTTTCGGGCGGGAGCGCCCCTGCACCGGATCGTCGGGCACGCGCACCGATAGAACCCGAAGCGGATGAACCACGGGGGGCGGAGTACCGTGATTCAGTTATGGAGAGCGCACACGCAGTGGTGCGCAGTAACTGGCTCCAGCCGGTGCTCCGGGTTTCCGGGGCGGGGCTGCTGGCGGCGACTGCAGCGATCCACCTCGACTTGTACCTGACCGGCTACCGGAACCTTCCCACCATTGGTTGGCTGTTCCTGCTGCAGATCATCGCCGGGTTCGTCCTGGCCGCCGCGGTGCTGGCCACCGGCAACCCGGTCGTGGCCGCACTGGGCGCCGGGTACGCCCTGGCCACTCTGGCCGGGTACCTGCTGTCGATCTGGATCGGCCTGTTCGGCTTCACCGAGATCCGCACCACCGCTGGGATAGTCGCCGGGCTCATCGAGGTCGCCGCGTTCGCCGTGCTTGGCCTGTTCGCCGTGTCCCCCGAAGCCGCGTCCGGCAGCCGCGGCCCGGGCCAGGGGCTGGCCCGGCTGCTGGCCGGGATACCCATGGCGCAGACCCTGGTCGCCGTGATCTCGGTCGTGGCCCTGGTGCTGCTATTGATCGCCGAGGCCGGTTCTGGCGCCCCGGCAGCAACGGCCAGCGGCGGCACCGCGGCACTGAAGACCGCCAAGGTCGGCAGCGTGACCGTGCTCACCAACGCCAAGGGGCTCACCCTGTACACGTTCGCCGCGGACAGCCCCGGCAAGTCGAACTGCTACGGAAGCTGCGCCGCGTACTGGCCGCCGGTGACCGGCTCGCCGTCCGCGGCGGCAGGCATCGCCGGCACCTTCGCCACGACCACCAGGACCGACGGCACCAAGCAGGTCACCTGGAACGGGCACCCGCTGTACACCTACGTGGGGGACCACGGGGCCGGCCAGGCCAGCGGGAACAACCTCAACATCAACGGCGGGCTCTGGAAGGAAATCGTGATCTCTGGCTGAGCCGGAACTCCACCTCGCCCTGCAGCGCGTAGCTGGGCTCCTCACCGCCGTGGTGGCAGGAGCCCTTGGACCTGCCCGGGCGCTGGCCGGCTGGAACCAAGACAGCAGGTTGAGGGGTCTTTAACCAGCCGGGAGAGGATGGGCCAATGGGGTCAGAGCCGTGGGATTCGAGCAGGCTGGACGGGGCGGGCACGCCGGATGAGCCGGTGCTGTGGAACGCGTTCGCGAACATGGCGAGCCTGGCCGGCCACGCCGTGACGATCGTCCGCGGCGAGGGCTCGACGGTCTTCGACGACCACGGCCGTCCCTACCTGGACGCCCTGGCCAGCCTCTGGTACTGCAACGTCGGGCACGGCCGGGCGGAACTCGCGGACGCGGCCGCCGCGCAGATGCGCCAGCTTGCCGCCTACCAGACGTTCGAGCCGTTCTCCAACCAGCCAGCCGAGGCGCTCGCCCGGAAGATCGCGGGCCTGGCCCCGATGCCCGGCGCCAAGGTGTTCTTCACCCCGGGCGGCGGGTCGGACGCCGTGGACACCGCGGCCAAGCTGGCCCGCAGCTACTGGCGCGCCCTGGGCCAGGACGCCAAGCAGGTCACGATCGCCAGGTCGCACGCCTATCACGGCATGAACGCGTACGGCACATCGCTGGGTGGGATCCCGGCCAACACCGAGCCCTTCGTTCCGCTGGTAAGTCTCGTCGAGCATGTGGCCTGGGATGATGCGCCGGCTCTTGAGAAGGTGATCGAAACAGCAGGCGCCGGGCGGGTGGCCGCGTTCTTCTGCGAGCCCGTGATCGGGGCCGGCGGGGTGTACCCGCCGCCAGCGGGCTACCTGGCCAGTGTCAGGGAGATATGCCGGCGGCACGGCGTGCTGTTCATCGCCGACGAGGTGATCACCGGTTTCGGCCGGACCGGTGCCTGGCTGGCCAGCGAGCGGTTCGGTCTGGACCCGGACATGATCATCACGGCCAAAGGGCTGAGTTCCGGGTACGCGCCGATCGGCGCGGTGATCGCCAGCGCCCGGGTGGCCGAGCCGTTCTGGCGCCCCGGTTCTGCGGAGGTGTTCCGGCACGGCTACACCTACTCCGCGCACCCGACCGCGTGCGCGGTCGCGTCGGCGAACCTGGACCTGATCGAGCGGGAGCAGCTTGTCGCGCGGGTGGCCCGGCTGGAGCCGGTGCTGGCCGGTGCCCTCGCCCCGCTGGCCGGGCATGAGCTTGTCGGCGAGGTGCGCGCCGGGACCGGGCTGCTCGCCGCCGTGGAGATCGCCGAGGCGGCCCGCGCCGCCGACCCGGGGATCGGCCCGCGGCTGGTGACCGAGATCCGCGAGCGCGGCGTGATCACCCGTCTGCTCCGGGGCGTCGCCCTGCAGATCTCCCCGCCGTTCGTGATCACCGAGGAGGAGATCGCGCGGATCGCCGAGGTATTCACCGCGGCGTTCGACGCGGCGGCGCGCTGAGGCTGCTCAGCCTGCGGGAAGGGAGGCGGGCTACATACGCCCGGCCGCTTCGAGGAACCGCTTGACCCGCTCGTGGTCCACCGGGTTCCAGGTGCCGCCGCCTTCCTTGAGGTCAGAGCCCACGATGATGCCGTCCGCCACGTCTAGGAACGACGCCACATTGACGGCCTTGGCCCCGGTATTCGCCAGCACGGGGGCCAGGTCGCCGGTGGCCTGCTTGGCTTCACGGATCGCAGCCGGGTCCGGTGCCGCGCCGGCCATCGGGCCGGACACCAAGATCGCGTCCGCCAGGCTGGACACGGCTGCCGACCGGGCGAGCTGGCCCACCGAGCGGGTGCCGATGGTGGACGCGAACTCGGGCGTGACGTTCATGAACACGGCGATCTGCGGTGCGCCGAGGGTGCGCCGGTAACGCAGCAGCTCGCCCGCGTCCGGGGCCCAGACGCCCATGTCGGACTCGTAGGCGCCGGTGACGACCTCGCGGATGAACGCGGCGCCGGTCGCCGCGGCGACCGCCAGCGCGGCCCGGCCGTCCCAGAGGAAGTCCACGCCGAAGGGCCGGTCCCTGGGGGCCAGGTCCGCTGCCACCCGGGCCATGACGGCGACCCCTTCGAACCCGGCGCGCAGCGAGTACGGCCGGTCGCCCTCGTTGCAGAACATGACTGCGTCGAACGGGAACTGCAGCAGCACGTCGAGGTCGCGGGCGACGTCGTCGACGATGCCCTGGACACCGCGCGCCTCGTCGTAAAGCGGGGTCCCCGGCAGGGGCCCGAGGTGCGCCATGGCGATGAGCGGCTTGGTGCCCGCAGCGAATATCTTCTCGAACCGCCCTGCCACCTGCATACCTCCGTTGCTTGGTTGCTACCGCCAACAGGGCAGTTGCCGCAGCTCAGCCACTTTCACGGCGGGCCCGGTGATCGCCTGCCCCCGCTCAGCCAGATGGTAGAGGTGCTCGCCCACCCAGAGCATGTCGGGCCGGTAGTACGGCGGCGTGTCACGCGCGCAGGCCACGCCCTTGGGGTAGTCGGGCCCGTCCGGGGCAGGCACCACCTCAGGCACCGGCGGTGCGTGGCCGGGCGGCCCGACCTGCACCGCGAGGCGGTCGTAGAAGCCGGCCAGGTCCGCGGCCTGGCTGCGGAACGCGGCCAGGTCCGGGTCGGCGCCGGTGCGGGCAGGCCGGCGGTTCCCGTTCCCGCTGGCGGG
>DASXKD010000385.1:0-23664 GCA_036497045.1 Streptosporangiaceae bacterium | reverse complement strand
TCAGCCTCGCCCGGAGCGCCGTGGACCGCGTCAGCCACCTCCGAAGCGACCAGGAATGGCTGGCGGCCGCCTGGGCGGACGAGGGCACCCGGGTGCTGGTGCTCGACCACGGGCAGGCCCTGATCCGCTTCGCCGGCGACGGCGCCGCGCTGGAGTTCACCTCGCCGAAACACGCGCCCGGGGGCGTCCGGTTCCTGCTCGGCGTGGACGATGCCGGGGTCGCATATTTCGGTATCGATGGCCCCCGTGGCGCCCTGGGGGCGGGCCCGCTGCCGGGCCCGGGATCAGCTCCCGCGCTGCCGGAGCCCGGTGTCCACGTGGCCGGGCTGCGCCAGGCCGGGCCGCTGCTCGGCGACCGGGACGCCGGGCTGTTCACCCAGGCCGTCGCGCTCGCCAACTGGCACGCGACGCACACCCATTGCCCGCGGTGCGGGGCGGTGACCGAGCCGGTGCAGGCCGGCTACGCCGCTCGCTGCCCGGTGGATGGCAGCGAGCACTTCCCCCGCGTGGATCCAGCGGTGATCATGCTGGTCCGTGACGACGGCGACCGGTGCCTGCTGGCGCGCAACCGGAGCTGGCCGCCCCGGCGAGTGTCCATCCTGGCCGGCTTCGTGGAACCGGGGGAGTCCCTCGAGCAGACGGTGATCCGCGAGGTCGCGGAGGAGACCGGGCTGCGGGTCAACGGGCTGCGTTACGTCGGGAGCCAGCCATGGCCGATGCCGCGCAGCCTGATGCTCGGCTTCGTGGCCCGCGCCCCCGGCGAGCAGGAGATCGTCGTGGACGAGGAGGAGATCGCCGAGGCGCGGTGGTTCTCCCGGGAGGAACTGGCGGCGGCGATGTCCACGGGGGAGGTGCTGCTGCCGCCCCCGGTGTCCATCGCGCACCGGATCCTCGAGTCCTGGTACGGCGCCGCGCTGCCTGGGTCCTGGTGATCCCGGCGCTGGCCCGGCCGGCTCATGGTAGCGCGGCCCGCGGGGCCGTCGGCTAGCGGCAGGGCAGCGCCGCTCGACAAGGTACACCAGCCAGTCGAGCAGGCCGGTCACCAGGAAGAACAGCGCGCCAGCTTTGCCAGGACGCCGGCCCGCGGCAATGTGGCCCGCCAGATCCCGGGCTCGTGGTTCACCCGTGGCCCGGGCGCTTGGTTACGCGGGCGGGGCAAGCTGGCGGACCGCTGCCGTCTCGTCCACGCCCGGCGCGGTAACGATCATGATGACCGGGGTGTCCAGCCCGGCCGCGTGGAATTCGGCCACCCGCTCCCGGCAGGCCTCCGCGGGCCCGTGCACCACAAGCTCGTCCACCACCTCATCGGGGATCAGCTCGAGCGCCTTCTTGCGGTCCCTGGCGGCCCACGCGTCCTGCATCGGCCGCAGCACCTCGCCCCGGCCGAGCCAGACATGGAACGCGGCGTAGACCGGCACGGTCAGGTAGGCGGCGATCATGCGGCGGCCGATAGCCCTCGCGGTGGCGGCATCGCCGGTGGGGACGACGAAGATCCGGGCGATCAGCTCGCAGTCCGGCCCGGCCACGGCGCGCACCGTCGGCACGTCGGCGGGCGCGAGCCAGTTGGTGATCGCCCCGTCCGCAAGGGTGGCCGCGAGCCGCACCATGCCCGGCCGCAGGGCGGCGAGGGCGAGCCCCGGCGGCTGCGCCGGGGGCGGATCGAGGCGGAACCCGCGGACGGTGAACGACTCGAACTCCCCGCTCACCTTCTCCCCGGCGAGCACAGGGCGCAGGAACTTCAGCGTGTCCCTGGCTCGCTGGTAGGGCCGGTCCAGCTTCAGCCCATTCCAGTCCTCCACGATCACCGGCGAGGAGGTGCCGATACCAAGCACGAACCGGCCGGGCGCCAGGCTCGCGCAGGTCGCCGCGTCCATGGCGAGCAACGCCGGGCCGCGGGTATAGATCCCGGCGATCGCGGTGCCGAACCGCAGCCCGGTGGTCCACTGGGCCGCGGCGGCCAGCGGTGCGAACGCGTCCGCGCCGTTGACCTCGCTCGACCAGGCATCGGTGTAGCCGAGGTCGGGCAGTGCGGCCACCAGGTCGCGCTGGTCGGGCAGGGGCAAACTGCGGAGCGGGAGTGTGATCCCCCATCTCGGCGTTGATTCCATCCGCAACCTCCTCCAGGTGCAGCCCATCATGCCGTGGCGGCCCTGGCGCGGTCCTGCGGCGCCCCTCTCGTCCCCGCCGCCCCGCGCCACACCCGCGTCACCTGCGGCTTCACCTTGATAGTGAAGCAGTTGTTCAAAGCGAGAGCAGTGCTCTTGACAAGCGAAGCCAGATGCAGAACACTCGTCATTGACGAGAGCACCGCTCTCTACCTTAGCCCGAGGAGCTGTCATGAACGCCGAGAGCCAGCCGCGTTACATAGAGCCCAGCCGCTCGACCCAGATCTTCAACGCCACCGTGGCCCGGCTGACCAGGATGGGCATCAGCGTCTACGGCTCGCGAGTGCTGGCCGTGCGCGGCCGCAAGTCGGGGGAGTGGCGGACCACGCCGGTGAACCCGCTGACCATCGACGGCCAGCGGTACCTGGTCTCCCCGCGCGGCAACACCCAGTGGGTGCGCAACATGCGCGTGGCCGGTGGCGGTGAGCTGCGGGTCGGGCGGCAGGTCGAGAAGTTCACCGCCACCGAACTGCCTGTCGAGGAGCGGCCGGCCGTGCTGCGGGCCTACCTGAAGAAGTGGAAGTTCGAGGTCGGCATGTTCTTCCAGGGGGTCGGCCCCGGCGCGCCCGACGACAAGATGCTGGCCATCGCCCCGGACCACCCGGTCTTCCGGATCCGGTCATGAGGGACGGCAGGGCCGGCCCGGGCGCCGCGGGCCTGCTCTGGCTGTGGAGCGTGGTGGCCGCCCTCGGGCCCGGCGACCCGCCAGACCCGCCGTCCTGGCCCGCGCTCAATCGTGATCATGACTTCCGGGAGCCGATAGGCCCACCCAAGTCATGATCACGAGAACGAGAAAGGTCTGGCGGGCTCGGCGGTGCTGTGGGCCGGGAGTTTGGGCGGGTGGGCCGGTGGGCCTGCGGCGGTCTGCTCGGCGGCGGTCAGCCGATCAGGGCGAGGGTTGCCCCGGAGTCGTCGAGGAGCCGGTGGTGACCGGGAGCGGCCGGGAAGGCCTGGCGTGGCCCGGTGACCCGGGCCCGCGGCCCATCCGGCCCGGCCAGCGTGGTCCCCTCCGCGTCCACGGCGAGCAGTTCGTCCCCGCGCCGCAGCAGCACCGGCCCATCACGCCGGGCGGAGATCGCCACCCGTCCGGCGCGCAGACCCGCGAGCACCGCGGCCGGATCCGCCGCCTCGCACTCCACCCAGGTGGTCGGGGTTCCCACCGCGGATAGGTCGCCGGGCCGGTGCCAGTCGCTGCCGCCCACCGGGACCGAGCCCGGATCCCACGCCAGCCACCAGGCCAGCGGCATGGTCCAGCGCAGGTCCAGCCAGCTCCAATGCCAGACCTCGGCGAGCGGGGGGCGCCTGGTCATCGGCAGCGTCCAGCTCAGCTCGCCGCCGATCGGGTGGTTGACCGATAGCAGCCCGCCCCGCTGCTCGGTGTGTGCGAGCCACGCGTCGGGCGGCTCGCGGAAGTCCACCCAGCCGATGTCGCCGAGCGCCCCGGCGTGCCCCCCGTTCGTGGTGACCTCCTGCCCGGGCAGCAGGGTGATCCCGTACCGGCCGCTGGCCGCGGGCAGCTCAGCGTGGTGGCTGACCGTGTTGTGGTCGGTGATCGCCAGGAAGTCGAGCCCGTTGCCCGCCGCGAGCAGCGCCAGTTCGGGCACGGTCAGCGCGCCGTCGGAGTGCACCGTGTGCGTGTGCAGGTCACCGGCGAGCCAGCGCCGCCCGGGCCCGGCAGGCAGGGCCCGGCGCGGCCGGCGGTCCCCGGCGGCCAGCGGCGGTGGCGCGGCGGGCGGGGGTGGCGGCGCCAGCCGTCCCGCGGTGCTGCTGGCCTCGGCGGTCACCTGATACTCGGCCCCGCCGGCGGGCAGCCGGTAGATGCCGATCATCACCTGCCAGGTTCCCGGCTCCAGCTCGCCCGGCAGGTAGCCGGGGGTGGCCGCTTCCGGGGTGATGACGAACTCCCGCCGCGCCCCGCCGGACCAGCCACGGAATCCGGCCGGCCCGAGGCAGCCGAGATCCAGGATGCAGCCCGGCGCCTGGTGGGCGAGTTCCACCCGCAGCGCGTGCGAGCCAGGCGGCACCTCCACCGGCAGGTAGTGCCAGGCGGAGGCAAAGCGGTCGGCCAGGGTCCACCGGCCTTCGTGTGTGGTGCGGGCCATGACCCCATCCGACCAGATGGCAGGCAGTGCCCCGGCCGCCCGGGGCGGCGCACGGGCGCACAGGCTGCAACACCCCAGACAATTGCAAATAAAATGCAACTGCGGTCATCTCGCGATTAGGATCGCGGTCATGGACTTGCCCGTGCTGGCACCCCGCCGCGGGCTCGGGTCCTTGTTCCGCCGCGGCCCGCACGACGCGGAAATCCTGCGGCTGGCCGTGCCGGCCTTCGGCGCCCTGGTGGCCGAGCCCCTCTTCCTGCTCGGCGACTCGGCCATCGTCGCGCGGATCGGCACCATTCCCCTCGGCAGCCTGGGCGTGGCCAGCCAGGTGCTGATCACCCTGGTGAACATATCGATCTTCCTGGCCTATGGGACCACCGCGGCCGTGGCGAGGCAGCTCGGCGCGGGGAACCGGCGGGCCGCGATCCAGCAGGGGATCGACGGGCTGTGGCTGGCCGCCGGGATCGGCGTCGCCGTGCTCGGCGTGGGCTGGCCGCTCGCACCCTTCCTGGTGCACGCGTTCGGCGCGTCCCCGGCCGTCACCGCCGGGGCCGTCACCTATCTGCGGATCAGCCTGTTCGGTGCGCCGGCCATGCTCACGGTGCTGGCCGGCACGGGCGTGCTGCGCGGGCTGCAGGACACCAGGACCCCGCTGGCCGTCGCGGTCTGCGCCAGCGCAGTCAACCTCGTCGTCAACGCGATCTTCGTGCTCGGCCTGCACTGGGGCCTGGCCGGATCCGCCGCAGGCACCGCGATCGTGCAGAACGCGGCGGCGCTGGTCTACCTGACCGTGGTCGGGCGGGGCGCCCGGCGGGCCGGGGTGGCGCTGCGACCCGACGGCGCGGGGGTCCGCGGTGCGGCCGTGGCGGGCGTGTCACTCGTGGTGCGGACGCTCGCGCTGCAGGTGGTGCTCGTGGTGACCACCGCGCTTGCGGCCCGGATGGGCAACGACGCGATCGCCGCACATCAGATCGCGTTCCGCATCTGGTCGCTGCTGGCCCTGGCCCTGGATGCGATCGCGATCGCCGGGCAGGCCATCACCGGCAAGTACCTCGGCGCCGGCGACGTGGCCGGGGCCCGGGCGGCCACCGCCCGGATGACCACCTGGGGCGCGGTGTACGGGGTTGTGTTCGGTCTTGTCATCTTGGCCGCGCGCCCGTTCCTGCCCGCCGTCTTCGCGACGGCGCCCCCGGTGACCAGCTTGCTGCTCACCGTCCTGCTGATCGTCGCGGCGCAGCAGCCGGTGGCCGGCGTGGTCTTCGTCCTCGACGGGGTGCTCATCGGTGCCGGGGACCAGGACTATCTAGCGCTGGCCGGGCTCGCCACCCTCGCGGTGTTCGGCATCGCCGCGGCCTGCGTGCTTGCCTGGCACGGCGGCCTGGTCGCCCTCTGGGGCGCCTACAGCGTGTGGCTGGTCGCCAGGTTCGTCACCCTGACGGTGCGCGCCGGTGGCTCCGCCTGGCTGGTCACCGGCGCCGTCCGCCGACCCGCGCGATCCTCCCGCTGACCCTGGCGATTCTTGGGCCTAAGGTTCCGCGCCCCGGTTGACCCGAAGAATTCAACGTTCGTAGAATTCAACGAGCGATGAAATCACGGCCAGCCGTCAGGGAGCAGTCATGTGGGCGATGATCGTGAAGGAGTTCCGGCAGCTACGGCGTGACCGCCGCACGCTGGCCATGATGATCGTGATGCCGGTCGTGCTGCTCATTGTGTTCGGCTACGCGGCGAGCTTCGACGTGACCACGATCCCCACGGTCGCCGCCGGGCCGCAGGCCAGCCAGGCCGCGCATCTGCTCGGCAAGCCCTTCGAGATGGTCGACGTGCAGCCGTCGCAGGACCGGGCCTGGGCGGAGGAGCAACTGAGGGACGGCCACGCCGCGGTGGCCGTGGCTACCGGGAACGGCCAGCCGGAGGTGCTGATCGACGGTAGCCAGCTGTTCACGGCCAAGGCGGCGATCGCGTCCCTGTCCGCTATCGCGGCCAGGGCTGTGGTCTCTGGTGCGGCCAGCGGCGGCCAGCCGAGCGTGCCCCGGCCCACCGTCACGGTGCTCTACAACCCCGGCCTGAACACCTCGGACATCATGATCCCAGGCCTGGCCGGCGTGGTGCTCGTCTTCGTCGGCACGATCATCACCAGCCTGGGCGTGGTCCGTGAGCGCCAGTCCGGGACCCTGGAGCAGCTTGCGGTGATGCCGCTCAAGCCGCGGGATGTGTTCCTCGGCAAGATCGTGCCCTACTTCGCCGTGGCAACCCTGGACCTGGCCATCGTCGTAGGCGTCGGCGTCACCGTGTTCGGGGTCCCGTTCCGCGGCTCGGTCGCGGTGTTCGCCCTCGGCGCGCTGCTCTTCCTGTTCGTCACCCTCGGCCTCGGCGTCCTGATCTCCAGCGTGTCGGAGAACCAGGGCCAGGCCATCCAGCTCTCGTTCATGGTCACACTGCCGCAGGTGCTGCTGTCCGGCCTGATCTTCCCGCTGTCCTCGATCCCGGCCGGGGTGCGCTGGATCTCCTACCTGCTCCCGCTGACCTACTTCAACGAGATCTCCCGCGGGGTGATGCTCCGCGCCGAACCGCTCAGCTCGCTCTGGCAGCCGTTCCTCTTCCTGGCGCTGCTCGGCGCGGTCGTGTTCACCCTGGCAAGCCTGCGGTTCCGGGCCTACCTCGCGCCGGCCGCCCCGCGCGGCGGCGCCGGAAGCCCGCACAGCGCCCCGAGCCCGGCCAGCGCGGCGAGCGCGGCTGGCGCCCCGGCCCCAGGGAGCGCCGGGTGACCGCGCCGGGCGCGGGCCACGGCGCCGGGGACTGGTGGGGTACCGAGGACGTGAGCGTTAGGTACGGGAGCACCCTGGCCCTCAACCATGTCTGGTTCCGTGCCGAACCGGGCCTGGTGAGTGCGGTCGTCGGCGGCGACGGAGCGGGCCGCACCACCCTGCTCCGCTGCCTGGCCGGCGCGCTCGCCCCGACCAGTGGCCTGGTCCGGCGCCCCACGCCGCTGGCGACCGGGTATCTGTCAGCCGGCTCCGGAACCTACCCGGACCTGTCGGTCGCGGAGAACCTGGCGTTCCGCGCCACCGCCTACCGGATCCCACCGGAGACGGCGCGGCAGCGCAGCGCGGAACTCCTCGCCCGGGCTGGGCTGGACAAGGTCACCGGAAGGCTGGCCGGGCAACTGTCCGGCGGCATGCGGCAGAAGCTCGGCGTGATCGCGGCGATGCTGCACCGCCCGGACCTGCTGGTGCTCGACGAGCCGACCACCGGAGTGGACCCGGTCAGCCGGGCCGGCCTGTGGTTGCTGATCACTCGCGCGGCCGCCGACGGCGCGGCGGTGGTGCTCGCGACCAGCTATCTCGACGAGGCAGAACGGGCCCATCACGTGCTTGTCCTCGACGTCGGCAGCGAACTGGCGAGCGGCACGGCGGACCAGATCGTGGCCGCGATGCGGGGCACGCTGACGGTGACTGGCACCCGTCCCGCCGGGGAGGCAGGGCGGCGCGCCTGGCGGCGGGAGGGGTGCTGGCGGGTCTGGGACCCCGGCCCGGTCCCCGGCGCCGGCGGCGGTCGCGACGGCAGCGCGGTCCGGCCCGACCTCCAGGACGCGGTCACCGTCGCCGCGCTCGCCCGCGAACTGGCCCGCACCGGCGCCGAACGGGAGTCCCGATGACCGAGTTGCCCGCCCAGGCCGTCGCGGTGACCCGCGCCTTCGGGCACTTCGTGGCGGTGGACCAGGTCGACCTGGAGGTGCGCCAGGGCGAGGCGGTCGGCCTGCTCGGCGCGAACGGCGCCGGGAAGACGACCTTGATCCGGCTGCTGCTCGGCCTGCTGCGGCCCACGGGCGGCGAGATCCGGCTGTTCGGTGAGCCGCCGTCGCGCAGCACCAGGCGGCGCATCGGGTACGTGCCGCAGGGCCTTGGCCTGTATGACGACCTCACCCCGGCGGAGAACCTTGCCTTCTCGGCGGCGGTGTTCGGCGAGGGACCGGAGGCCGCCGTCCTGCCCGAACCGCTGCGCCAGTACGGCACGACGGTGGTCGGCTCGCTGCCGCTCGGCATCCAGCGAACGGCGGCGTTCGCGCAGGCCCTCGCCCACCGGCCCGACCTGCTCGTCCTGGACGAGCCAACCTCGGGCGTGGACCCGCTGGCCCGGGCCAGGCTGTGGGAGACGGTGGCCGGTGCCGCCGCGGCCGGGGCGGGCGTCCTGGTCACCACCCACTACATGGACGAGGCCGGCGAGTGCGACCGCCTGGTGATCATGGCGGCGGGGCGCGTAGTGGCCCGCGGCACCGTCCCGGAGATCGTCGGCGACGCCCAGGTCAGCGTGGTGGAGTCGGGCGCATGGGCGGAGGCGTTCGGGGCCCTGGAGGCCGCGGGCCTGCCGGCTGCCCTGGTCGGGCGAACGCTGCGGGTCCCGGGCGCCGCGCCGGCCGCCGTGCGCCGCGCGCTCGGGGATCTGTCCGCCACCGTGACATCCGCGCCGGCCACCCTGGAAGAGCGCTTCTTCCAGCTCACTCTCTCTGCGGACACTACGCAGGTCCAGCCGTGACCGCGGCCAGCCGGAACCCGTCCCCCGGGGCGGGCCAGGAACACCACCGGAGCCCGTCGTGACCGAGGTCCCTGGCCAGGCCCGCCGCCGGGCAGGCCAGGCTCAGCGCACCGGGGGTTCCGGCGCGACCGGATCTGCCGCAGCGGGCCGCCGCCCGGGGCGGGCCGGCCGCAGCGGGCGGCGCGGTGGCGACAGCGGCACCAGGGAGGCGATCCTCGCCGCGGCCCGCGCCCGGTTCGGCGACCTGGGTTACGACCGCGCCACGATCCGGGGCATCGCCGCCGACGCGGGCGTGGACGCGGCCCTGGTGCACCACTTCTACGGCACCAAGGATCAGTTGTTCGCCGCCGCGATGCGGCTCCCGGTCAACCCGAGGGAGGTGCTGGCGGGGGCGCTGGCGCCCGGAGCCCGCGACCACGGCCAGAGCCTGGGGGAGCACCTGCTGCGCACCGTGCTCGGGGTCTGGGAGGTGGCCGAGATACGCGCCACCTTCCTCGGGCTGCTCCGCTCGGCACCCACCAGCGAGCAGGCCGTCGTCATGCTGCGGGAGTTCCTCGCCGGGGCGATCCTCGGCCCGCTCGCCATGGCGGCCAGGGAGGCGGCTCCGGGAGCGGACGGCCAGGATGCCGGGTTCCGGGCGGCACTGGTCGCCAGCCAGGTGCTCGGCCTGGGCCTGACCAGGTACGTGCTGGAGGTCGAACCGCTGGCCCAGGCCAGCTCCGAGGACCTGATCGCCGCGATCGCGCCGAACCTGGACCGCTACCTGTCAGGTGACCTGCGCTGACCGGAGCCCGGTCCCGGCGGCCGGCCAGCTGGGTTTGACTTTGCCCTTGGGGCAAACCCCAGCATCGGGTAGACCGGGCACGGTGCCTGGTGCGAGGAGGCTGGCGTGAGGCTGCTGTCGATCGGCGCGTTCGCCCATGCCGCCCGGCTGTCCCCGAAGGCGCTGCGGCTGTACGACGAACTCGGGCTGCTCCCGCCGGCGTTCGTGGATCCGGATTCCGGTTACCGGTTCTATGACCCGGCCCAGTTGGAGCGGGCGCGGCTGGTCGCCTGGCTGCGCAGGCTCGGCATGCCGCTGGCCCGGATCCGGGTCGTCTGTGACTCCGAACCGGCGCGTGCCGCCGAGGAGGTCGCCGCCTACTGGTCCCAGGTCGAGGCCGACACCGCAAGCCGGCGGGACCTGGCCGCCTTCCTCATCGCAACGCTGTCAGGAAGGAAGATCACCATGCCTGGTGCCCAGGAGGCTCTTGCGATCCGCTACGCGGCCCGGACCGACATCGGCAGGGTCCGCGAGACCAACCAGGACTCCGCCTACGCGGGCAGCCGCCTGCTCGCCGTGGCCGACGGAATGGGCAGCGGCGGGGCCAGGGCCAGCGCCGCCGTGATCGACGCGCTGAAGCCGCTGGACGACGCCCTGCCCGCCGGGGACCTGCTCAACGCCCTGGAACAAGCGGTGGAGCAGGCCAGTGCGGCGGTGGGCGGCCTGGAGAGCGCCGGTGAGGGCCACACCGGGTCGACGGTGACCGCCATGCTCTGGTCCGGCTCTCAGCTCGCCCTGGTGCACATCGGGGACTGTCGCGCCTACCTGCTGCGCGATCGTGAGCTGTTCCAGATCACCCACGACCACACGGTGGTCCAGTCGCTACTGGACGAGGGCCGGATCACCCCCGAGGAGGCGGGCTCGCACCCGCAGCGGTCGCTGCTGCTGCGCGCCATCGACGGCACCGCCGTGGAACTGGACACCTCGCTGCACGACGCCAGGGCCGGCGACCGGTACCTGCTGTGCTCAGACGGCCTCACCGGCGTGGTCAGCACCGAGAGGATCCGTGACACGCTGCGCGGTACCGGCGATCCCGACCAGGCCGCCGCGCGGCTGATCGAGGCGGCCAACGTAGGCGGCGGCCCGGACAACGTCTCCTGCGTCGTCGCCGACATTGTCCCCCTGGCCGTCCCTGCGGCCCGCTGACCCCGCCCGCCCACCGCCCGTTCGCCGTGGTTGGCATTCCACCCACAAAAGAGGGTGTCGTGAAGATAGCCCCAAACCTACCCCCGCTGACCAAGCTCCCCGCCTGACCATCGGGTGGACCACCGATCTGTGACGGCGCACGTGGCAGTGTCCCTCGCCAACTCCTCGGGACTACGTGCCGCTACACGTTCACGTACACATAGGCCGCCCCGATGGCCGAGTTGTTGTTGGGGGCCAACGACCACATTCACGCCGGGGCCCTTCCACTGTCCTGGGGCCCCAGCGGTTAGCATGCGTCGGTGGACCCGCTGCTTGGCACCTGCTCGTGGACGGAACTCCTGCAGCGCAGAAGTCACAAGTGGCGGAACTTCCCGCCCGACGTGCTGCCTGCGTTCGTGGCGGAGATGGACTTCGACCTCGCCGAGCCGATCACAGCGGTGGTGACCTCGGCCCTGGGCATCGGCGACTGCGGCTACGCGCACATCGGGGAGCTTCCCGACGCGTTCGCTCAGTTCGCCGCGCAGCGGCTGGGCTGGACGGTGGAGCCGTCCCGCGTCTTCGCGATCCCGGACGTGATGACCGGGCTCGCCGAGGTGGTCCAGGCCATCACGCCGCCGGGCTCGGGCATCGTGGTCAACCCGCCGGTGTACCCGCCGTTCCGGTTCCGGTTCGGCTTCTACGGGCGGCGGCTCATCGACGCCCCGCTGGCCCGCGGTGCCGACGGCCGGTACGCACTCGACCCGGACGCGATCGAGGCGGCGCTGAGCGAGCCGGGCGCCGCCGCGTACCTGCTGTGCAGCCCGCACAACCCGACCGGCAACGTGTGGTCGCCGGCGGACCTGGCGATGGTCGCGGACGCCTGCCAGCGGCACGGTGCCGTGCTGCTTGTGGACGAGATCCACGCGCCGCTCGCGCTGGCCGGCGCGCGGTTCGTGCCGTTCCTCGCCATCGATCACGAGCTGACCCAGGCCGAGACGACGTTCACGTTCACGTCCGCGACCAAGGGCTGGAACATCGCCGGGCTGAAGTGCGGCCTGGCCGTGGCGGGTGCCCCGGCCGGCATCACGCTGCTGGAACAGCGGTGGGAGGCGCTGCTGGCGAGCCACCTCGGCGTGCTCGCCTCAGTGGCCGCGTTCACCGAAGGGCTGCCGTGGCTGGACGCCGTGCTCGGGCAGCTCGACGAGAACCGCAAGCTGCTGACCGGCCTGCTCGCCGAGCACCTGCCCGGGGCAGGCTATGCCCCGCCGCAGGCCAGCTTCCTGGCGTGGCTGGACTGCCGTGACCTGGGCCTGGGTGACGATCCGGCGGCGGTGTTCCTGGAGAAGGGCCGTGTGGCGCTTGGCCGCGGCCCTGAATTCGGTGCCGAGGGGCACGGGTTCGCCCGGCTCAACATGGGCACCTCACCCGAGCTGCTGGAAGAGGTCGTGCGCCGGGCAGCCTCGGCCCTCTAGCCGGCGGCGGCGGCACGCAGCACGTCGCCGGTCAGCTCCATCTGCCCCAGGTGCTGGGTGACCTCCTCGAGCACGTGCAGCAGCGCGTGCCCCTGCGAGGTGAACTCCAGTTCGCCGGGGTGCTTCTGGTGCCCGGTCCCGCCGCGGGGCGGTCCGGCGAACTCGGCCGTGGCCGCGTCGGTGCGGAACTGGTCCTGAGCTCTCCTGGCGGCTGCGGCCAGATCCGCCACCGGGCCGTGGGAGCGGAACTCGGCGGGGCGGTCCCGGATTACCTCACGCCCCGCGACTACTTCTCCGCCCCAGAATTCCATGACGCCAAGGCAATGCCGCAAGATCGCATAAGGCGAATTCGCTCCCGGTAGTGCCGGTTTCCGGTTAGCCAGATCGTCGCCGAGCCCGGTGACAATTCCCATCATCTGGTCCACCGCGCGGTCGACGTAACTCACCACTGCATCCACTGAGATGTCCACCAGGACATCATGACCTGCCCCCGCCGTAGCTGGCCGGCCAGGGTAAACCGTCTCCAGCGGGGCCCGGCTAGCAGCGAATTTCCGTTATGCAGGAAATGTCCTGTCTATTCATGACGAGAAGCGCATGTCAGTCTGTGGGGGAGGCCACCCCCAGTGCCAGGAGGTGGAGGGCCGGATGGGCAGGAACGTTCCCGCAATCGTTGTCAGTCAGGCCGACCGGCGCCGGTACCGCGAGAAGGTCCGCAGTTGCCTGGATGTGCTTGCCCGCATGCTGCGGGAGTCGCGGTTCACCGACGGCCCCGAGCAGGTGGGGCTGGAGGTCGAGTTCAACCTGGTGGACGAGGCTGGCGCGCCGGCCATGCGGAACGCCGAGGTGCTCGCCGCGATCGACGACCCGGACTGGAGCCCGGAACTCGGGCGCTTCAACATCGAAGTCAACATGCCGCCGCGGCTGCTGGCCGGGGACGCGCTTGCCGCGATGGAGCGCCAGATGACGGACAAGTACAACTGGGCTGACATGCGGGCGCGCCAGGCAGGTGTCCGGCTGGCCATGATCGGCATCCTGCCCAGCCTGCGCGGGCAGCACACCACCGAGGCGGCCATGTCGCCCAATCCCCGGTACCAGTTGCTCAACGAGCAGATCTGTGCGGCCCGCGGCGAGGAGATGGAGATCTGCATCGAGGGCCCGGAGCGGCTGCTCAGGCATGCCGGGAGCATCATGCCGGAGGCCGCCTGCACCAGCGTGCAGTGCCATCTCCAGGTCAGCCCGGAACTGTTCGGCAGCTACTGGAACGCCGCGCAGGCGGTGGCCGGGGTGCAGGTTGCGCTCGCCGCGAACTCGCCCTACCTTTTCGGCCAGGAACTCTGGCAGGAGACCAGGATCCCGCTGTTCGTGCAGGCCACAGACACCCGTTCGGCAGAGCTGCAGGCGCAGGGGGTCCGGCCCCGGGTGTGGTTCGGCGAGCAGTGGATCACCTCGGTGTTCGATCTGTTCGAGGAGAACCTGCGGTACTTCCCAGCGCTGTTGCCGCTGTGCGAGGACGAGGACCCGGTGGCCGAACTCGGCGGCGGCGGCATACCGGAGCTTGCCGAGCTGACGCTGCACAACGGCACCGTCTACAGGTGGAACCGGCCCGTCTACGCGGTGGCCGGCGGGGAGCCACACCTGCGGGTGGAGAATCGGGTGCTGCCCGCCGGGCCCACCGTCACCGACGTCATGGCCAACGCCGCCTTCTACTACGGCCTTGTCCACATGCTCGCGGAGGCGGAACGGCCGATCTGGTCCCAGATGTCCTTTGCCGCCGCACACGACAACCTGATGGAGGGAGCCAGGCACGGCATCGAGGCTCAGCTGTACTGGCCCGGCCTCGGTGAGGTTCCGGTCGTCGAGCTGACGCTGCGCAGGCTGCTCACGCTCGCCTACGAGGGCCTGTGCCAGCGAGGCGTCGACACCCTGGAAGCCGGGCGCCTGCTCGGCGTCATCGAGCAGCGCTGCCTGTCCGTACGCACCGGGGCGACCTGGCAGACGGAGACGGTGCACGCCCTGGAGGAGCGCAGCGGGCTCGACCGCGACACGGCGCTGCGCGAGATGACCCAGCGGTACCTCAAGCTGATGCAGACCGGCGAGCCCGTGCACACCTGGCCGGTCGCCTAACGCGGCCGGAGTTCAGGCCGGATAACGGCGCAGGCCCACCGCGTACTCGCAGCCCGCGGCGAGGCCGACGAAGCCCGCCATCTTGCGCAGGAAGTCGTCCGGGTCGAAGTCGCCGCCGAGGCCGTCGAGGTAGGCCTTGTGCTCGCGCAGTGACGCCACGCCCGCGCCGATGGTGTCGGTGACGTCCACGAAATGCGTCGGACCGGCGGTGCCCGCCACGTAGATCGACTTGACCCCGTGCCAGGCCGGTCCCGCGTCGGGGAACAGCCATGAGTTGTCCGCGTCCCGGACGGCGTCCAGCGTGGTGAGGCCGACGGCCCGGTGGTCGGAGTGGTTCACCGGCCCCTCCTCGCCCCAGGTGAGGTCGAAGCTCATGGTGATCACCACATCCGGCCGGTGCCGCCTGACGGCCGCGGCGATGTCACGGCGCAGCGGCACCCCGTACTCCACCAGCCCGTCGGCGTGGCCGAGGAAGTCCACGTCGGAGACGCCGACCACGCCTGCGCTGCGGCGTTCCTCCTCCTGGCGCAGCGGCCCGACCACGTCCGGGGCCATGCCTTCGATGCCGGCCTCGCCCGCGGTGGCCAGCACATAAGCCACGTAGCGTCCCTGCCTGGTCCAGCGGGCGACCGCCGCGGCGGTCCCGTACTCCAGGTCGTCGGGATGCGCGACAACCGCTACGGCGCGGTCCCAGTCCTCCGGCATCGGGTCCATGGTTCCTCCATGATCGCGGGCCGGGGCGCGGGATGCGCCCGGTGACCGTCTGAGTCTCAGCGTGCCACGGCCCGCCCCTGCGGCGCGGCGCGGGGCGGGCGGCGGTGCGTGGCATGGCCACGACACCGGCAAGGACGAGGCCGAGGCCATCGCCTGCTACCGCCGTGCGCTGAACCTGCTGCGGGAGGTCAGGGACCGGGCCGAGCAGGGCGGAGTGCTGGCCCGTCTCGGGGACATCTACAGCGCGGTGGGGAACAAGGCGATGGCCAAGGCCGTGTGGCGGCGGGCCTTGGCGATACTGGAAGAGCTGCACGACCTCGGCGCCGACGAGGTCCGGTCCAGGCTGGGCGTCGCGCCTGGGCCGGCGGTGCCCAGCGTGTGCTGAGCTGTACCGTCCCTGGGCTATCCTCGCGATCATTAAATGGGGCGGTCGGGGAACAAATCCCTGAGGGGTGCGCAGATGGTCTGGGATCGGCGGAGCGTTGCGCTCACGGCGGTGGGAGCGGCCGTCGTGGTGGCACTGGCAGCGGGCAGCATCGTCTATGCCATGCACCACGGCACGGCCGGCAAGCTCGCGTCGGCGCCGAAACCGGCCCCGACGCGGTCGCCGCCCCCGTCCCCGCCCCCGGGACCGCTGCTGTCGCCGTTCACCGGTGAGCCGGTGCACCGGCTCAAGCGGGTGCTCATCGTGAAGATCGGGAACACCGTCCCGGAGCGGCCCGCCGTCGGACTGGCCAGGGCCGACATCGTGTACCTCATCCCGGTCGAGGGCGGGCTGAGCCGGATCATGGCGGTCTTCTCCTCGCACTACCCGAAGGTGATCGGCCCGGTGCGCAGCGCCCGGCAGGACGACCTGCAGCTGCTGCGCCAGTTCGGCCGCCCGGCGTTCGCCTGGTCCGGGGCGCAGCCACAGCTGGTACCTGTGGTCGAGCGCTCACCGATCGTGGACCTGTACGCGCTGAACGTCGGCGGCTACTTCCGTACCTTCGACCGGGTCGAGCCGTACAACCTGTTCGCCGACGCCCGGACGCTCGTGAAGGAGGCGCCGCACGCCAGCGTGGCCCGCAACATCGGGTTCCGGTTCGGCCCGCCGCCGGCCGGCGGTCACCCCCGGAGGGCGGAGTCGGTGTCCTACCCGGCCGCGTCGTTCCGGTTCCGGTGGTCGCACGCCAAGCGCCGCTGGCTGATCTGGATGGACGGCTCCCCGGCCATCAGCACCGGCGCCGGGCAGTTGTCCGCGCCCACGGTCGTCATCCAGCGCGTGGTGGTGGGCCTGTCCCGGTTCCTCGAACAGGGCCCGATGATGCCGCCAGACGCGGAAACCGTCGGTTCTGGCACCGCAACGGTTCTGCGCAACGGCCAGGCCTTCCAGGCACGGTGGTCCCGCCCATCCGCCCACGGGGGCACCACGTTCACCACGGACTCGGGCAAGCCGATGACGTTCGCCCGCGGCCCGGTCTGGGTCGTGCTCGCCTACGGTCCTGGCTCGTCGAAGTGGCGGGGCGGCAAGCCCGTGCCGTGACCCGCGGCGCACCTGGCTGATCCCCGCGGCGTGAGAGGATCGGGAGCGTGGTCGCAGCGGTATCCCCAGCGCCGGGTGCCATCCGCCTGACCAGTACGAAGGGGCGGTGGGTGCTCGCCGCCACCGTGCTCGGGTCGAGCATGGCAATGCTCGACGGCACCGTGGTCAACGTGGCCCTGCCCACCATCGGCAAGAGCCTGCACACCTCCCTGGCCGGCCTGCAGTGGACGGTCACCGCCTACACGCTCACCCTGGCCGGGCTGATCCTGCTCGGCGGCGCGCTCGGCGACCGGCTCGGCCGCCGCCGGATCTTCGTGGTCGGGGTGGTCTGGTTCGCCCTGGCCTCGGCGCTGTGCGGCCTGGCCCCCGACATCGGCGTGCTCATCGCCGCGCGGGCGCTGCAGGGCATGGGCGGCGCGCTGCTCGCCCCCGGCTCGCTGGCGATCATCCAGGCGTCGTTCGCGCCCAACGACCGGCCCAGGGCCATCGGGGCCTGGTCCGGCCTGGGTGGCGTGGCCGGCGCGGTCGGGCCGTTCCTCGGCGGCTGGATCATCGGCTCGGTCGGCTGGCGGTGGATCTTCCTGCTCAACCTGCCGCTGGCCGCCGTGGTGATGGCCGTCACGGTGCGCCATGTGCCGGAGTCCAGGGACCCCACCAGCCACGGCCGGTTCGACTGGGCCGGGGCGGCACTCGCCGCGCTCGCCCTGGCCGGGATCACCTACGCGCTCATCGAGGCACCCGCGCACGGCCTGGCCCGGGCGGCGCTGACCGCGGGCGCCGGGATCCTCGCGGGCGTCGGCTTCGTGCTCCTGGAACGTCATCGCGGCCGTGCCGGGCACGGCGTGCCGCCCATGCTCCCGCTGGACGTGTTCGCCTCCCGCCAGTTCACCGCGGTCAACGTGGTGACGTTCGTGATCTACGGCGCGCTCGGCGGCACCATCTTCCTGCTGGTGCTCCAGCTCCAGGTGGTCTCCGGCTACTCGCCGCTGGCCGCGGGTGTCTCGCTGCTGCCGCTGACCGTGCTGATGCTGGTGCTGTCGTCGCGGGCGGGCGCGCTGGCGCAGCGCATCGGCCCGCGCTGGCTCATGACCGCTGGCTGTCTGCTGTGCGCTGCGGGCCTGCTCCTAGCGGTCAGAATTGGGCCGAACGCTAATTACCTGACGGATGTGTTCCCCACGGTGGTGTTGTTCGGGCTCGGCCTGTCCGCGACCGTTGCCCCGCTGACGGCCACCGTGCTGGCCAGCGCCGACGTGCGCCATGCCGGAGTGGCCAGCGGCGTCAACAACGCGGTGGCGCGGGCCGCGGGCCTGCTGGCCGTGGCCGGGCTCCCGCTGGCCGTGGGCCTGACCGGCGCGGCCTACAAGGTGCCGGCCCTGATGAACCCCGCGTTCCAGATGGCCATGGTCATCTGCGCGGGCCTGCTGGCCGTAGCCGCAGTGCTGTCCGCGCTCACGATCGACAACGACGTGCTGCGCCCCGAGCCGGAGCATCCGGTGGCCCAGCCGGAGTGCCTGACCTGCCTCCCGATCGGCGCGCCGCCGCTCGAACCGGGAAACCCGGTCGAGGCCCAGGCGCAGGGCCACTAAGCTCGGTTTCCGCCCCCGCCCGTCACCTGCGGCGGGGAGTCCAGACCCCACGACGAGGAAGCCCGCATGCTAGCCGCGACCCCACCGCCCCGCCCTATGCGCTGGTCACAGATGCACATCCCGACCCTGCGGGAGGACCCGGCGGACGCCGAGGCGGCGAGCCACCGGCTGCTGGTCCGCGCGGGGTACATCCGGCAGCTCAATGCGGGCCACTATTCACTGCTGCCGCTGGCGGTCCGGGTACGAGCCAAGGTCATCGACATCATCCGGCAGGAGATGAACGCGATCGGTGCCCAGGAACTGCTGCTGCCCACCATGCACCCGGAGGAGACCTGGCGCCGCAGCGGCCGCTGGGACACATGGGCCGACACCATGTTCCGGGTGACCGACCACAAGGGCGCGGTGAACGTCCTGTCGGCGACCCACGAGGAGATCTTCGCCATCATCGCCCAGGAACTGAACACCTACAAGCAGCTTCCGCAGGCCTGGTACCAGTTCCAGACCAAGTTCCGCGACGAGCCCCGCCCCCGCGCCGGCCTGCTGCGGGTGCGCGAGTTCACCATGAAGGACTCCTACACCTTCGACCTCACCCCGGCCGGGCTCGACGCGGCGTTCGACCGGCACCGTGCGGCCTACCTGCGGATCTTTGACCGGCTCGTCATCCCGGTGATCCCGGTGGAGGCCTCCAGCGGCGCCATGGGCGGCAAGGACTCGACCGAGTTCATGTGCCCTTCGGACGCCGGTGAGGACCTGGTGGCGCACTGCCCGGCCTGCAACTACGCGGCCAACGTGGAGAAGGCCACGTCCCGCTTGACACCCGTGGAAGACGGTCCGGGGCTGCCCGCCCCGGAACGGTTCGACACCCCCGGCGTGCGGACCATCGAAGACCTGGCGACCGGGTACGACGCGCCAGCCAACCGGCAGATCAAGACGCTGGTCTACCTGTTGGACGGCAAGCTGACGCTGGTGCTGATGCGCGGGGATCACACGCTGAACGAGCAGAAGCTCGCGGACGCCACCGGCGCGGCGGAACTGCGGCCCGCCCGGCCGGACGAGATCGCCGAGGCGCTCGGTGCCCAGCCGGGCAGCCTGGGCGCGGTGGCCGTGACCGCCCTGCCGGTGATCGTGGACGAGGCGCTGCGCGGCCGCCGCGACATGGTCACCGGGGCCAACGCCGACGACGTCCACCTGCGTGGGGTGGAGGTCGAGCGCGACATCAGCGTCGGTTCCTGGGCCGACCTGCGTGAGGTCGCCGCCGGGGAACCGTGCCCCAACTGCGGGGAGCCGCTGGAGCTGCTCCCGGCGCTCGAGGTCGGTCACATCTTCAAGCTCGGCTACAAGTTCACCAAGGCGTTCGGCGTCACCGTGCTGGACGCCGCCGGGGAGCGGGTGCACCCGATCATGGGCAGCTACGGCATCGGCGTGGAACGGGCGATGGCCGCCGTCGTGGAGTGCCACTACGATGACCGCGGCATCGTCTGGCCGGTCGCCGTGGCGCCGTTCAGTGTGGTCGTGACCGTGGCCCAGTCCGAGGACCCCGAGTGCGCCAAGGCAGGGGGGTCGGTGTACGAGCAACTCGCCGCGGCGGGCATCGAGGTCATCATCGACGACCGGGCCGAGCGGGCCGGGGTGAAGTTCCGCGACGCCGAGCTCACCGGGATCCCGTTCCGGGTGACGGTGGGCAAGCGCGGCCTGGCCGACGGCACCGTCGAGGTCACCACGCGCGCCACCGGCGAGACGGTCAAGGTCGCCATCGGCGCCGTCGTGGCGCACCTGCGCGACGCTCTCGCGTCCTGAGCCGGGCTGCCCCGGCGCGGATCGCTCCGGAGCAATCATCAGCCGGGCAGGCTGGCGGGATCAGCGCTGCTCGCCGCGGACCGCGCAGTCGGCCCGTTCCCGCTGCCTGGTCTGCCGCCGGGTGGCCAGCACGCTGGCCAGCGCGGTCGCGCCGAGTACCAGCACGATGGTCGCCAGGGACACCCAGGCGCCGACCTGCGGTACCGGGACCGGCCCGAGGCTGGTCACGCCGGAACCGTGCAGCGCCTCACCGAGCAGCTTGACGCCGATGAAGGCGAGCACCACGCACAGGCCCGCCTGCAGGTAGATCAGCCGCGCGAGCAGCGCGGCCACCAGGAAGTACAGGTGGCGCAGGCCGATCAGGGCGAACACGTTGGCGCTGAACACCAGGAACGGATCCCGGGTCAGCCCGAACACGGCCGGGATGGAGTCGAGCGCAAAGAGGACGTCGGCCACCCCGAGCGCGATCACCAGCGCGAGCACCCCGGCCGTGCCGCGCCGGGTCAGCCGTGCCGCGATCCGCCCCGCCGCACCGCCCGGCGCGCCCTGCACCATGTTCTCCGGTACCCCGGCCTCGTTCACGGTGGACCGGCCGGGCCGCGGGAACGCGCCGGGGACGTGACCGGCGCTGGTTCCGGTGGGCAGCGGTGCCTGGCGAGGGTGCCGCGCTACCTGGGTCGCCGTATAGAGGAGGAAGAGGCCGAACAGATATTCCAGCCACCCGAACCGGTGCAGCGCGGCCGCGCCGAGCCCGATGACGCCGCCGCGCAGCACCACGGCGACACCGATGCCGGCGAGCACCACGCGGCCGTGGAGCCGGCTCGGCACCTGGGACCGGCTGATCAGGATGACGAAGACCAGCAGGTTGTCCAGGGAGAGGCTGTACTCGGTCAGCCAGCCGGCGAAGAACTGCCCGGCCGGCGTGCTCCCCGAGGTGATGGCCAGCATGGCGCCGAAGCACACCGCCAGCACCACGGTGGCCAGCGTCCACCTGGCCGCTTCTAGCATGCTGGCCGGACGGTCCCGGCGGGAACTCGCCAGCAGGTCCGCGCCGAACAGCACGGCAAGGGCGGCGATAAGCGCCGCCCAGCCCCAGGCAGGGACCTGAAGAGATGCCATGGCTACCCGATGGCCCTCACTGGGTTATCGTCCCGGCCCTCTCCTGCCTGTGTCGTTGCTTATCGGTCGGGCGCGCCCTTCGCGGGCGGCGTGGTCTGCCAGCCCGGCCCGGGCGCCATCAACGGGCCCGGGCGCGGCCAGGCCGGCCGGGGTGAGCAGTGCCCCGGTTGACTGCCCAATCCGGCGGGCGACCTGAGCGGCGCGGGTGCGGCGTCGGGGGTCCGGTGACTGATGACCGTCATGGTGACCTCCCACCGGCTTCCGGCGCCCGGCCGTTCCGGGCTCATGCTTAACTATTGCTTGCCGGTCGCTGATAGTCTTCGTGGCTCACCGGCCAAGAATTACCCCTATATGTTGCCGACATCGGGCAAAATGGGAGCCGGCGAGAACGCAGCCAGAGCGAGCCTTGTCAGGCCTGGGGCAGGCGTGCCTGGCTGGAAAGGCGGTGCCCGGAGTGACTATGCGTGGCAGCGGGCCGGACCTGGCTGCGATCACCCGCGCCGCGAGCCGGGAGGCTGGCGGGGTGCCGCCCGGCCTCCTCGGCGACTACCTGCCCGCCGTCCTGGACGCGTTTGGCAGCGGGCGCCGCCTGTCCGCCGCGGAGCTGGCCGGGTACGGCCGGTCCGGGGAGCAGGCGGCGGAGGGCGGGGTCGCCCTGGGCGGCCTGGTCGACCTCTATCTGTCGGCGACCTGGCGGCTGTGGCGCGAACTGCCCGCCGACAGCTACTCACCGACGGTGCTGAAGGGCGCCGTGCTGGCCGTGCTGCATGCCGCGGACGACGCGGTGGCCGCCGCCGCGGGCGGGTTCGAGCGGGCCTACCTGTCGGTCGCCCGCCGCGAGGAGGCCGAGCGCCAGGAGTTCTTCGAGGACCTGCTGTCCGGGCGCGGCGGCGTGGCCGGCCTGCTGGCCAGGGGAGAGCGGCTGGGACTGCGCCTGGCCGGCCCGCACCAGGTGATGGCGGTGGGCTCCGCCGACGACGGCGCCCCCAACCTGGCCGGCATTCATATCGACAGCGTGGTCGCGGAGGCCGCGGCGCCGTCCTCCTCGCTGGTGCTGAGCCGCCGCGGCCGGCTGGTGGTGATCGTGGGATCGGCCGGCGATGACGAGGCGGCCGGGGTGGCTCGTGCCCTGGCCGGTGCGCTGACCCGCCAGGCGGCCGGCCGCGCCGATGCCCGCGGGCCCGGCCGGGCGGGGCCGCCATCCTGGCGGATCGCCCTCGGGCGGCCCTATCCGGGGCCCAGCGGCGTGGTGCGCTCCTACGACGAGGCGGTGGACGCCTTGGACGCGGCGCAGCGCCTGGGCCTGGCCGACGACGTCGTCAGGGCCGCGGACCTGCTCATTTACCAGGTGCTGCTGCGGGACCGTGCGGCCATCACCGACCTGGTGCAGACCCTGCTCACGCCGCTGGCACGGGCCCGGGGAGGCGCTGCGCCGTTGCTGGCCACGCTGGACGCCTACTACGCCAGGGGCGGTGTCGCGGCCGCGGCCGCGCGAGACCTGCACCTGTCGGTGCGGACCGTCACTTACCGGCTGGCCCGGGTCAGGGAGCTGACCGGGCGGGACCCCTCCCGGCCCGCGGACGCGCTCGCGTTCCAGGTCGCGGTGATCGGCGCCCGGATGCTCGACTGGCCCGCGACCCCACTGGAGCGCGAATGAGTTCTGCCGCCGGCCACAGACCGCCTCAGGCGGTGGTGGCCTGCTGCCCGGCGATGCTGGCGCGGACCTCGTCCATGTCCACCTCACGCGCCTTGACGATCAGGTCTTCCAGCGAAGACTCGGAGATCGCGCCGGGCTGGGCGTAGAGGATCACCTTGTCGCGGATGATCATCAGGGTCGGAATCGACGTGATCCCGAACGACGCGGCGAGCGCCTGCTGGGCCTCGGTGTCGACCTTGCCGAACACCGCGTCCTGGTGCTGCTCCGACACGCGCTCGAAGACCGGGCCGAACATCCGGCAGGGACCGCACCATGACGCCCAGAAGTCGACCAGGGCCAGATCGGCGTCGCCGATCACGGCCTCGAAGTTCTCGGCGGTCACTTCGACCGTCGCCATGGTTCCTCCCGGGGGTAGCGGGCCTGGTGTCAATACGGTTGTGGGGTATGGAACCGTTCCGGGCCCCTGGTCATTCCCATGGCGGTGACCTGCTGATCCGGGGCGGCGGTATTCGCGCGATGACCATGGAATGATGCGCTGGTCTGGACTCAGCATTGGTCCGGCAAATTATCTCCAGTCGGTCGCTCGCTGCGCCGCCCGGCGCGGATAGCGTCTGCGCAACCTGAGATGCCGGGAGCGCGGATGCGTCACCAGTCGGCAGGAGGCCGCCGCCATCGGCACGGCTATCCGGACGACCAGCCACAGGGCGGCTACTGGCGGCGCCACAGCGGCCTGCGGAAGGCCGCCTACGGCGGCGCCGCCTTCCTGTCCGTGATCGTGGTCGTGGTCAGCCTCGGTGCGTATCTGGTCTACCGGCACCTGACCGGCAACATCAAGGTCGTCAGCGTCACCGGGCTGACCCACCGGTCCGTCTACGGCGCGCAGAACATCCTGCTGCTCGGGTCGCAGACCAGGAAGGGCCAGGGC
>DASXKD010000384.1:0-2150 GCA_036497045.1 Streptosporangiaceae bacterium | reverse complement strand
GCCCGCGGTGGTGATGAGCACCAGGGCGCCGAGGTGCCAAGCGTCAGCGGCCGGGAGCCACGCTGGGAGCCACGCGGATGAACGACTTCCCGGTTCTCCGGACTGACATGAACAACAGACATGGACGCGGCCGAGGTCACGGATTGTCCTGAACGGGTCCGGACGCCCGTACAGGTATCTACGGATCAGCCCTTGGTACCGCTGGCGCGGCGCTGTACCGGTGTGAAAAATGGCGTCGGTACCGCTCGTGACGTCGTTTCCTTCTTGGTGCGGTTGAGGCCGCGGATCAGCCTGACGCCGGGAGCCGGCTTCCTGAGGGGCTGTTCATTGTTGCTTCGAGCACGCGGGTTAGATTCGTCCGCTCGCCCCCGGTTCCCCGGGCGGTGCCGCCTGGCAGGTGGGCAGTGCCCATGGGAGAGGTGAGGTGGAGGACGCATGGAAGAGGTGACCGACGAGCCGCTGTACCGCGACCGGGTGTGCGGCATCGACATCGGCAAGGCCGGGCTGGTCGCGACGATCCGGGTGCCATCCGATCGTGATCCGGCGCGGCGGATGGCCGAGACCCGCAGCTTCGGGACTACCAGGAAGCAGGTGCTGGCGCTGGCGGACTGGCTGCGGTGCTGGCAGGTGGGCGCGGTGGTGATGGAGGCAACCAGCGACTACTGGAAAGGCCCGTTTTACCGGCTGGAGGCCGAGGGGTTCGAGTGTGTGCTGGCCGACGCCAAGCAGGTCAAGAACCTGCCCGGGCGGCCCAAGCGGGACCCGGCCGATTCCCGCTGGCTGGCGGCATGCTTCGAGCGCGGCGCCATCACGGCGTGCTTCGTGGCCACGCCGGAGTTCCGGATCGTCCGGCTGCACACCCGCTACCGGCGGGACCTGACCGAAGAGCGCACCCGGGAGAAGCAGCGCGCGGAGAAGCTGCTGGAATCAGCCGCGATCAAGATCTCCAGCGTGGTCACTGACCTGCACGGGGTGACCGGCCGGGACATCATGGACCACCTGATCGCCGGGGAACGCAACCCCAAGGCACTGGCCCAGCTGGCCCGCCGCCGCGCCCGCCGCAAGATCAGCCAGCTGGAAGAGGCGCTGGAGGGCGCGGAGTTCTTCACCGCCCGGCACGCCGCCTTGCTGGCCACGATGCTCAAGCGCATCGACCGGCTGACCGCCGACATCGATGACCTGACCCAGGTGATCGAACAGCTGCTGGCCCCCTACGAGGAACAGCTGCAGCAGGCCGAGTCAATGCCCGGCTGGGCACGGCGCGCCGCCCAGGACGCCATCGCCGAAACCGGTGCCGACATGAGCCGGTTCCGTACCGGCGCGCACCTGGCCTCCTGGGCCGGCCGGGCCCCGCTGGACCACCAGTCCGGCAAACGCAAGGGACGATCCACGGCCAAGAAAGGCAACCGGTACCTGGGCGCCGTCACCGGCGAGACCGCCGTGGCAGCCGGCCGCACCCAGACCCGCGAAGGCGCCCGCCACCGGCGGCTGGCCCGACGACGCGGCGCGGCCAAGGCATGCGTCGCCACCGGGAACACCCAGCTGAAGGTCTACCACAAGCTGCTCTCCAACCCCGGCATGCGCTATGTCGACCTCGGCCCGGACTACTACGAGCGCCAGCGCGACGTCCGCCGCCAGATCGCCCACCACGTCGGCAAACTCGGCTCCCTCGGCTTCGAAGTCACCCTCTGCCGCATCCCTGAACCTGGCCCAGACGGACTGGACCCTGCCCAGGCCGGCTAACCCATACCGCCTCCCAGCAGGCCCTGACCGGCCCCGATGGCCAGGGTCCACTGAGCCATGCCCAACTAATCTCCATTTTTCGGGTTAGAAGGTCGTGCCCGATCCGTGCCCGATGAGACAGTCCACCAAGGGTCATGACGGTAACTCTCGGGCAGCACCCTGCGGGCCATGACCTGGCTTGGCGCATGTGGGCCAGGTCGTGGAGGAGACCTGATAAGGAAGCGGTCGAGCGCGCTTCACCCCTCGACCGGGCGCGAAATTATCCGGGGGCGGCCGGAACCTGTCAAGGGCGCTCCTTCGCCGCGTCCCTTCGGGCAGACCCTTGACAGAACCCGACCGTGAGTCCCCCGGACCCCGTGAGCGCCTATCGGATTGCAGGGAGGAGCGGGCGAAGCCGCGGATCTTCG
>DASXKD010000383.1:0-2039 GCA_036497045.1 Streptosporangiaceae bacterium | reverse complement strand
TGGGCGCAGATCACCGCGCGGGTCAGCTGACGGGCGGGAGGCCCAGGCAGTCGCGCAGCGCGGCCTCCACGGCGCCGGCCCGGTCGAAGCTGCCGGGTTCCTGCGCGCCAGGCGGGTTGCCGATGGCCCGCCGGTACAGGTGCGGCCGGCCCACAGCGCCGGCCGCGCATGGGCCATTTCCCGGCACCCTGACCGCGCTGCACCTCCATAGCACTCGCCACCGGCCCCGGGCGAGATCACGGCAGGGCTCCCACCATCACGCCTCCCGGCGGAAATAACCAGATGATCTGCGCGTGCACGCCAACGCCGTCGGCATAGCACCCAGGCGCCCAGAGTCGGCGATCCGGTGCTGCCGACCGGTGATTTCCATGGTGTCACTCGGCGTGCCTACCACCGATGGGTCGTGGAGTCGCGCAACTCCGTCACTCGGCGCGCCCCACGACCCAATGGCTAGCCCCGGCAGCGGCCAGCTAAGCAGGACGGCCGGACCTTAGCTTGCCGTTTAACCTGCCCCGCAGGGCCGCCGCGGGCCGGGATCAGCCGGTTCGGTGGCCGTCTTTACCGACTGTTTACGCGTCGCGGGTCAGGACGAGCCGGAAGGTCACGGCGATCAGCGCCGCGGCCAGCACGAGGAAGCTGCCCGCCTCGATGCCCTGGAAGGCCCAGAACCTGCCCGCGGGCTGGTAGGTGATCAAGTCACGGTACCCGTGAGCAGTCATGCACGACGGGTACGACGGCGTCGGCCATAGGCTGCGGCAGGCCGCGGGAACGTCCTGGAAGGTGAAGCTGCCGTAGCGCTGCCCGCCGGGTCCGGTGACGACGCTCGGGAGGACCCAGGAGCCGGACGGCCCGTTGTCGGGGCCGAACGGAATGAGCATGGACGCCGGGGTCAGGTAGTGTGGCCGGGCGTATTCGGCGATGAGGAAGCGCAGGCCGACAAAGACGGCGAACGTGGTGGCCATGGCCGGCAGCACTCGCCGGAACGCCGCGCCCGCGGCGATTCCCAGGGCCACCGCGAAAACCGAATAGGCCACCGGCACGATCCCCTGGATGTCGAAGATCCCGGGGTCGAACCGGACGCCGGGGAAGGCCAGGGCGTTCGCGGGCCCCCGCCACCAGCTGACGAGGGCTGTCAGGGCCCCGCCCCACGCGAGCGCGGCCAGCAGCGCCCACGCGACGGTGCGGCTCACCCAGCGGCCGCGGGTGACACCCTGGGTCCAGGCCAGGGCGTGGGTGCCGTCCTCGAACTCCGTGGCCAGCAGCGGCGCGCCCCAGAACAGCCCGAACAGCAGCGGGATCGCCATGGTGGCCAGCCCCCAGTCGGTGATGAGGCCGTCGCGGCCGAGCACCTGGCTGGGGTCGCCGCAGTCGCGCGCCGTCGCGCAGCCGGCGACGAAGCCGTGATAGGTCCCGGACATCGCGATGCCGGTGATCAGCAGCACCGCGGCCAGCACGATGAGAGCGGTTCCGGCGATGTAGGCCTGACCGCGGTGCAGCCGCCACACCAGGGTGTTCATTGAGCTGCTCCTATCTCGGTGAGCTGGCCGTCGGCCGGGGAGGCCTCCAGTCCCATGTAGGCCACCACGATGTCCTCCAGGCCGACCTCGGTGATTTCCCAGGACGGGTCGAGGACCGGCCCGGTCAGGCGGACCAGCAGGCGCGTCTGCCGGGCGGTCTGCGTCGACTTGATGACCGTGAGGCCCGGTTCGGCCTCGGCGATGCGGCGGCGCGGGCCCACCAGCATCCGGTGCGTGGCGAGCACGTCGCCGATGTCGCCGGTCAGTTGCGTCCGCGACGCTGCCAGCAGGATCAGGTGGTCGCAGACGCGCTCAAGGTCGTGCAGCAAGTGCGACGACAAGATGACCGACAGATCGCCGTCCGCGACAGCCGCAGTCAGTGAGGTCAGGAACTCCCGGCGGGCCAGCGGGTCCAGGGCGGCCACCGGCTCGTCGAGCAGCAGCAGCCGCGGCCGCTTGGCCAGGGCCAGGCTGAGGCCCACCTGGGCCCGCTGCCCGCCCGACAGCGTGGCCACCGGCCGG
>DASXKD010000382.1:0-8694 GCA_036497045.1 Streptosporangiaceae bacterium | reverse complement strand
CGCTAGGCCTGCGCCCGCGGCGCCCCCGGGACCTGCGCCTGCGGCGCAGCTCAGCCCTGCACCCGTGCAGGCGAGGACTGCGCCGGCCCGGAGAGGTGACGGCGCTGGCCAGGGGCAGATATTTTCATCAGGTGAGCCCCGCACGCAAACCCAGCGATCTGCGCGCCTCCGACGACGACAGAGAACGCGTCGTGGAGGTGCTCGCGGCGGCGGTGGGGGACGGGCGGCTCACCCTTGAGGAGCATTCCCATCGGGTAGAGCGTGCCTACCAGGCGCGGACCCTCGGCGAGCTGGCCACGCTGACCACCGACCTGGCGTCGGCCGCTGGGCAGCCGCTCCAGTTGAACGACTCCCGGACGGTGACCGCGTTCTTCGCCACCGTGCAGCGGGACGGGCGCTGGGTGGTGCCGGACCGGCTTGCCGTGACGGTGGTGGGCGGTCAGGTGATCCTGGACATGCGCGAGGCGTTGCTCCAGGGCATGCACACCGTCCTGAACGCGACCCTGGTAGGTGGCCAGTTGCATCTCATCGTGCCGGAGCGGGTCCAGGTCATGCTCACCAGGTCCCGGCAGCCAGGCCGGATCCAGCCCGATCTGGCCGCCCGCCAGATGCCGGCGCCGGGCGGATCGCCGCTGATTGAGGTCCGTGCCTACACCGTCGCAGGCCGGGTGCACGTGCACGCCCCGCGGCGGGGCACGCGCTGGCGCGACAGGTTCGCCCGGCGGGGCCCGGGCGCGCGCTGACCGGGCAGCCAGGCGCCCTCATGCCGGTCACACCCTCCGGGGCTTCCCGGTCCGCCATCGTCGCCAGGCTGCGGTCCGCCGGTTGCGTGTTCGCCGAGGACGAGGCGGAGGTGCTCATCTCCGCGGCCGCCACGCCAGCGGAGCTCACCGCCATGGTGGACCGTCGGGCATCCGGCCTGCCCCTGGAACAGGTCGTCGGCTGGGCGGACTTCTGCGGCCTGCGGATCGCCGTGGATCCCGGTGTCTTCGTGCCCCGCCGCCGCACCGAGTTCCTGGTCCGCCAAGCCATTGGGCTCGCCCCGCCGCGCCCTGTGATCGTCGACTTGTGCTGCGGCTGCGGCGCGGTGGGCGCCGCGCTCGCTGCCGCGCTGGACCCCGCGGAGTTGCACGCCGCGGACATCGACCCCGCCGCGGTGCGCTGCGCCCGCCGCAACCTTGCCGCGGCCGGCGGCCACGTCTACTCCGGCGACCTCTTCGAGCCACTGCCCGCCGCGCTGCGCGGCCGCGTCGACATCCTGGCCGCCAATGTGCCGTACGTGCCCACCGGGGAGGTCGGGCTGCTGCCGGCCGAGGCCCGGTTGCACGAGCCGCGGGTGGCGCTGGACGGTGGCGGCGACGGCCTGGACGTCCTGCGCCGGGTGGCCGCTCAGGCTTCGCTGTGGCTGGCCCCCGGCGGCAGCCTGCTGGTTGAGATCAGCGAACGACAGGAACCTCAAGCCTGCGATACGGCCCGGCGTGGCGGCCTGGTCCCACGGGTGGCGCGGTCTGCCGAGCTAGCCGTCACGGTGCTGATCGCCAGCATGGACACCGGATAGCCCCGGCGGGCCAGTCAGCCGCAGCCGGTCCGGTGCGTCGCGTAGATGATCACCGATGGATTCTCGAACACCTGCCGGTAGTGCGCCGGGTCGGCGGCGAACGCCGGCAGGTCGGCGCCGTTCCCGACCCGGTACAGCACGACATAGCGCACGTCCTGGTGAACCAGGATGTTCGCGGACTGGCAGCTTTGCGGATGCAGCAGCACCTCTTGCGAGTCGAGGAGCGGGGTCTTGCCCGCCGTCGGCAGGGAACGCGGGTGGGCGATCCGGAACGGGCTGTAGGACTGCAGGCCCGTGTAGCCGCCCATGGCCAGTACGGCCCGGTTGGCGACCCCCGGATTCAGGTACGGCGTCGAGATGATCGTGCCCCCCGTGTTGTGCCGTGCCAGCCACTGGCCTGCCGCGGCGACCCGGTGGGTGAGCAACTCGCCTGCGGAGCGGTCGCTGGCGTTCACCGCGTGACCGGTCTGGGCGAGGAGCATCACCGCGGCCAGGATGCCGGCTACCGCGGCGGCCAGCGCCGGCGCCGTCCGGGAGGCGGCACCGCGGATCGGCAGCGAACGGACGATCAGCCCGACGCCGAAGGCCGCCGTGACTGCGAGGGGCGCGCCGAGGTCGCGCTCGAACCGCTGCGGGAACCCGTCCAGCGACGTCCGGCTGCCCAGGTACATCACGACGCACCAGGCGACGACCGTTACCGCGGTGAGCACCTGTGCCGGGCGGCGCAGCCAGCGCAGGCTCGCCGCGAGCGCGGCGACCCCGAGTATCCCGAACCACACGATCGGCGGCCCGAGTTCCTTGAGCAGCGCTCCCTGGGAGGCAGGGCCCTGGCTGCCCAGCGCGATCGACACCGCGCTGCCCGTGGAGGACTTGCCGCCGAGTATTCCGCCGGGGTTGTAGACGTAGATGGCATAGCAGGCCGCCAGCACCGCCACCCCGGCCAGCGACAGCAGCAGTGCCCTGGTCTCGCGGCGGTGCCGCCCGCGCAGCAGGTACGGCAGGCAGATCAGCGCCACCAGGACGAACAGCACCGCCGCGTACAGGGTGGCGACCGAGTGGTAGAACACCGCGGAGGCGCCCACCACGGTCACCAGCACGGCGGAGCGCACCGTCGGTGCCTCGTAGACCGTGATCAGCGCCGCGACGGTCATCACCAGCAGGAAGAAGGCGGAGATGAGGTCGGGGTAGCGGCCCTCGGCGAAGCCGTTGAACGCGCCGGTCAGCACCAGGCCGGACAGCGCCGCCGCGCCGAGCCCGTACTCCCAGCCCCACAGCCGGGTGGCCAGCGCGTAGGCGCCGAGCGCGGTGACCACGAGCAGCATCGGTGCCAGCACCGGGAACAGCGCCAGCGGGGTGAGGCCCGCGAACCTGCAGACGACCGCGGTGAGCGCGGAGAATCCGGGCGGGTAGATGAGGTAGCCGGGGTACTGGCCGTGCGCGAGCATCTGCTCGGCCATGACCGCGTGCGAGAACTGATCGCCGCCGCTGACATAGGGCCACTCGAAACGGACCACGCCGGAGTAGACGCGGCACGCGGTCAGCACCAGGATCACGGCCAGGCCGCCGTCCCGCACCACCGGCAGCGGCAGGCCGAACGGCCGCGGATCCGGCGCGGGCCCTGCGGTGGCGCCCGCGGCCTGCGCCTTTGCGGGTGCCGACTGGGCCTGCGACGGGGCTGCCGGGGCAGCTTCGCGGTGCCCGGCCGCGCCGGGTTCAGCTGCCGGTGGCCCCGCCGAAGCGGCCGACGCCGGGGATGCGGGCTCCGGCGCGGGCGGCGGTGCCGACAGGAATCCCGTTGCCCCCGAGGACGGCGCCGGTGGGGAGTCCGCGGGCCCGGCGGGGCGCGGCCACGCCATCAGGACACCGGCGACGATCAGTGCGACCGCGACGACCGCGAGCACCAGCACCGGCGGGCGGCGGACCGGCATCATCAGCAGGCCGAGGGCGATCGCGACGGCGACCAGGCCGAGAACCCAGGGATCCCGGGTCGGCTCCGGCATCCGCAGCACCGGGGCCGCCGTCCCGGGGGCGGGGCCCCTGAGCCGGTAGACGAGCAGGCCCGAGCCGAACACGATGAGCACCGACGCCAGCGCCACCCAGAGCGCGACGCCGCTGCGCGCGACCCTCGCGAGGATGACCGCGACGGTCGGCACCGACGCCATGGAGAGACCGGTGGACCAGGCCAGCCGCTCACCCAGCCCGCTGGTCGGCCGCAGCACCGCGGCCCAGAAGTACCCGGGCAGCACGGCCCCGGCCGCCCCGGCCAGCAGCGCGCGGATCAGGTCCGCTACCACGAGACACCGCCGAACATTGAGTCGGGCGCCGGGCACGTGCCCGGCCCGGCAACCGATGAGCACCGAAGACGACGCACCGTACCTTATGCGGTCAACCTCGCGGCGGGTGCGCTTTTACCGCGCCCTTTGCGCAGGCCGCGCCGCGTACTCCCGCCGCGCACGTGTCCCCAGCCTCGCCGCTCGTGCCGCTCGGCGGGCTTGAATGTAACTTATGTGCCCATAGCGGGGCATCGCTGTCACGTTCATGACAAACGTGGGAACCCCGGGCCGGGGCACTGTGCCGGGCGAGGGCTCAGTCGGCGGTGTCGAAGTTGACTGAGCTATAGGCGCGCAGCTTCCAGAGCTGGTGTTCGCTGGTGATGGTCCGGATCGTGCCCGAGCGGGCCCGCATCACCAGGGAATGCGATACGGCGCCGCCCGCCCGGTACCTGACCCCGGCCAGCAGCTCCCCGTCGGTGATCCCGGTGGCGGCGAAGAACGCGTCCTCGGAGGCGACCAGGTCGTCGGTGGTGAGCACCCGGGACAGGTCGTGCCCGGCGTCCAGAGCCCGCTGCCGCTCGGCGTCGTCCCGCGGGGCGAGGCGGCCCTGGATGGTCCCGCCCAGGCACTTGATGGCGCAGGCGGCGATGATGCCCTCGGGCGTGCCGCCGATGCCGAGCAGCAGATCAACCCCGGTACCGTCGCGTGCTGCCATGATCGCGCCGGCCACGTCGCCGTCGGTGATGAGCTGGATCCGTGCTCCCGCCGCGCGGACCTCGGAAACCAGGCCCGCGTGCCGCGGCCGGTCCAGGATGACCACGGTCACGTCCTGCGGCGAGCAGGCCTTGGCCTTGGCGACCTTGCCGATGTTGTGCGCGACCGGCGCCTCGATGTCCACCACGTCCGCCGCGGCCGGCCCGGTGACCAGCTTGGACATGTAGAAGACCGCGGACGGGTCATACATCGAGCCGCGCGCGCTGACGGCGAGCACGGAGATCGCGTTCGGCATCCCGTTGGCGGTCAGCCGGGTGCCGTCGATCGGGTCCACCGCGACGTCGCAGGCGGGGCCGCTGCCGTCCCCCACCTCCTCGCCGTTGTAGAGCATCGGGGCACGGTCCTTCTCACCCTCGCCGATCACCACCACACCGTTCATCGAGACCGTGTTGATGAGCGTGCGCATCGCGTGCACCGCGGCGCCATCGGCGCCGTTCTTGTCACCCCGGCCTACCCACCGGGCGGCGGCCATCGCGCCGGCCTCGGTGACCCTGACGAGTTCCATGGCCAGGTTGCGGTCCGGCGCCTGCCGGGGCGGCTTCGGGGGCTCCGTGACGATGACTCCCGGCTCGCCTGGGATGCCGTCGGTCTCGTGATCTGTCATGGCCGGCGCCTTCCGTCAGAAACGAACACTTCAGAACGGTGCGGCGGGCTCGCTCGGCCCCGCCTCGTCGGCCGACGCCGCCGTCAGCCGGGCCCTGGCGCCTTCGAGCCACTCTGAGCAGATGGTGGCGAGCCGCTCACCCTGTTCCCAGAGTTCGAGCGACTCCTCCAGGGTGAGCCCTCCGCTTTCAAGCCGACGGACCACGTCGGCGAGCTGATCGCGCGCCGTCTCATAAGGGACCGGGGAAGCAGCCTCCGTCACCGTGCCAACCTAGCCGGCGGTGCCCTGGCCGGGCCTGAAGCTGGAGGTCAGGCCTTGGTGCCCTCGTCGGCGGTGACCGAGAGCTGGTCCTCGGCGAACCGCACGGTCAGCCGCTCGCCGGGGCTGACTCCGGTGGCGCTGCGGACCACGCCGCCGCCCGGCCGCTGGACGATGGCATAACCGCGCTTCAAGGTCGCCGACGGCGCCAGCGCGAGCAGCCGGGCCCGCAGATGGCCCATGTCATCGGCGGCGCGGTCAAGGTCGGCGGCCAGGGCGCGGCGGCCGCGCTCGGTCAGCGCGGTCACCTGCTCCTGCCGCCGGTCGATGTCGCGTATCGGATCGGCCAGCACCGGGCGGGACCGCATGCCATCCAGCCAGGCTCGTTCCCGGTCCAGCCTGCCCGAGACGATCCGGTAGGCACGGGCACGCAACTGGGCGATGAGGGCAAGCTGTTCGGTCACGTCCGGCACCACCCGGCGGGCCGCGTCGGTCGGCGTGGAGGCCCGGACGTCGGCGACCAGGTCGAGCAGCGGGGTGTCCTGCTCATGGCCGATCGCGCTGACCACCGGGGTCCGGCAGGCGGCCACCGCGCGGAGCAGCGTCTCGTCGGAGAACGGCAGCAGGTCCTCGATCGACCCGCCGCCCCTGGTGATGATGATCACATCCACGGCGCGGTCGGCGTCCAGGCGCGACAGTGCATCGGTGACCTCGGAGACCGCGAAGGCGCCCTGCACGGCCACCTGCTCGACCCGGAACCGCACCGCGGGCCAGCGCCTGGCCGCGTTTTGCTGCACATCCCGCTGCGCCGCCGAGTCGCGCCCGCAGATCAGGCCGATGCATCCGGGCAGGAACGGCAGCCGCCGCTTGCGTTCGGCCGCGAACAGACCTTCGGCGGCCAGCGCGCGGCGCAGCCGCTCCAGCCGCGCCAGCAGCTCACCGATGCCCACCGCCCGGATCTCCAGCGCGGCCAGCGCGAACGACCCGCGGGCCACGTTGAACTCGGGCTTGGCCCAGATCACCACGCGGGCGCCCTCACCGGGTGCCGGGTCTGCCGCCTCCAGCACTGTGCGGGCGCAGATTACCCGCACCGACACCGCAGCCACCGGATCCCGCAAGGTCACGAACGCGGTGTTGCCGCGCTTGGTCAGCTCGGCGATCTGGCCTTCGACCCAGATCCGGCCCAGCCTGCCCACCCACTCGCCGACCAGGCGGAGCGCGGTGCGAACGGGAACGGGTGAGTCAGCGGAGGTCTGCAGCGGCATGGCAACACCACAATGGCACTGCGACCGGCCCGAAGCCGCGTTATCCGGCGCTGATCTTTGCCAGGCGCCGTTCGAGCATGGTGATCACCGGCTCCCGGCGCGCGTGAGCCTTCTCATAGGCGAGCATCTCCTGGATCGTCGCCGCGTCGAGCACCCGCAGCCGGGCACGCAGGGAGGCAAGTGAGAGGTCGTCGTAGCCGGGCAGCGGTGGCGCCTCGGTGGCCGGCTCCGCCTTTGCTGCCGGCGGCGCTGGCATGGTCTTCGGGGCCCGCGGGGCCTTCGTCTCGGGCGCAGTCTTGGCGGCGGCCGTAGCCTTGGCGACGGGAGCAGTCTCGGTGGCGGGAGCAGTCTCGGTGGCGGGCGTGGCCTTCGTGGCTGGCCCGGTCTTCGCAGGGGCCGAAGCCTTCATAGCGGGCCCGGTCTTCGCAGCGGATGCGGCCCTTGTGGCGGGCGTGGTCTTTGTGGCGGCCGCGGGCGCCGGGCCCTGGCTCGCCGGTGCCGCGCGCACGGCCGAGTGATCCGCTACGGCGGGCTCGGTCCGCATGGTTCCGTTCCGTGGCGGCTCCGGGGCCAGCCGGCCCGCAGGCAGGCCGGCCGGGGCTCGATCCGGCGTCCAGACCTGCTCGGCCGCCCGGGCGCGGACCTTGTCGGCGGTCAGCAGGATCTGACCGATCCCCGCGAAGACTGCACGGAGCACGACCACGGGAGCCTCTTTGATGCGGTCATTGACCTGCGGGATTGGCATAGCGGTTCTCCTGGGCGTGCGGGCCTAAGTCTCCGCTGGCGGGTGTGCGCCGCCTGCGTTGCGTGAGTTCATTGTCTCTTCCCGTCCCGTTTACCGCAGCAGCTGCCCGGGAGTTTGTCCGGATAAAAGTCCGGCCGGCTACATCCCCCGCGGCGGGGGACGTGCCCCGGCAGGGCTCGCTTACCATGAGAGGCATGCCTATCAAGACCCGGCGTGTCCTGCTTGCCAAGCCCCGTGGTTACTGCGCGGGGGTTGACCGGGCAGTGCAGACGGTCGAGGTGGCACTCGAGTTGTACGGGGCCCCCGTCTACGTGCGCAAGCAGATCGTGCACAACTCCCATGTGGTCGCCTCCCTGGAAGCCCGTGGGGCGATCTTCGTGGAAGAGGCCGAGGAGGTGCCGGAGGGCGCGGTGGTGGTGTTCTCCGCGCACGGCGTGGCGCCCCAGGTCCGCGAGGACGCCCGCAAGCGCGGCCTGCACACGATCGACGCGACCTGCCCGCTGGTCACCAAGGTGCACAACGAGGCCCGGCGGTTCGCCGCCCAGGGCTACGACATCCTGCTCATCGGGCACGAGGGGCACGAGGAGGTCGTCGGCACCACGGGCGAGGCGCCCGCGAGCATTCACCTAGTGGACGGCACGCAGGAAAGCACGAGTACGCAGGTGCGCGACCCGGCCAAGGTCGCCTGGCTGTCCCAGACCACGCTTTCGGTGGACGAGACACAGCAGACCGTCACCGCGCTACGGCAGCAGTTCCCGCTGCTGGTCGACCCGCCAAGCGACGACATCTGTTACGCCACGCAGAACCGGCAGGTCGCGGTCAAGGCCATCGCCAGTCAGTCGGACCTGGTCCTGGTGGTCGGCTCCACGAACTCGTCCAACTCGGTGCGCCTGGTCGAGGTGGCCCGCGACGGTGGCGCCGGTGCCGCGTACCTGGTGGACGACGCCTCGGCGCTGCGGCCCGAATGGCTGGAGGGCGTCAGCACGGTCGGGCTGACCAGTGGGGCATCGGTTCCTGAGGACCTGGTGGAGGGCATGCTCGCCCGGCTCGCCGAGAGCGGCTTCGACCAGGTCGAGGAGGTCGAGGCGGTGCCGGAGCGGATGCAGTTCGCCCTGCCGCACGAACTGCGCCGGGCCAAGGCGGACCGCGAGAACTAACGGGGCTTCGCCCCAGCCCGGCAAGCCGTGCCGTCGTGGCTGGGTGAGCGAAAGGGGCTC
>DASXKD010000381.1:0-8290 GCA_036497045.1 Streptosporangiaceae bacterium | reverse complement strand
ATCGACCAGGTCCAGCTCGAGCGCGTCAAGGAGCGCCACCAGGTCCGCCGCGAGATCCGCCGTCCGGTAGCCGCTGGCCGGCGCGCTGGTCCAGCCGAAGCCGCGAAGATCCGGGCAGATCAGCCGCCAGGAGTCCGCAAGCAGCGGGATCAGCTCCCGCCAGGCATACCAGTGCTGCGGCCACCCGTGCAGCAACAGCACAGGCGGCCCGCTCCCCCGCCTCGGCGACATGAACGTCCAGGCGCCCGGTGTTGATGTACCGGTGCGCCACACCCGCTACCTCCGGCATCGGTCGGCTGCTGCCCACGGGTTGCGGCCGTGCCAGGACCTGGCTGGTGCGTTGTTGGATGGTCATCGGCCCGCCTTTCCCCGTGCTAGTCGTCATCAGATAGGGGCGGCGGCGCGCCGAAAGGTTCCTGGCGAATATAAGCCCGCCGGGGTTAGCCCTGCGCTAGGAAGCTGGCCAGGTAGCGGTTGGCCTGGCCGGGGCAGTCAAGCTCGAGGAGGTGGCCGCAGCCGGGCAAGACGTGCGCCGACGCGTGGGGAAGCGCCCGGGCGAGACGGCTGGCCTGCCAGGAGGCCAGGACCCGGTCTTACCTGCCCCACAGGAGCAGGGTCGGGGTGGCGGTCGAGCCGAGCCGGGCATAGCAGGGCGTTATGGCCTATCGGCTTGCTTTGGCCTGCGGCTGCGACTGGCTGCGGGGAGGACCGGGGCTTGGGGGGTCAGTTCATCGTCATTTGCGGCGCGGCATGCAGGCCCGGGGCGAGCCAGGGGAGCCAGATCGTGGCCACGGCAAGGGCCAGCGCGGCGGCACCCGCGAGCCGGCCGGCGGCGGGGCCCCATCGCCAGAGTTTCTCGATCAGCACCAGCGCGGCCAGGCCGACCATGGCAGCCACGTTCATCACGCCCACCGCGATCAGGATCACCATCAGGCCCCAGCAGCAGCCCAGGCAGTATCCGCCGTGATGGGCGCCGACGCGCAGGTCGCGGGACCTGCCCCGGTATGAGCCGTAGTGCATGAGCAGCCCGAGCGGAGAGCGGCAATGCGCGAGACAGCGGTCCTTCAGAGGGCTCAGCTGGTAGATCCCGCACACGGCGAAGACCGCCACGGCCATGACGTGTGCGGCGCCGGGATGCTTCCCAGTGAGCCAGCCGGTGAGCCAGGCCAGCCCGTAGGCGGGCACGCCCGCCGCCGCCCAGACCGCGAGATAGCCCACGACGAGCCCGGCGATCCTTATCGCCCGCCTGCCTTGGATGGTCCTGGCGTACAGCGACGCCACGGGCGACACCGACGGGAGCATCATGGCGGCCATCATCAGCGTCCAAATCGGCACGAACGCGGCCAGGCCCAGCCCCATCGTGCCCGCCATCCCAGCCATCCCGCGGGCCAGCGCAACGGTCGCAGCCCAGGCGCCAGCTGCCAGGATCAGCAGGAACGCAACCTCACGAGCCGCCAGGCCAGGCCGTAGCCGGGCGAGCCCGGGGGGACTGCTCACCCGGCCCAGGAGAACGGTGCGGAAAAGCCGCTCTGCCCCTCGCGCCCCCAGTCGATCCCGAACGTCGACAGGTGCGCGGCATTAGCCGGGGCGACCGTCAGCGTCGTGTTCGACGGGTGGAACACGTTCGTCAGCTGGACCGGATCGTGGCCTTCGATGGCGACGAAGTCCTCGACGCCGACGTCCGCCGCATCGCCGATCCGGACATGGTGGCCGCGGCCGTCCTCGCTGTAGATGATGGGCGCCTTTTCCACGCCGAGCATTTCGCTGATCAGCGGGCCGAGCATCGCGGGCGGCCCGCCGAGCTGCCCGGACAAGACCGCCCCGAGCTGCTCCGCCTGGCGGTCAGACGCGGCGTCATCCAGGTAGACCCCCACCCGCCAGTTACCCTCGGCCATGACCGGCGGCGTGTCCAGGAACAGGGCGAAACTCAGGCCGCTGACGTCCACACCGTCGATCTCGCCGGACTCCACGTGATAGGCGAGAAGCGCCCGGCACCGGTCAAGCGTCGCCTTCGCCGTCAGCGCCGACCAGGTGCACGGGCAGACCGTATCGCACGAACACGATTCGAAATACGTCCCATCAAGCCGCCAACCCATAGTCCCTTCCCCCTTCGCGCAACTAGTCCCTCAACAAGGCTGGCGCGCGCGGCCTTGATCGTCAAGACACAAGATCCATCCGAGGGTGCACCCGGCAGCGGCTCTTACGCCATTTAGGCAGCTGGCCCGGGCGAGCATGACCGCGTCCGCGACCGCGCCGACGCGAACCCTGGACTTGAGGCCGCCGTTGGCGCAGGACTTGACCGGGCCGGGCCGGGCCGGGCCCGCCGGGCAGCGGGCACAGACACGGGGTAGACGCGCAGGGTCGACCGGGTGCTGGTGGCCGCTGGTGTCGTCTGTCCACCCCGCTGGTTATCCGCACGGACTCCGGGTACCAAGGTGCTGTTGCTGCATCGCCTTCAATCGCCCTTTTAAAGGAGGGCCCATGAGCTACGCCAGGCAGATGCTGGACACCTATCCAGGCACCTTCGGCGTCGACGCCGCTGTGCTGGCGGCCGCTATCGACGCGCTCAGCGACTGCGCCCAGGCCTGCACCGCCGACGTCGACGCCGACTTGAGCGAGCAGAACCTGGCCGAGATGGTCACGTGCATCCGGCTGTGCCTGGACTGCGCCAATATCTGCACCGCCACTCTCGGGGTGACAAGCCGCCAGGCGGACTACGACGCCAACGTCACCAAGCCGCTGCTGCAGGCCTGCGTGGCCATCTGCCACAACTGCGGCGACGAGTGCGAGCGGCATGCCCAGCACCACGAGCACTGCCGGGTTTGCGAGCAGGCCTGCCGACGCTGCGAGCAGGCGTGCCGCGAGCTCCTGGACACCCTGAAATAGCAGACCGGCCGTTCTGGGCTGTGAACCGCCCGGAATCGGCGATCCGGCGGCGTGCCGTGCCGGAGATCAGACACGCTCGGTGACGGGTCTGGCTAGCGCTGAGTGCGCAAGTACGCCGTCCGGCGTGCTGGTGAGCTGGCGGCACTGGGGGTGGACCTCGGTGAATGCGCTCGGCACTATGAGGCTTGGCTCAGTCCTTGTTCGGCGTATTCGGCCAAAAGATCGCTCAGCGAGATGCCCCGGCGTGTGGCCTCGGCCGCGAGCCGCTCGGCAAGCTCGGCAGGAAGAACGATGCTGCGGTGGACGCTATCGTCGCGCTCCCAGCCCTCGTCGTTCAAGTCAGGCATGCTCGCTCCTCTCCTGTGCCAGCGCTCCGGCGTCGTTGAGCGCGACGTAGCGGCGAAGGATGCGGTCACTCAACAGGCCAAGGCAGCTGAGGTTCGGAAACCCCGGCCCTTGCGCGAGCCCTGCCATGACCGGCAGGTGTAGCGGCGGCGCCAGGCCGGATACGGACAGATCGACGTCGATCCTATGGTTAAGGTCGCCGCCGCCAAGCGCATCCCGGTAGCGGCCGCCGGCGTCCTCACCCAGGAGGGCCTCGAACCAGCGCCCATCAAAGCCGATGGCAACAACAACGGCGTCATAGGCAACACGCTCGCGCTCATCGCCGTATGCGATGGTCACAATCACGTCTTGCTCGCGCGCCTCGATCGCAGCTGCCCGCCCCGCGAGCGCGCGGAAACCACGCGCCTGGTTGAGCGTCGCTTCGGCTTGCAACGAGAAGACACCACGATCGGTGCGCTCAAGAAACTCACGCCGGTGCGTCTCGGCCAGCCGGGGCCAGTCCGCGGGATCGGAGTAGAACCGGTTCTCGTCGTAACTCTCGCCGCGCGAGTACAGGACGCCGCGAGCGGTCAGCACGTCAATCGTGGAGCGCTTGTGGAAACGTTTCACCAGATCGATGACCACCGACGCAGCAGTCTCGCCGCTGCCGATAACGCAGACATTCTGCGCGCGCTGGTGATTGAGCTCATGCGCCGCGAGCCAGTAGGTCCGCCCGTCCAGAACCCGGGGGTGATCATGCGGCTGACCGGGCACCGTGATGGCCGGCCCGGCACCGGTGATGACCAGGCCATCGGCAGCAATCTCATCACCCGCCGCGAGCCTGACCTCCCAGCGATCACCGCCGGTGACCTCCAGGCCGGTCACGACTCCGGAGACAATCTCCGCCTCCGCCGCGTCGGCGACTTCGCGCAGGTATGCGCTCCACGCGCGATGCGCCGGACGCATTCTGCCACGGTCGACCCAGTCGCTGTAGGCGCCGTGCCTAATCAGGTGGCGCTGCCAGCTGTACTCCGCCATCGCCGCGACCACATCAGCCGATGCATCGCCCCAGCTCGCTGCATACGGGTAGCCGACGTCCTTCTCCGGCGGCGTCCCCAACGGCAGCATGCCGTTGGTGTATCCCTGGCGCCCGCTCCAATTCCCAGCGGCCTGGCCACGGTCGACCAACACAACACGCGGCACCGGCAAACCGGCAGCGGCGAGCGCACGGGCCTTCGCGGCGATCGCAATGCCCTTCGGGCCGGCGCCGACGACAGCAAGCAGTGGCACCTAGCGAGGATAACCACCTATCGCCGGCAACGCTGCCGCGCCCGGAGCCGAATACCGCCCCATCCCCGCCTCGCCCCGGGGCACCGAGAAACGGGTCTATTACCGCAGCAGCTTCATACTCGGTAACCCGAAGACCAGTCTGCCTCTGGTGGTGGCCGAGCCGCCTATGGTTGGCAGTCGCTGCTTGGCAAGGGTGCCATAGTCGCGCCCGAAGAAGCATTCTGAGCCGCGTGCAGGCCGGCGAGGGGCCTGAGGGCGGCCGGGCGCTTCATGGCAGGACCGTTAGGGCCTGGCCTCGCGGCGGTGGAGGAACCGGCTGATTCCCGCGGCCGCCAGGGCGGCGGCCGCCGGGCCGCTGACCGCTTCGGTCTCGGCCGCCATGGCCTGCTCGATCGCGGCCAGCGGCGGCCGCAGCAGCCGCAGGTGCGCGGCCGTGGCCGCGCCGGGCTGGGTCCACCGGTGCACGAGTCCGATCGCGGTCTCGATGAGGTCGGCCTGCTCGACGATCTCGTCCAGCAGACCGAGGGCCAAGCCGTCTTCGGCCCCGATCCGGGCCGACTCCATGACGATGCGCATCGCCTTGGGGCCGATCAGCCGCGGTAGCAGCATGCTGGAGCCGTTGGAGATAGTCAGCCCGATGGAGTTTTCCGGCAGGAAGAACTCAGCCGCCGGGGTTCCGATGCGCGCGTCGAAGCACAGCGTCATTTCGCACGCGCCGCCCACCGCGATCCCGTTGAGCGCCCCGACGACCGGAGCGCGCGTCTGCAGCGCGGCCCGGGTGATGTCGTGGAACAGTTCGACGTCGGCAATCAGGCCGCCCGGCGGAAGTTTTGCCGCTTCCCGCAGATCCAGGCCCGCCGAAAACGCCCGCCCGGCGCCGGTGACCACGATCCCCCGGGACCGCTCACCGTCGCCGAAGTGCCGCAGAATCGCGGCAAGTTCCCGGCGCATGTCGGCGGTGAGCGCGTTGAGCCGGTCCGGGCGCCCCAGCGTGACCACGGCGACGGCGTCCCGCACGGTCACCTCGATGTGGCCGGATTCGGTGCCCCAGGCCTTCATAGCATTCCTCCGTCCTGTCATGCCCACATGTTCGCTGCCACGTCGAACACGCCGGTCCGCTGATCACTGTCCCGCTCGAGGAGCTTGGCTTTCTGGATACGCGCCGACGGCGTCATGGGAAACGCCTCCACGAACTCCAGGTAGGCGGGCACCTTGAACCGCGCCAGCTTCCCGCGCGCGTGATCCAGCACGCTCACGGCGGTCTGCGTGCTCGGCCGATGGCCGGGCGCGAGCTGGATGAACGCCTTGGGCAGCTCGCCGAACATCTGGTCAGGGATGGGCACCAGCGCCACCGCGGCGACCGCCGGGTGCAGCGCCAGGACGTGCTCCACCTCGACCGCGGAGATGTTCTCCCCGCCGCGGCGGATCATGTCCTTCAGCCGTCCTGCGTGGTGAATCCAGCCGTCGGCGTCGCGGAAGCCGAGATCGCCGGTGTGGTACCAGCCGCCGCGGAAGGCCTGCGCGGTGCTGTCCGGGTGGTTCCAGTACCCCGTCATCATCGGCACGCCGCGGATGAGGATCTGGCCGACTTCGCCATCGGGCAGCGTGCCGTCGGCCTCATCGGCGATCCTGGCCTGCTTGCCGGGCGGCGGCTTCCCCATCGCGCCGGTCCCGACCGTCTGCCCGGCACTGGGCGGAACGGCCAGGTCCAGGCCGCTCTCGGTGGTGCCGTACAGCTCCCGCCAGGGCACCCCCCAGCGTTCCTCGAACCGCTGGTGCAGGTCCGGGACGATGCCCGAGCACAGCACCAGGCGCATCCGGTGATCCCGGTCCAGCGGGCTGACCGGCTGCGCGAACATCAGCATCGGCATGGCCCCGAGCACGTAGGTCAGGGTCGCGCCATGCTCGCGGGCCGAGTTCCAGAAGCCGGACGCGGAGAACCGGGGCAGCACCACCATCGGGCGCCCGCCCATCAGGCACATCAGCGCGGCCCACTGCGGGTCCATGTAGGAGAACGCCTGGGCCATCAGCATGACGTCCCCGGCTCGCAGTTCGGCCTCGATCGCGGTCAGCCACCCGGTTCGCAACCAGTAGTCATGCGAGAGCACGCACGCCTTGGGGAAGCCGGTGGTGCCCGAGGTGTACTGGAAGTTGGCGATGCCAGCCGGCTCCAGCGGTACCGCCGGATAAGTAGCACGCGCCTTCGCCCGTTCGGGTGCCAGCTCCGTCGGCGTCAGCACCTCCCGGACCGTCCCGGTCGCCGCGGCCACCGCTCGCACCAGACCCGCCTGCTCGTCCGCGGCCAGCACCATCACAGCGCCAGAGTCGGCCAGCACGAAGCTCAGATCGGCCTCCCGGTAGCGGGCATTGACCGGGACCGTGATCGCGCCAGCCTTGCCGATCGCGAACCAGCTCAGCGGCCAGTCCGGCACGTTGCCCATCATGATCGCCACCCGGTCGCCCGGCCGGACCCCGTGCGCGACCAGGACGTGCGCGAGCCGGTTGCTGGCCGCATCCGCGCCGGCGAAGGTGAGCGACGCCCCGGGGAAGCGAAGGAACTCCCGGTCGGCGAACCGCTCGGCCGCCTCAGCGACCAGTCCGCCGATTGTGCGCCAGCGCGGATCCGGGCTCGACCCAGCGCGGTCGAACAAGATGCCGCTCACGCGGCCACCCTAACGTCCGCCGACCCGGACCACCGGCCCCCAGCAGGTGCGAGCTGTCACCGCTGCCGCCGTGCACGACGTGCCTGCCGCGATTCACCGAGTCGTCGCGCAAGGCCTGGATCAGCGGCCGGGCATACCGGCAGGCGTCCTTGCCCCAGACGACCAAGCGGAAACATCTCCCTCACGCGAAGTAATCAGCCCTCGGCTCAAATGAGGCGCGCATCGCCGCCGATCTGTCCCGGGCTCGGCCTCAGGCTGCTCGCCGGTGGCTGCCGCTCCGATTCGGACACTCTGTGCGCGGAAACGGCAGGGATGGTTTCGATGGCCGGCATGTGCCATCGTTCGGGCAGGGCGCAGGATGATTTGGAGCCGCGCAAGTTACCGCTCAGCTCGGTGCTGACCACCCTGCCGATCGGCCCGTCGCGCCCCGGCCGCACCGCGGGCCCGGCCCTGGAGATCGCCCGGCCCGCCTACTTCGTGCTGCCCCACCGCGAGCCCGCCTGGAAGATCATCACTGAACGCCTCGATGCCCTGACCAACACCTGCACCGCACTCGCGCGAGAGCCGGGCCTCAGCGCGCTCGGCGACCTGGCGGCCAAGCTGCGCTCGATGCACGGGGATGTGCGCAAGCACTTGGACGAGCGCGTCGGCGCAGTTTCGGGCTCCGCTTAGCAACGACACACGGTGATGCACGGCGCGAGGCTGCCATCAGGCAGTTAGAGTTCGATGCGCGAGCCCAGGATGACGGTGCGCTCGCGGGGAAGCTTGAAGTATTCGGCGGCGTCGGCGGTGATTCGTGATGTCGCGATGAACAGGCGCTTGCGCCAGCGGCTCATGCCCGGTTCGTGGCCTTGGACGAGCTCGATGCGCGACACGAAGTACGACAACCTGTCCTCGTCGAGGGGGCTTTCGATGGCGGCGTCGCGGATCAGCGGTAGGAGGCCTGGGACGTTCGTCTGGTCCATGTAGCCGAAGCGGGCAGTGATGTGGATGATCCGGTCGTCTTTGTACCCGAGGTCGTCGATCTGCAGCCGCTCCGCATCGGTGATGTGCGGTGCGGGCATCGTCTCGATCGAGAGGATGAGGACCTCCTCGTGGAGGATCTCGTTGTGTTCGACGTTGGCCCG
>DASXKD010000380.1:0-5913 GCA_036497045.1 Streptosporangiaceae bacterium | reverse complement strand
GGTGCTGGGTCTGCCACTGGTGCCATGACGATAGGTCGGTCGTCGTTAACGGTCAACTGCTTCCTCCTGTCGAGGGTGCGTCCACCAAGTCGCGGGCAGACCTGAATGGCGGCGAAGAGGACGCCGGAATTGAGTGGAAGCCGCGCGATGGCCACGACTTGATAGTCGAGCGATCAGAACGGCCAAGGAGACCTTCCTCCGTCTTTACATGTGGCTCCGCAGAACCACGGGGAAGACCTGCCCTGAGGGTAACGCCGTGGGCCACGGTTGGGGAGACCCAGGTTTTAGCGCGATCGGAATCGTTTTACATGGCCGGGGGCGGTCCCGGAGTGCTCAACCGGGCGGCGTGCTGCGGGCCAGCACCCGGGACAGCCCGGCCCGGGTGGCGATCACGTAGAGCCGGTCCTGGGCGCCCAGCCGCAGGTCCCCGGCGGGGGACCAGTTCACCGGGGCGCCGCCGGCCGGTTCCACGGCCAGCACCCTTACCAGGCCGGTCTGGTGCACCGCCTGCACCGCCGTGCCGTCCAGTTCGGAACCGGTGCCAACCCCGAGATCGGCGATAAGCAGCACGTGCCGGCCGACCGCGATGGTCCGCAGTACCTGGTGCTCGAGCATGGCCGCGGCAAAGGACGGCGCGGCCAGGTAGGGCACGCTGCGGGAGATCGTGTGGCCGACGCTGCGCTGGACCCGCGCGGCCAGGTCGTCGTCGCCGAGCCGGAGCACGATCCGGACGTCACTGGCCAGGGCGCGGGCGTGCAGCGCGGTCTCCAGGTTGACGCTGTCGCTGTTCGTCACCGAGACCAGGGCCTGGCAGGTGGCGACCCCGGCCGCACGCAGTATGTCCTCCCGGTGCGTCTCGCCGATCACCACCCGCATTCCCAGCCGCCGCGCCATGGCCACCCCGGCCGCGTTCTCGCTCTTGTCCACGCAGGCCACGCTGACGCCCAGGTCGTGAAGCTGGCCCACGATCCGGGTGCCGACGTTCCCCAGCCCCACGACGATGACGTGGTCGGTGAGCGGGCGCTCCTTGCGCCGCAGCGAACCGGTCAGCCGCGCGCCGACCACCACGGCCGTGAGCACCGGCAGGAACGCAAGTCCATCGAAGGTGAGCAGCACCTGCGCGATCTTCTCCGACGTGGGATAGCCCGGCTCGCTGACCGCGGCGCCAGCGGCATCCAGGCCGGTCAGATAGGCGGCGTTGGCCAGGGAGAAGCGGCTCGCCGTGGCGAGCAGCACGAACCCGATGACCAGAACGGCGAACAGCACGCCGAAGGCCAGCCCCAGCCTGTTCCAGAGCAGGTGCCTGGACAGGTCGGCGACAGCGCGCAGCGGGTGCCGGCGCCGCCCGGCGAGCGGGTTGCGGGGCGCGCCGTCCGCCACCGCGAGCACCAGGTCCGCGCGGGCCGCATCCGGCGGGAGCAGCCCGGGGGACTGCGGATCCTGTGTCATCGCCAGCCCACAGACCACCCGCCGGGCATGAGTGTCGCTGCGCCGCGCCACGAACAGCGTGCGGCCGGCGACCCTGATATGGCTGGGCGCCGGCTCACCCAGGGCCGCCGCCACGAACGAAGGCGCCGACATGGACGAACCAGACAGGACCGCGCAGTCACGGAAGAACGTCCTGATGCGCTCGCCCAGGCTGGTGTTGAAGATGGCTACCACCAGGCGCAGCTCCGGGTTGAGCTCCTGGGCACGCAGTGCCGCGTGGAAGTTGCCCAGGTCGTCCTGGCGCAGCAGGGCCAGCGCCCTGGCTGACTGGACTCCGGCGGCGGTGAAGGCGTCAGCGTCCAGGTCCGCCCGCTCGATGATCCGCACCTTGGGCAGCCGGGCGATGCGCGGCCCCTGGTTCAGCTCCCGGGACCGCAGCAGGACCGTCACCTCTTCGCCGTAGGTGGTGGTCAGTTCCTCGATGACCCGGGCGGCGAGGGTGTCGTCGCCGCACACGACAAGATGGTCGCGGCGCGCCGCGAGCCTGGAGAGGGGAGGCACGGCGTGATCCTAGCCGGGCCGGTCGTGTCCGGCCGGATCAGGGCGAACGGACACCGATCAGGGCGAGGCGATCCGGCCGAGCTGTGGCGGCAGCCTGCTCGCCGCGCCGCGGTCGAGCAGGAACAGGGTCCGCTGCCTGCCCCGCGCGCCCGCCGCCGGCAGCTGTACCGGGCCCACGTCCGACAGGGCCAGCCGGACCGCCCCCGCCTTCTCCTGGCCCGCGGCGAGCACCCACACCTCCCGCGCGCTGCGGATCGAGGGCAGCGTGAGCGTCAGCCTGATGGGTGGTGGCTTCGGTGCGCCACGGACCGCGACCACGCTCCGGTCGTCGTAGAGCGCGGGCATGGCCGGGAACAGGGACGCCACGTGGCCCTCCGGGCCGATACCGAGCAGCAGGACGTCGAACCCGGGGACGGGGCCGTGGTCCTCCGGGCGGGCGGCGGCGCGGAGCTCGGCGGCATAGCGGGCCGCTGCAGCCTCAGGATCTGGCCCGTCGGGGCCGTCGGTGCCGGGCATCCGGTGCACCCGGGCCGGGTCCATGTCGAGGTGGCGCAGCAAGGCCTGCTGCGCTGCAGCCTCGTTGCGCTCGGGGTCACCGCTGGGCAGGAACCGCTCGTCGCCCCACCAGATGTCCAGGTGGCGCCAGTCGACCGCGTCCCTGGCCGGGGCGGCGGCGAGCTCGGTCAGCACGGCGGTGCCGATTCCGCCGCCGGTGAGCACCAGCGACGTGCGGCCGCTTGCGGCCTGGGCGTCCACCAGGTTGGTGACCAGCCGCGCCGCGACCGCCTTGGCCAGCAGGCCCGCGTCGTAGTGGACGATGACCTCGGGCGGGCTCATTGCGAGTGGTGAGCGGTCTGGAACTGGGCGAGGGCTTCGGCGTATATCTCGTCCGGGTCGAGCCGGCGCAGCTCCTCTTCGAGCAGCTCGGTGGTCTCCCTGCGGTGCAAGGCGACCCGGCGCTCGGGCTGCCCGGGACGGCGCAGGTGCGCCACCCGCCCGTCCGGCCTGGTGATAACGATCTCCCCGTCGCTGGTGGTGAAGCAGACCTCGGTGACACCAGGCCCGGCGGAGGGCTCGGCGACGACGCCGACCCCGTAGGCGTGCGATATCCAGGCCGCGATCAGGTCGGCGGTCGGGTTGCCCGCCTCGGCGCTGACCGTTCCTCCGGTGACGTCCCCGGACGGCTGGTCCATCGTCGCCGCCAGCAGCGACCGCCACGGCGTCGCCCTGGTCCAGGACAGGTCGGTGTCCCCGGGCTGATACCCGCTGGCGAGCCTGGCCAGCGCATCGCGGGGCGAGCCGGCGGCTGCGGCGTCGGTGATGCGCCGCTGGGCGAGCGCGCCGATGGGGTCCTGCGACGGGATGGGCGGCACGGTGTCCGGCCACCAGATGACCACGGGCGTGTCCGGCAGCAGCAGCGGGGCCACCACCGAGTCCGCATGCTGGCCGAGCGGCCCGTACATGCGCAGCAGCACCGTCTCGCCAGGGCTGGTCTCGCCCACCCGGATCTCGGCGTCGAGCCGGGACCGCTGCTCGGGCCGCCGGATGATCACCACGAGGATGCGGCACGGGTGCTGGCGCCCGGCCGCGCTGGCCGCCCGGACCGCGTCGTACTGCTCACCCTCGTTGGTCACGATGACCAGGGTGAGCACCATGCCACTGGCCACCCCGCCCAGGCGCAGCCGCGCCTGGCGGAGCGCGTCGTGGATCGCGCCTGTGGTGGTGTCGGTGAGGTCGATCGTCATGTCACAGCCTCCGCCATGCCCGGCCGTCCCTGGCCATGAGCGCGTCGGCGCTGGCCGGGCCGGTCGACCCGGCCACGTACTGGTCCGGCTTGCCGTGCTCCGCCCAGAAGTGCTCCACCGGGTCGAGCACCTCCCAGGACAACTCCACCTCCTGGTTCTGGGGGAACAGTGGCGGGTCGCCGATGAGCACGTCGAGCAGCAGCCGCTCGTACGCCTCGGGGCTGTTCTCGGTGAACGACTCGCCATAGGCGAAGTCCATGTTCACGTCCCTGACCTCCATCGCGGAGCCGGGGACCTTGGAGCCGAACCTGACCGTCACGCCCTCGTCCGGCTGCACCCTGATCACCAGCGCGTTGTGCCCGAGTTCCTTGGTGTCGGTGGCGTTGAACGGCAGGTGCGGTGCCCGCTGGAATATCAGCGCGATCTCGGTCATCCGGCGCGGCAGCCGCTTGCCGGTGCGCAGGTAGAACGGGACGCCCGCCCACCGCCTGGTGTCCACGCCCACCTTGATCGCGGCGTAGGTCTCGGTGTGGCTGTCCGGGGCGATCCCGTCCTCCTCCAGGAAGCCGGGGACCTCGACGCCGCCCTGCCAGCCGGCCGCGTACTGACCGCGGGCGGTCCCGGTGGCCAGGTTCTCCGGCAGCCGGACCGCCGACAGGATCTTCTCCTTCTCCGCGCGCAGCGACGCGGCGTCGAAGGAGACAGGCTCCTCCATCGCGGTCAGGGCCAGCAACTGCATCAGGTGGTTCTGGATGACATCGCGCGCGGCGCCGATCCCGTCGTAGTAGCCGGCCCTGCCGCCGATCCCGATGTCCTCGGCCATGGTGATCTGGACGTGGTCCACGTACCCGCGGTTCCAAATCGGCTCGTACAGCGTGTTGGCGAACCGCAGCGCGAGGATGTTCTGTACCGTCTCCTTGCCCAGGTAGTGGTCGATACGGAACACCGAGTCCGAGCCGAACACCGAGTTCACAATCTCGTTGAGCTGCCGGGCGCTGGCCAGGTCATGGCCGAACGGCTTCTCGATCACCACCCGGCGCCACGGCCGGTGGCCGTCCTGGCCGACCGGCGACGAGGACAGGCCCGAGCGCTTGAGCTGCGCCACCACATCCGGGAAGAACTTCGGCGGCACCGACAGGTAAAACGCGTAGTTGCCGCCGGTGCCGCGCTCGGTGTCCAGCTTGGCCACGGTCTGGGCGAGCCGGTCGAAGGCCGCGTCGTCGGCGAACTCACCGGGCACGAACCGGATGCCCTCCGCCAACTGCTGCCAGACGGTGTCGTTGAACGGGGTGCGCGCATGCTCCTTCACCGCGTCGTGGGTGACTTGCGCGAAGTCCTCGTTCTCCCAGTCCCGGCGGGCGAAGCCGACCAGGGAGAACCCCGGCGGCAGCAGCCCCCGGTTGGCCAGGTCGTAGACGGCAGGCATGAGCTTCTTGCGGGACAGGTCGCCGGTGACACCGAACAGCACCAGGACGCACGGCCCGGCCACCCGCGGAATCCGCCGGTCCCGCGGATCCCGCAGCGGGTTGACCGCGCTCACCGGCCCGATCCCGTCGCGCCGGCCCGTGCCGCGTCGAGTACCTGGGCCAGCCCGGCCGCGCGGTCCCGCAGGTGCAGCCGGACGGCTGGCCGGCCGCGCTGGTGCAGCGCCCCGATATCGCCGAGCGCCTGGGCGAGCTGGAGCCTGCCCAGCGTGAAGTCCCGCCCCGGAACCTGCACGTCGCTGTGTACCGCACCGGTGATCTGCAGGAACACGCCGTCCTGCGGGCCGCCCTTGTGGTACTGGCCGGTCGAGTGCAGGAACCGCGGGCCCCAGCCGAAGGTGACCGGGTGAGTGATCCGGCTGGCCAGCGCGTCCCGGAGCCCGGTGGCAGCCGCCTCACCGTCCCGGTCCAGGTAAGCCATGATCGCCAGGTACCCCCGGTCCGGCAGTGCCATCAGCAGCGAGTCGAGCACACCGGCCAGCCCGCCGGCGGGCAGCAGGCCTGGCTCCGCGTACACCTCGACGGCGCCGTCGGTGAGCACCGGCTCGCCGGTAGGCAGCGGGCCGGTGCCCGCCTCGGCCAGCAGCCGCGCGGTGTTCTCCTTGGACTCGGCCACGTTGGGCTGGTCGAACGGGTTGATACCGAGCATCTGCCCGGCCACCGCGACCGCGTACTCCCAGACCAGGAACTGCGCG
>DASXKD010000379.1:0-2678 GCA_036497045.1 Streptosporangiaceae bacterium | reverse complement strand
CCGACGTCTACGCGTTCCCCAGCCCGGAGCGGCCCGGGCACCTGGTGCTCGCCCTGAACGTGTTCCCCACCGCTGCCCCCACGGCGCTCTTCTCTGACGCGGTTACTTACCGCTTCCGTGTGCGGCCGGTCACCTCGGCCGGTGCCGGTGCCACACCGGCATTCGCGGTCGGCGAGGAGGAGTACGCGTTCGACTTCACCTTCGCCGCTCCCGTCCAGGGCGAGGGCAGCGACACCTTGGTGCAGACCGGCATGTGCGTCACGCGCGGCGGCGAGGAGATCTCGTTCCAGGTCGGCGACGAGAAGCCGGCCGAGGTTCAGGGCCTGCGGATTTTCGCGGGGCCGCGCCTGGATCCTTTCTTCATCGATGTAGTCGCCCACTTTGCCACCGAGACGCAGGAGCAGCTGGCGTTCCGGCCGAAGGGCGCCAACGCCCTCGAAAGCATGAACGTCTTGACCATCGTTTGCGAAGTCGACGTCGCCACGGTGTCCGGTCCGGGCGGCAGTCGGCTGCTGGCCGTCGTCGGCGAGACCCTGACCTCCGGCGGGAACCCGATCCGGATCGAGCGCATGGGCCGGCCGGAGATCAAGAACTTCATCATGTCGATCAAGAAGTTCGACCCCGTCAACCGCGACCTGGAAATCCGTGACCTGTACAACGCCGAAGACACCTTCGCCCTGAGCGAGGACTACCTGGGCGCCTACCGGTCCCGGATGAGCGCCAACCTGGCCTACTTCGACCGCCTGGACGGCAAGACCGCCTGGCCGCTGGACGACCAGGGCAAGCACCCGCTGACCGAGCTGCTGCTGGCGGACTTCCTCGTCCTCGACATGTCCAAGCCATACTCAGAAGACAGCTGCTACGAGATCGAGACCGCCCTGGTCGCCGGCCGCCCACACGCCACCTGCGGCGGCCGGTCGCTCAATGACGACATCGTGGACACTCTCTATACGCTGCTGGTCGGCGGCGTGGACGGACCGCGGATCAGCGACGGCGTCGACCACGCCACCCACCCGGCCGCCCGCATCTTCCCCTACCTGAACAGCCCCAACCCCAACCCGCCGGACCTGATGGCCCAACTCGCCGCGCAGTCCCCTCCTCCGGAGGAATCAGCAGCATGACCGGGCTGGCCACCGAAGAGGATGAACTGGCCACCACCAGCGGCACCATCGCCGTGGTGAATCTGCAGGCCCAGGTTGACAGCCTGGCGGCGCGGGCCCACCCGGCAGCGGCAGGGCCCGCGGTGGCGCGGCAGGCCATCCTCATCGATCTGCTCACCTTGCGCGGGCATGTCCTGGGCCGCATCGCCGACTACGAGCGGGCAGCGGAGCTGGCCGAGCGGCTGGCGCGCGACGCGCCGGACGACGGCACGGCCCTGCTGGCCCGGGCCAGGACCCGAGCCACGCTCCACCGCTTTCCCGAGGCAATGGCCGACCTGGACGCGGCCGCGCGAGGCGGCTGCGACCGGGCAACGCTGGACGCCGAGCGGGCGGGGATCCTCCAGGCCATCGGCTGCCATGCCGACGCCCTCGTCCTGCACCGGGACGCTGTGGAACGCCGGCCCGGCTTCACGACGCTGGGTGCGATGGCCGTGCTCCAGGCCGAACGCGGGGAAGTCCATGAGGCGGAGCTACTGTTCGCCCGGGCACGGCATGGCTACCGGGGCGTCTCGCCGTTCCCTGTCGCCTCGCTCGACTTCCGGCACGGCCTGATGTGGCTTAAGCAGGGTGACCTCCATGCGGCCCGTAGTTGGTTCGACGCCGCCCGCCGGCGTGTCCCCGCCTACGCTCCGGCGCTGGGCCACCTCGCCGAGGTCGACACCACCTTGGGTAACCAGCAGGCTGCCATCGACCGGCTCCGCCCGTTGGCAGTCTCCAGCGACGACCCTGAGTACGCGGCCACCCTGGCCGGCGTCCTGCGCGATGCCGGGCACGCCCGGGAGGCCGGCCGGTGGTTGGCCAGCGCGGCGGCACGCTACGACGAGCTGGTGCTGCGTCACCCGGAGGCCTTCGCCGACCATGCGGCCTACTTCTGGTTCACCGTGGGCGGCGATGCGCAAAAGGGGCGCCAGCTAGCCAGCCGGACTCGCGCAATGCGCCAGACGGCTCGCGCATACGCCCGGCTCCAGCACGCCAGCCCCGTGAACAGCTAGGAGACAGAACACCATGAGCACCATGCTGGCCGGACGCGTCCACCTCGACACCAGGAAGTTCGTCGTGGAGGAGATCCCCGTTCCCGTACCCGGTCCGGGCGAGGTCCTGGTCGAGGTGAAAGCGGCCGGCGTGTGCCTGTCGGACCTGCACCTGATCGATGGCAGCATCTCGCCTGCGCACCCAGTTCCCTCCGGCGTGCTCACCCTCGGGCACGAGATCTCCGGCGCGATCCACAGCCTCGGCACCGGCCTCAGGCGGGGCCTGACCGCCGGTACCCGGGTAGCCCTGCAGGCTGGCCAGAGCTGCGACCAGTGCGCGGGCTGCGCCAGGCGCGGCCCCTGCACCGACTTCCGCGGCCGCGGCGTCAGATACGACGGCGGCTGGGCCCAGTACACCCTGGCCCGTGAGGACACTGTCGTTCCCATCCCCGACGAGCTGCCCTTCGACCAGGCCGCGATCATCCCGGACGCCGTCTCCACCTCCTACGCCGCCCTCACGGCCACCGTCGAGGTGCGCGCCGCCCAG
>DASXKD010000378.1:0-8971 GCA_036497045.1 Streptosporangiaceae bacterium | reverse complement strand
GGGCGACATGGCCGAGCCCGAACCCGCGCAGCCCCGGCGTGTCGATGATCCAGCCGCCGCCGGGCAGCGCCAGGGCCACCGCGGAGGAGGATGTGTGCCGCCCGCGCCCGGTGACCGTGTTGACCGTGCCTACCGCCCGGTCGGCGTCCGGGATCAGGGCGTTGACCAGCGTGGACTTCCCCACCCCCGACTGGCCGATGAGCACGCTGATGCGGCCGTCGAGATACTGGCGCAGCGGGGCGAGGCTGGCCGTATCCAGCGGCCGGCCGAGCGCCACGTGGCCGATGCCCAGCGGCGCGTAGGCGTACAGCAGTTCGTCGGCGCTGGCGAGGTCGGCCTTGGTCAGGCAGAGCAGCGGGCGCAGCCCGGCGTCGTAGGCGGCGACCAGGCAGCGGTCGATGAACCGCGGCCGGGGCGGCGGGTCGGCCACCGCGCAGACGATGCCCATCTGGTCGGCGTTGGCCACGATGACCCGCTCGACCGGGTCGGTGTCGTCCGCCGAGCGGCGCAGCGCGGTCGTCCGCGGGGACACCCGGACCACGCGGGCGAGGGTGCCAGGCGCGCCTGAGGTGTCCCCGGCCAGCGCCACCCGGTCCCCGACGACCACGCCACGGCGGCCCAGTTCCCTGGCCGACATCGCGGTGACCATGCGGTCGCCGACAAGCACGCCGTACCTACCCCGGTCGACCGAGGCGACGAAGCCCTCCACCGCGTCCTCATGCGCGGGCCTGCGCCGGGTGCGCGGGCGGGAGCCCCGACCCGGCCGCACCCGGATGTCGTCCTCGTCCAGGTCCTGCCTCGCCCGGGGAGTCAGGGCACCTGCTCCAGCATCGACGCCCACAACCGGGTGAAGCCGGGAAAGGTCTTCGCCACGGTGGCCGCGTTTTCCACCTCGATCCCCGGGACGGCCAGGCCGAGCACGGCGGCCGCCATGACCATCCGGTGATCGTCGTAGCTGGCGAACGGCTGGCCGCTGGCCCGCAGCGGCCGTGGCCTGATCGCCAGGCCGTCGGGCAGTTCGCGGACGTCCCCGCCGAGCGCGCCGATCTCGGCGGCCAGCGCCGCCAGCCGGTCGGTCTCGTGCTGGCGCATGTGCCCGATGCCGGTCAGCCGGGACGGGCCGTCGGCCAGCGCGGCCAGCGCGGCCGCCACCGTGGCCGACTCGCTGACGTCGGCCAGGTCGGCGGTGACCGGCCGGATCCGGCCGGTCCCTGTCACGGTCAGCCCCCCACCCGCCTCCCCTTCCCCCTTCACGGCCAGTACGCAGTCCGCCCCGAACGCGGCCAGCAGGTCCAGGATCTGGCCGGCCGGCTGCGTGGTCACGGCGGGCCAGTCCGCGATCGTCACGGCACCGCCGGTGACCAGCGCGGCGGCGAGGAACGGCATGGCATTGGAAAGATCAGGCTGAACGATCACCTCGCGGTGCCCGAGGACCCTCGGGTGCACCCGCCACGTGTCGGGCAGCCCGGCCGGCGTGCCGCTCTCCCGCGTCCACGCCTCCACCTCGGCGCCCGCGTCCCGCAGCATGGCGACCGTCATGGCGATGTGCGGGCCGGAAGGGGCCCGGCCGCCGCGGTGCCTGATCTCCGCGCCCTTGTCGAACCGCGGCGCGGCGAGCAGCAGCCCGGACACGAGCTGGGAGGAGGCCGAGGCATCCAGGGTGACCGCGCCGCCGGGCAGCGATCCGCCGCCATGCACGGTGAACGGGACGGCGCCGCGCCCGCCGTCGTCGATGACGGCCCCGAGTTCGCGCAGCGCGGCGAGGAGCTGCCCCACCGGCCGCTGAGCCGCCCGGGCGTCGCCGTGGAAGTCCACACCGGCGCCGGTCAGGGCCGCGACGGGTGGCACGAACCGCAGTACCGTGCCGGCGTTGCCGACATCCACGCTGGCGCCAGCTTCTGGCCGCCCCGGCGACACGTGCCAGCACCGGGCGGGGCCAGCCGCGCCTGGATCGTATTGTCCGTCGCCGGTGATCGTGGCGCCCAGGGCGGTCAGCGCCGCGCGCATCAGCAGCGTGTCGCGGGCGTGCAACGGGCCGGCGATAGTCCCTGGCCCGTCGGCGAGAGCGGCGAGCACCAGGGCCCTGTTGGTCATGGATTTGGAGCCGGGAATGGCCAGGCGCGCGCGCACCGGGCCCGCCGCGGCAGGGGCCGCCCAGCGACCGGCCTGCGGGCCGTCCCGCGGTACCGTGTGCTCCATACAGGTGAGCCTAATGCGCCGCCGGGGCGGGCCCGGTCACCCGGTGCGCTGGCCAGCAAGCACGGCGGTCCAGGTTTGGCACGCTGGTTTCGTGGTTATGACAAGGCACATTCTGTACATCCCCCAGCCTTCTTTGCGACACCCAGGTGAGAGCACATGTGCGGCCGGTACGCGTCGGCGCGGAAGCGCCAGGACCTCCTTGAGGAGTTCCGCATCGACCGCGACCGGGTGACCGACGACCTCGAGCCCGACTACAACGTGGCGCCGACCAAGCCGGTCTACGCGGTGCTCACCCGGGACCGGCGCGGCCCCGACGAGGGCAGCGGGCCACCGGAGGGGGCTGCGGCCGGGGCCGATGTGGCCAGGGAACTGCGGGTGGTGCGCTGGGGCCTGGTGCCGTTCTGGGCCAAGGACCCGTCCATCGGCAGCCGCATGATCAACGCCAGGGTGGAGACGGTGGACGCCAAGCCCGCGTTCCGCCGCGCGTTCGCCAAGCGCAGGTGCCTGCTGCCCGCGGACGGCTTCTACGAATGGCTGAAGGTGACCGACCAGGGCAAGGCCCGCAAGCAGCCCTATTACATTCACCGCGCCGACGGTGGGGTGCTCGCTTTCGCCGGGCTGTATGAGCTCTGGCGGGACAAGTCCGTCCCCGAGGATCACCCGCAGGCCTGGCTCTGGACGTCGGTGATCATCACCACCAGTGCCCCGGACGAGGCCGGCCGGATCCACGACCGGATGCCGATGGTGATCGATCCCGCCCGGTGGGGCGACTGGCTCGACCCGGCCAACGGCGACGCCGCCCACGTGCACGCGCTGCTCGCGCCCGCGGCGGCCAGCGGGCTCGCGTCCTACCCGGTCGGCACGGACGTCAACTACGTGAGAAACAACGGTCCCGCGCTGATCGAGCCACTGGCCGGTGACCCGGCCCCGCTCGCCTGAGGGACGGCGCAACACCCGGGGGCAGCCCACGCCATGGCGCTTCGCTTCGCCCCTGCCTAGAAAGGAGGACACACCGTGGACACTGCGATCGCACGTGAGCGCCTGGAGGAGATGCGCGGCCAGATCGACAGATCGATCCTGGTCCTGCAGGGAGAGCATCCTTCAGGACGTGCCGCCACCGACTCGCCGCAGGATCCGGCGGACGCCGGCAGCACGCTGTCCGAGACGGACCGGACGGAGGCCGCCCTGGCTGCGGTCGAGTCCCAGCGGCGGCTGGTCCAGGACGCGCTTGTGCGGATCGACAGCGGGGCCTACGGGACGTGCGCCGACTGCGGCAAGCCGATCCCTGAGGGTCGGCTGGATGCCAGGCCAGAGGCGGCACGCTGCGTGGGTTGCCAGTCCAAGCGGGACCGCCGGTAGCAGCCGAGTTCGGCCGCGGCCGTCAGCCTGGGCTCTCACGCGCGATGGGCCTGCCGGCTTGCCGGCCGGGCGCCATCGGCGCCCCGGGGGGCTCCGGGGGGTCGCCCCCCCGGGCTAGCAGGGCTTGCGGGCGGTGGCGACCAGGCTGATGCCGAACGCCTCGTCGGCACTTCCCCCGGCTGCCGGGTCCTGACCGGCCTGCAGTTCGGCGCGGAGCAGCCGGGCCATGGCTCCCGGCTGCTGGCGCAGCACGTGATCCACGGTGGACGGGGACAGCACCGTCCGCGGCCTGATCGAGGTGACCTCAAGGCCCGCCTCGGTGAGCAGGTCGTAGAGCTGCGCCGCGCCGAAGCACCGGGTAATGGTCCCATCCGGCCAGGGGATCAGCACCACTTCGGCGTGCGGCAGGTCGGTGAGGTGGGCCCAGTGCCGCTGCTCGGCCAGCATGGCCATGCCAAGGACCAGCGAGTCCACGCAGGCGAGCAGCTCACCGCCGGGCCGCAGCACCCGCGCGATCTCCGAGGCCAGGTCCTCGGCCATGAGCTGCCGGGACAGGGCGCCGTCCTCGGCGATGACGCCGTCCGCGCAACCGTCCGCCAGGAACGCCAGGCTGCCGGGCTCGGCCACCACCGCGGCGATCCGGCCCGCCGGTGCGCCCCGCTCCGCGGCAGGAGGCGCGCCGGGATGCACGGTCACGACCCGGACCACCGCGTGCCCGGACCCGGCCGCCTGGGCCGCGCAGGCCGCGGCGGGTCCTGAGATGTCCACGAGCAGCCGCCGCCCGGCGGGAAGCCAGGCGGTGAGCTGGGCCTTGGCCACCGCCCGCTGGAACCGCCAGTAGGCAGAGAGTGAGCCTGGCCTGAGCACGGCCAGGGGGCTGGCCGTTGACGTCGCCACCGTTGACTCCATCCGCCGTCCGACAAACCGGCGCGGTCAGCCGACCGCGCCGGGATCGGTGGCGCGGGCCCGGATCAGCGCACCGCGCTGGCACCATGGAGGCCATCGCGACGGCCGCATTCCCGGCAAACCGTTATGGCTGATTCTCCCCAGTCTGCGGGCGACCTCACCTGAGGCGGCCGAGTTGTCCGGCCGGAATGTGTTTCCGGCGGGTTTCGCCGCTGGCCCTGGCGGAATGAACAGGCTGCCGCCCCTGTTGCACCCAGCGTGCTCATGACCAGTAGCGCACCCGTGGATGACGTAGCTTCGGTGGCTGCCCTCGGCCGGGTTCGGCCGGGCCATGTATTCTCCCGCCCAGGTGGCATCGGTGGCCGGGCGCGGATGCAGACACCGGAGGAGGTGGGTGCGGTACCTGAGACACTCGAGGAGCGCGGCGAGCGGTTCGAGCGCGAGGTGTTGCCGTACCTGGATCAGCTGTACTCAGCCGGGATGCGGATGACCAGGAACGCGGCGGACGCCGAAGACCTGGTGCAGGAGACCTTCGCCAAGGCCTACGCCTCGTTCCACCAGTTCGAGCCTGGCACGAACCTGAAGGCATGGTTGTTCCGGATCCTCACCAACACCTTCATCAACACCTATCGCAAAAGGCAGCGTGAACCGCAGCGGGCCGGGGCCGAGGAGGTCGAGGACTGGCAGCTTGCCAGGGCGGCCTCGCACACGTCGGCCGGCCTGAAATCGGCCGAGGCCGAGGCGCTGGAAAGGCTGCCGGATTCCGACATCAAGCGTGCCTTGCAAGCCCTGCCGGAAGAGTTCCGCATCGCGGTGTACCTGGCCGACGTGGAGGGCTTCGCCTACAAAGAGATCGCCGACATCATGGGCACGCCCATTGGCACGGTGATGTCCCGCCTGCACCGGGGGCGCAGGCAGTTGCGTGAGATGCTGCAGGACTACGCGGCCGACCGCGGCATGGTCCGGGCAGCCTCGGCGGCAGGTCCGCAGGGGGAGGACGGCGGGCCTGGGGAGGACCAGAAATGAGCTGCGGCAAGCCTCATGAGACGCCGTGTACCGAGGTGATGGACCGGGTCTACACCTACCTGGACGGCGAACTCGAGCCGCTGACCATCGCGAAGATCCGCCAGCACCTCGAGGAATGCGGGCCGTGCCTGGAGGAGTATGGCCTTGACGAGCTGGTCAAAAAGCTCGTCCACAAGCACTGTGGCCATGAGCGGGTGCCCGACGAGCTGCGCACCAAGGTTCTCGTCAGAATCCAGCAGGCCAGAAGGGAATTGGCCGAGAGCGGCGAGTAGGGCTGTGCTGGCCCGGGGAGCGACCCCCCGGAACCCCCCCGGCTCAAGGCCCCGTTCCTTCGTCACGGGGCCTTGGCCCTGCTGGCCCGGGGGAGCGACCCCCCGGAACCCCCGGTGGCTCAAAGCCCCGTTCCTTCGTCACGGGGCCTTGGCCCTGTCGGCTTGGGAGGCCAGGTTAGGCGCGAACGGGCGGGCCCTCCCGGGGTTCCGTGCTCGGCCGTGCCTGGTGAATGCACCTAACGGGCCTGAAGCCTGCGCGCATCTGGCCGATCACGTTAACCTTTGTGCTGGCGGCGATCAATGGGCCTGCTTTGGCTGGGCCGAGGCCCCGCCCTGGCATGCCCCCCGGACCGGCCCCGCCCCCGGCAGCGGAGGTGACCGATGCGGCACCCGGCTGAGTTTGAGGCTGCCGCGGATGCATCCGTGCCCGCAAGCGCAGGCACCCGGCCGACGGTGATCCCGCCGGCATGCTGATAGGTACCGGGCAGCGATCGCGCGGCGAACGCACCTCGAAGCTCTCGCCCGCCGCCTGGCTGTATGTGGCCGTCGTGGTGGCCGGGGTCGCCGTGCTCGGCCAGGCCCTGGGCGCCGACCCGGACCTGGATGATCCGGTCCGGCAGGCGTGGACCATGCTGGTGCTCGCGCTGCTGTTCCTGATCTGCGACTCCGCGCCGGCGACCCCGGCCTCCCGGCAGTCCGCCTGGTCGCCGAGTTCCTCGGTGACCCTGGCCGCCGTGGTGCTTGTCGGGCCGGTGGGCGCGCTTGTGGTCGGCGCGACCTCACTGCTGTCCGTGCGGCGTGGCCTCGACCTCACCCAGCGGGTGTTCAACGCGTGCATGTACGGCCTGTCCGCCTACGTGGCGGGCGAGGTCTACCTCGCGCTCGGCGGCCAGGTCGGCCATCCCAGCCACCAGTCGTTCCCCGGCATCATCGGGCCGTTCGCCGCCGCGGCCGTGGTGCACGTGTCCATCAACCACGGTCTGCTGTGGGGCATGCTCATGCTGGTGCCCCCCGCCGAGCCCGGGCAGCCTGCCGGGGCGCTGCAGCGGCACCTCCCGATGCTGTTCCTTTCCGACCTCGGCTACGCCACCCTCGGCCTGCTCATCGCCGCCCTGTGGAGCGTCGGCGGGGCGTTCGCGGCGATTCTCGTGCTGATCCCGCTGTTCGTGGCGCGCTGGGCGATAGGCCAGTTCGCCGCGCAGGAACGTGCCTACGCCGCCACCATGGCCGCGCTGTGCCAGGCGGTGGAGACCAAGGACTGCTACACCAGGGGCCACAGTGAGCGGGTCTCCCGTGGCTCGGCCATGATCGCCCGCGAGGTGGGCATGCGCGGCCGCCGGGTGGAGGCGATCCGCTACGCCGGCATGCTCCACGATGTGGGCAAGCTCGGCGTGCCCACGACGGTGCTGCAAAAGAACGGTGCGCTGTCTGAGGAGGAGTACGCCGCGATCCAGTTGCACCCGATGCGCGGGCTGGCCATCGTGCGGGAGATCGGCTTCCTTGACGAGGCGCTGGCCGGCATCATGCACCACCACGAGCGAATGGACGGCCACGGCTATCCGATGGGACTGGCCGGCCAGGAGATCCCCGAGTTCGCACGGGTCATCGCGGTCGCCGACGCCTTCGACGCGATGACCTCGAAGCGCTCCTACCGCGGCGCGCGGTCCATCGAGGAAGCCATCGCCGACCTGCGCAAGTGGTCAGGAACCCAGTTCGACCCTGCGCTGGTCGACGCGTTCGTGGCCGCGTTGCGGCGGGAGGGCTGGGAGCAGCCCCGGCCCGCCGCGATGCCGCCCGCCGACGGCATGGCAGCGCAGGATCACGACGACCCGACGGCGCCGCTGCGGGTGGTGGAGCGCTGGTGAAACCAGCGGCCACCGCGCTGGGCGAGGGCCCGGAGCAGGCGGAGTCCTGGCGGCAGGCCATGGACTCGGGCGAACTGCTGCTCGTCGTCGCGGCCGGCATGCTGGTGGTGGCCGCGGTGGCGCAGACCGCGGCCGTGGGCCTGGTCCAGCCGCGCATCGCGCTGGCGTTCGGTGCGCTGATCTGTTTCGGTGAGGTGCTGCGGCTGTCCCTGGAGGGCGGCAGGGAGTCGGCACCGATCGGCAGCGCCGGCGCGTTCGCCTACGCCGTGGTGCCGACCGTCGGCGGCTCCCCGGCCACCCAGCCGGCGCTCCAGGTCATCGCGGTCGTCGCGGGCGGCATGGTGCTTGGCGCGCTGCCGCACCTGGCGGCGGGCCGGCCCGCCGGGCTGGCCGGGCTGGCGTCCCGGGTGATCGCGGTCGCCGTGGTGGCCGCGCTGTTCCGCCCGCTGAGCACGATCGTGACCATTACCCGGCCCAGGGACTGGGGGCTGGCGCTCGCCGCCATGGTGGCCGTGCTGGTGGCTGGCTGGTGGGCCGAGTGCCTGATCAGAGCCCTGATCAGTGCCGATGCGCTGCGGGCCAGGTTCCGCGTGGCGCTGTGGGACGAGATGCGGGTGCAGCTCCCGCTCGGCGTCGCCGTCGCCGCCACCGCGATCCTGATCGCGTTCGCGGCGGACATGATGGGCCTGGTGGCGCTCGGGGTGTTCATCGCGCCGCTGCTGGTCACCCAGATGGCGTTCCGCCGCTACGCCGGCATCCGGGCCACCTACCTGGAAACGGTCCGTGCGCTGGCCCGGGTGACCGAGGTCGGCGGGTACGTCGAGGACGGGCATGCCCGCCGGGTCGGCCGCCTGGCCGTGGTCGTCGGCCGGGAGCTGGGGATGAGCGAACCGGAACTGCTCGAACTGGAGTACGCCGCGCTCATGCACGACATCGGGCAGCTTTCGCTGCGCGACCCGATCCCCGGCGGCGCAACCGTGCTGGCCTCCCCCGGTCAGCAACGGCGCATCGCCGAGCTGGGGGCCAGCGTCATCGACCAGGCCGGGGTGCTCGACGGGGTGGCGGAGATCGTGCGGTACCAGAGCTGGCCCTGGCGTGGCCAGGACCGTGAGCCGCCGGTCGGCAGCCGGATCATCCGCGCCGCCAACGCCTTCGACGACCTGGTCGGCTCCCCGGCCGAGACCAGCAGGACGATGGCGGCGGTGGAGTGGCTGCGCCTGGACACCGCGACCGAGTACGACCCCCAGGTGGTCGAGGCACTGGCCAAGGTCGCCGGGCGGCGGCACCGCAGGTAGTACTAGGCTGCCCGGGTGCTGAACTCGGTGCTTGTGGCCAACCGCGGGG
>DASXKD010000377.1:0-17581 GCA_036497045.1 Streptosporangiaceae bacterium | reverse complement strand
CCGCTGGAGATCACCGGCGCCGCGAGCCCTCGGCATGCCCTCACCGCACTCCACGCCTACCTCACCGCCTTGGTTGACGCCGACCTGCTTCCCTGCACCGCCGAAACGCTCGACCGCCTGCTCGGCGCCGACGACCGGTGGATCAATCCCGGCGCGATGATGGACCCGTCCCAGTCCGTGGGGCAGACGCCCGACGCCAAACAGCTGCAGCTGCTCGCCGGTGATCTGGTGGCCGTGCTCGACGCGCAGACGCCACACCTGATCGCGGCGTCCTCACGGGAGGACTGGCACCGGGCACGCCTGTACGGTCGGACCGCCACCGGGCTGCTGCGCTACCACTTCTGGATGGCCGACATGTCACCGAGCCGCATGGCGAGGCTGCTGGGCTTGCGGGATTCGATGATGGCCGCCAACCTGCTCGCCCTCGCCGAACGGGGCCCGGCGCTGGTGTACGCCCACAACGGCCATCTGCAGCGGGACAAGAGCACGATGCGGATGGGCGGCCTGCCGCTGGCTTGGTGGAGCGCCGGCGCGATCGTGAGCGCTCGCCTGGGCGAGGGGTACGCCTTCCTGGCCACGGCCCTCGGCACGATCCGCCACCAGGGGGTGGACGCCCCGCCCCCGGACACCGTCGAGGGGCTGCTGTACGCGCTCCCGCAGCAGTGTTGCCTGGTCGACCCTCGCCGGCTGGCCGCCGCGCTCGCCGGCGCGACGCCCGCCCCCCGCGTGTCTCCCTGGTATGGCTACTCCCCGCTGGACCCGGCGCACCTGGCCAGCATCGACGGGATCGTGTTCGTCAAGGACGCCCGGCGGAGCTAAGGGCGGGCGGCGGGTGGTGGTCCGGCCTGCAGGTCCGGGTTCGTTGCCGGGGGCGGGCCATCGGTCAGCGCGCGGTGCAGCTGGGCCTGGGCGGTCCAGTGCATGAGCTCGGCCGCCTCGTTGCGGGTCAGTCCGGCGATGTCGGTGAGCCAGATGAGCGCCTCGATGCCGACGGCGCTGCGGATGGCGATGGCGAGCCGCTGGACGCCCTGCTGGCCGAGCCGGGGCAGCAGGGGTGCGAGCGCATCCTCGAACCACCCGATGGCGCGGCCGCGCCGCAACGACGGCTGAGCGGCGGGCGCGGGCGACTTGAGGGACAGCAGCAGCGCCGCCCGCAGCTGCGGCTCGGTCTCGATGGTCCGGTCGGTGAACGCCGAGGCTGCCACTGCGAGCCGCTCGGCGGGGTCGTCGCCGACCTCGGGCGGCAGCAGCGACGTCCGATCGATTTCGGGGTGCGCGGCGGCCAGCAGGGCGGCCTGGCTGGGGAAGTAGCGGTAGGCCGTGGTGCGCGAGATCGACGCGGCGGCGGCGGCGTCTTCGACGGTCGGCACCTCGCCGTTCAGCGCCAGCAGGTCGCGCGCGGCGGCGAGCAGCGCGTTGCGGGTGCGGGTCTTCTGCGCGATCCGCCCCGATTCCTCGTAGCCGTTTGACACGCTCATCACGGTAGCGTAGGTTCATCGTGGTACTCAATCCCATGATGAGAGTAGATCCCATGAAAACAGCTCCCGCGGTTATCCGCGACACCGGCGAGGGTGAGCGGCGCTGGTTCTGCGGCGGCGGCATGCACACCTGGAAGGTCACCCAGGAAGAGACCGGCGGCGCGTTCCTGCTGTTCGAGGACGAGCTCGACGCCGGCAAGGTCACGCCGCTGCACCTGCACCCGGAGACCGAGGAGACTTTCTACATGCTGGCCGGCGAGATCGTCCTGCACATCGACGGCCAGGAGCAGCGCCGGCTGCACGCCGGCGGCGTCGCGGTGATTCCGCGCGGTGTCCCGCACGCATTCATGGTCACCTCGTCGCAGGCGCGGATGCTGTGCCTGCAGATCCCGGGGACCGGCGAGCCGTTCTACCGCCAGGCCAGCGAGCCCGCGATCGCCGGGCAGCCGCCCGTGCCCGTGGACTTCGGCCGCATCGCTGAGGCCGCACAGGCCACCGGCGCCATCGAGGTCCTCGGACCGCCGCCCTTCTCGTCCTAGCAGCGACTCCCCATCCGATGAGGGCAGCCCGCTAGGTTGCGGCTTCGCAGGCGCCTGGGAGGGCTGCGGTGAGGTCACCGACGCAGTTCAGCGCGCGGCTCGCGGTGGGTGCCAGCGGTGAACAGCCGGGCCGTTTGGCAGACTGCGTGCCGTGGATGGCGCGGAACTGTATGCCGGCAACGCCGCGGCGATGTGGTCGAGCCTGGCGCCCTGGTCGCGGCCGGTGCCGGGTACGGCGCCGGGCGTGGCGGCCGTCGACCTCCCGGCGCAGCGGGCCGGCCGGGTCATCCTCCGGTGGCGGGGCGCGGCCGGGTCCAGGCAGCCCGGTGCGCTGGTAAGGGCGGTGGGCCTGCATGGCCGGGTCGTGGTCGAGGACTCCTTCGGCGACCTGGTGCTCCCGCGGGAGGGGCGCGCCCGGGACGGGGGCGTCACGGTGGACCGGATGCCGCTGATGCTCCGGCCCGCCGGCGGCGCGGCGCCACCGGGGAGCGGCGCGGCCGTGGTGCTTGTGGCCGGCCAGCAGGCGCTGATCCAGGCGGAACGGGTGATCGTGGACGGCTTCCCGAGACCCGCGCTGCGGCCGTACCGGCCGGGGCGGATGCTGCCGCCGCAGGTGCTGACCACGCCAGGATGGCGGACCTGGCTGGCCTACCACCACGGCAGGCCGGCCGCCGCCTGCTGTACCTACGACGATGGGGCCGCGCTGGGCGTGTACTGGCTGGCTGCCCTGCCCGAGCACCGGTCCGCGGGCCTGGGCCGGGCCGTCATGTGCGCCGCGCTCACCGCCAGCCCCGGGCGGCCGGTGGTGCTGGTGGCGACTGCGGTGGGCGTGCCCCTGTACTCCTCGCTGGGATTCGCGGCGGTGTCGGAAGCGGCCTGGTACCGGATCCAGGCACCGCCGGACCAGGGCGCAACCAGCGGGTGGCCGGATTTGCGTCGTTGACACCGGCCGCTCCGCCTGACAATCTGGGCGCTGGTTAGAAGATGTGTTCGAGAGCCAGAAGACTCTAGAACAGGATTTTGCTTTTTCTCATTGACATGTAGCATGGCGGCGTCCGGCCAGTAACTGGGGCGATGGAGGGGTGGCATGAGCAGCACGACGGTGGACCAGGCATCCGATGGTCCTGACCTCGACCCCACGCTCACCCCGCGACAGCGGAAGATCGTCCGGTTCATCAGCGGCTGGGTGCATGAACACGGGTACTCCCCGTCGATGCGCGAGATCGGCCGGGCCGTGGGCCTGACCAGCACCTCCAGCGTCGAGCACCAGCTCGCCGCGCTGCAGGCCAAGGGCTATCTGCGCCGGGCGGCCGGATGCCCGCGGACGATGGAGGTCCGGCTGCCCGGGCAACCGCCGGCCACGCTGACCCCCGGGCCGGCAGCGGCGCGCACCCCCCGCCGGCGGCCGGCCAGGTCCCCGAAGCCAGCCGCCCGCGTGCCGCTGGTCGGCCGGATCGCGGCGGGCGCTCCGGTTCCGGCCGAGGAATCGGCTGACGAAATCTTCCCGCTGCCCAAGGAACTGGTCGGTGAGGGAGAGCTGTTCATGCTCAAGGTCGCCGGGGATTCCATGATCGGCGTGGCGATCGCCGACGGCGACTGGGTGGTCATCCGCCAGCAGTCCGACGCGGAAAGCGGCGAGATCGTCGCCGCCATGATCGACGGCGAGGCCACGGTCAAGACGCTCAAGCGGTCCGACAACCACGTCTGGCTCATGCCGCACAACTCCGCCTACACACCGATCCTCGGGGATCAGGCCACGATCCTGGGCCGGGTCGTCTCCGTGCTGCGCCGGGTCTGAGGCACGCCACTCACTGCAGGCGGGCGGCGATCACGCGCGCGCAGTCCAGGGCCCCGGTGTGCGTCGTGTCCACCTGCACGTCGTAGACGACGCCCCGGTGGACCAGCGCCGCCTGGGATGCGGCCATCCCGATGACCCGGTCACCCGGGCGATCTCGCGGCCAGCGGCGATCGCGCCATCGCACCGGACGCCGACCCACAGCGCCTGCAACGTGCCAAGCGCCCGCTGCCGGCGCTGCTGTGACGCCGTGCCACCGAGGAAGGCCTCGTCAACGATGACCCGGGCCCCGGCGCGCGCCATCGCCGCGACCCCTTCGATCCACGCCGCCTCCAGCGTACGGAACTCCGGCCCGATAACGACCCCGCCGTCCGCGGCGAACTCGATGCCCGTGGCCGACACCGGCGAGGACGCCGGCATCGCCTGGATCAGCGTGTCCACCCCGAAGACCAGCCAGGGATCGGGCAGGACTGCCTGCAGGCAACGGGCGATACCGGACTTTCCCGAACTGGAGCCGCCATTGAGCACGATCACCTGAGTAGCCACCGCGCCAACGTACCGGCGCAGGTGCTCTGCCGGCGATCGCGCGTTAGGGTCGGTGTGGCTTTCGCAGCGGCGACGGAACCGGGGATTGGGGAGACGCGTGGATCTGGGGCTGAAGGGCAAGGTCGCGATCGTTGCCGCGTCGAGCAAGGGCCTGGGCAAGGCATCGGCACTGGCCCTGGCCCGCGAGGGCGCGCGGGTCACGATCTGCGCGCGGACCGAGGCGGACCTGCATGCGGCGGCCGGCCAGATCCGGGACGAGACCGGCGCCGACGTGCTCGCCATCCCAGCCGATCTGAACAGCGCGGACGGGATCCGTACCGTCGTCGTCGCTACCGCGGAGCGGTTCGGCGGGGTGGACATCCTGGTCAACAACTCCGGCGGCCCCCAGCGCGGCAAGTTCGCCGACTTCACCGACGCGGACTGGCGGCAGGCGTTCGAGGTGGTCACGCTGAACTTCGTCCGCTTCGTCCGCGAGGTGGTGCCCTACATGCGCGCCCAGCAGGGGGGCCGCATCGTCGGGATCCAGTCGATGTCGGTGAAACAGCCGGTGGAAGGCATCGACATGTCGAACGGGCTCCGCCCGGGCGTGGCCGGGCTGATGAAGGCGCTCATGCCTGACCTGGCCAAGGACGGCATCACTATCAACCTGGTGCTCCCCGGCATGTTCCTCACCTCCCGCATCATCGCGGGCGCGGGCCGCAGCCCCGAAGAGGACCGGGCTCTCCAGGTGCAACTCGCGCCCCTCGCCGCGACCATCCCGCTCGGCCGCCTGGGGGATCCGATCGAACTCGGCAACCTCGTCGCGTTCCTCGTCTCGCAGCAGGCCTCCTACATCACCGGCGCGGTCTACCAGGTCGACGGCGGCTTCATCAGGTCCAACATCTAAGGCGGTGGCACCGGCCCGCGCGGGAACACCTCGGCGCGATGCCTGCGCATCAGGACCGGCGGCCGGGGCGTTCAGGAATGAAAGCTCCCATCGTGGGCAAAGTGCGGGTCATGTCTGTTACTCACTTGCACCGCCCGCACCGCGGCCTTACCCCACTGGCCCTGGTCACCATCGCCGCGGCGGTCTTCGCGATCCTGCTCATCCTGGTGCGGCTGCGCTGGGCGCCGCTGGAGTCGGTGGACCACGGCGCCGCGGCCCGGATCAACGACCTGGTCGCGGGGAACAGCGCGCTCGTCACCGTGGTCAAGGCGGTGACCTGGCTGGGCAGCGACGGCGTGCTCTGGGCGGTCGTGGGGGTCGCGGCGGTCATCCTGGCGATCAGGAAACGCTGGCGGCTGGCTCTCTACCTGCTCGCCACGGCGGCGGGGGCCCTGGTGCTCGACCCGGTGCTCAAGTCGCTGGTGGGCCGGCTGCGCCCGGTGGTGGCGCATCCGATCGCCCACGGCACCGGGGACAGCTTCCCCAGCGGGCACTCGCTCGGCTCGATCGTCTGTTACGGGGCGATACTGCTGGTCTTCCTGCCCGCGGCGCGCGGCCGGTGGCGCGTCACGTTCATCACGGTGATCGTCACCCTGATCGCGCTAATCGGTATCAGCCGCATCCTGCTCGGCGTGCACTACCTGTCGGACGTCATCGGCGGGTGGGCGGTCGGGATCACCTGGCTCGGCGTCACCGCGTTCGCCTTCGAGGCGGGCCGGCATGCCTCCGGCCAGCGGGTGACCGACCCGGTCACCGAAGGACTGGAACCGGAGGCGCGGGCCGACCTGCAGCCCGCCCAGCCCGAGACCACCGGCGGCCGTGCCCGCCACCTCGGCCGGATCGCGGCAGGGATCCTGGTGGCCTGGGTGCTGATAGTCGGCATCGTGGTCGGTGTCGGGGAACTGATCATCAAGCACGGCAACGGCAACGTGCTCGGCGACGAGACGATCCCGCACTGGTTCGCCGCGCACCGCACGCCCAGCCTGAACCGATGGAGCGAGGTCTTCAGCACGCTCGGCGCGACCCAGGCGATCCTCATCGTCGCGGTGGCCACGTGCGTGGTCTTCCTCGCCGTCACCAGGCGCTGGCGTCCGGTCGTGTTCATCGCCGCGCTGATGTTCGGTGAACTGGCCGCGTTCCTCGTCGCCAGCACCGTGGTCAAGCGGCCACGGCCGGATGTCCCGCACCTGGACCACCACCTGCCGACCTCGGCCTACCCGTCCGGGCACACGGCCGCGACGACCTGCCTCTACGTCGCACTGGCCATCCTGGTCATCGGCCACGCGCACGGCTGGTGGCGGTGGCTGTTCCTGGTGCCCGCGATCGTCATGCCCGCGCTCGTGGCGCTGTCCCGGATGTACCGGGGGGAGCACCACCCGACCGACGTCCTCGGCAGCCTGCTGTTCGCCGCGCTCTGGGTCACCACGCTCACGCTGCTGATCAAGCCTGGGCAGCATGACCGGAACCGGGCAGGCCCGGCAGCGGGGGCGGCCCTGCCCGCACGCCCGGCGCCCACCACGCCACGATCAGCCGGGCGGCGCAGGACAGGTGTCACCGCGGGCCGGACGGCGTCGCAGGACTGACGCCGCGGCGGGCGCTGTCGGTGCGGGGCTGACACCGTTGGCACATGCTGCTCCGCCACGTTGACGAGATCCGCGCCAGTGTGGCACCGCACCGGTGAGGACCGTCCGGGCTCACGGCTTCCTGGCGCGTACCTGGAGGAAGTAGGGGACGATCCGGGTGTCGGCGACCTCGGGTTGACCGGCCGCGGTCTGCTCGTCGGCGCACGGCTCGGCGACCGCCTCGACCCGCAGCCCGGCACCAAGCACGGCGTTAAGCCACCCGGTGAAGGTCCGCCGGGCGTAGGTGATTGTGAACGGCTCGTACCGGTCCCGGAACCAGGCCAACGCCGCGCCGAAGGTCCAGGTCTCGGTGAGCGGGCCCTGGTAGAAGTACTCGCCGATGGCCCGCGCCTGGCGCGCCCCGGCCTCATCGTCGACCCAGCGCCCGACCGGCGCCGACATGATCGGGTGCACGACCGAGAACTGCACGAAACCCCCGGGCCGCAGCACCCGGGCCACCTCGCGGAGCGCCCGCTCGGGGTCGGCCACGTCCATCAGGCTCATGAACGCGGTCGCGGCGTCGAAGCTCGCGGCGCGGAACGGCAGCACCGCCCCATCGCCGAGCAGGTACCGGATGCCCTGGTGCGGGATTTCCACGGCCGCCGCGATGAACGACTCGGCGACGTCGACGGCGACGACGCGGGCACCGCGGCCGGCCAGCAGCCGGGTGTTGTGGCCCTCGCCGCAGCCAAGGTCCAGGCAGGTCAGCCCATCAACCGGCGGGAGCAGCGCGAAGAATCCGGGGGTGTTGACCAGGTCCCGGTACCGGTCGAACCCGGCACGTGACATTTCCGTCCAGGCTGCGGCGTTGGCGTTCCACTGCGCTCGGATGTCTGGCGGCTCCACCGCGCCATGCTCGCACGCCGGGGGGCGGGACGGAATCCAGTTGCCTGTGACCCCGGGCGCCTCTACGGTCGCGGGGTGACCTACCGGTACTGGCCGTTGTTCGACCTCCGCCTCAGCACACCCGGCCTGCGCCTGCGCCCGATGACCGAGGCGGACCTGGCGCCGATCGCTGACCTGCTGCCCGACGACGTGGAACAGGACCCGGGCCTGGCCAGCTACGACTTCGGCGACCCCCGCGTCGACCCGGGCATCGTCTCCCACCAGGCCTACTGGCGGGCCTACGGAACCTGGCGCCCCCAGTCCTGGCGGCTGCCCTTCGTGGTGCGGACCACTGACGGTGAGATCCTCGGGGTCCAGGAGCTTGAGGGCAACGACTTCCCCACCCTGCGTACCGTCGACAGTTCCTCGTTCCTGGTGACGGCGGCGCGGGGCCGTGGCCTCGGCAAGCAGATGCGCACCGCGGTGCTGGCCCTGGCTTTCGGGCCGCTGGAGGCGGAGGCGGCCATCACCTCGGCATGGCACGACAACCATGCCTCACTGGGAGTCTCCCGGGCGCTTGGCTACCAGCCCAACGGCGAGTCGCTGCACGCGCACCCCGGCCGGGTGGACGTGCTCAAGCACCTGCGGCTACTGCGGGCGGACTGGCTGGCCAGCGGCCTCGGCGACCAGGTGGAGATCACCGGCCTCGACGCCTGCCTCCCGTTGTTCGGCCTGCCCGGACGATGACTGCCCGGTCGGCCGGCGGCCCTATCGTGGGTCCCGCGATGATCACCGCCGCGCCTGGAGGCCAGCCATGGAACCGGACCACACCGCTCGCGACGCCGCGATGGCCCGCCTGGAGGCGTTCATCGGCGAATGGGTCATGGAGGCAAAGTTCCCCGGCGGCTACGGCGGCACCGGACGTGCGGTGTTCGAGTGGGCACTGGACCGGCAGTTCCTGATCTGCCGTACCGCGGTGCCCGGCGGCCCCCCGGACGGCCTCATGATCATGGGATACGACCAGGGGCGGATGCCGTACTGCCAGCATTATTTCGACTCACGGGGCGTCGCCCGCGTCTATGCGATGGGCCTCAGCGATGGCGTGTGGACACTCCTGCGTGACTCGGCCGACTTCACCCCGCTGGACTTCCCCCAGCGGTACACCGGCACGTTCTCCGCGGACGGCCAGCGGATCGACGGCCGCTGGGAGTCGGCCGGAGACGGCGCGACCTGGGCGCTCGACTTCCATCTCAACTACACGAAGGTCGGCTAGACCGTGCGGTCCGATCGCGGCGCGCCCGGCGGCGTCTCGCCCAGCAGTCCCGCCGAAGAGGGACGCCGTGCCTTACGGTAGTAGGGGGCTCCGGGGAGGGGTATCGAGCTAATGCGCACTGAAGCGGCCGTGACCAGCATCTCGTGGATTCCTTCTGAGGCGGTGACCGGCCTGACCAAGGCCGGTTTCAGCTCGGGGGTGATGCACTACGACGACCCGCCGCCTGATCACCTGGAGAACCTGGCCGAGCTGCACAAGGCCGAGCGGTTCCGGTTCGCCAACCAGCTCGCGGCCTGGGCAGAGGTCGAGGACGGGCAGGTGGTGGACGCGGGCTATTCGGGCCGCGGCTACATCAGCTCCACCCGGGTGAGCTTCGGCGCCCGGGGCGGCGTGACCTTCCAGCCCGCCGAGTTCCCCGAGCTGCGGACCGAGCCGGAACTGCGCGGCAACCAGGCCGTGTTCAGCCAGACGGTCGGTGGCCGGACCGGGGTGCCTTTCCCACGGCCGGTCCACGGCAAGCCGTTCTTCCAGTGGGTCGCGCCGACCGTATGGACCACGCTGCGGCTGACGATCAAGGTCGATGGGACCTCCGTCAGCGAGCTGACCAGCGCGAGCCCGTTCCCCCGGCACTGGATCTACGACAACGACGGGCACCTGGCCGCCAAGTCCGGGCTGGCGGACTATGCCGGGTGGGCCCGGTCCACGTTCGGCAAGCACACGCCCTGGGGGGACGAGGATTCCCGGCCACTGGTGACCGCGGCGGAGACCGCACTGGAGCGGCAGATCTCCACCACGATCATGCGTGGCGGCGCCAGGCCCGAGATCCGCAGGCTCCGCCCGGGCACCGTCCTGGCCGAGCAAGGCCAGCCAGGGCAGGAGATCTTCCTGCTGCTCGACGGTGTCGTGGCGGTGTCGGTGGACGGCACCCAGCTGGCCGAGCTCGGGCCAGGGGCGATCATGGGCGAGCGGGCGGTGCTTGAGCAGGGGCTGCGGACCGCCACGTTGCGCACGACGACGGACTGTGTCGTGGCCGCGACGGATGCGGGCAGCGTGGACAGGGACAGGCTGCGGGAACTCGAGCGCCTCCACCACCGCGAGGACGCCGGCGGCTGACCCGTCCAGGCAGCCTGCACGACATTCACGCCGTCCGGCCCCTGACCCTTGCGGTTCGCGAGGGCGAGATCTTGGTGGTGCCCAAGGGCACCTCCGGCCCTCCGCGAGGTGCACCCGCGGAGGGCCGGATGGGCGGCACCGTGCCTTAGCCGAGCGGCACCTGGAAGACGCGCGTCCCCCAGTTCTGCGCGCCGTCCGTGGTCTGGCTCGACTTCGGCGGCATGTACTCGGTGGCCAGCCACGCCGAGTCCGACGCGCCGGGAACCGCGAAGGAGTAGTCACCCCAGCGGGTCGAACCCTTGAAGTACGGCCCGGTTCCCCTGGCCGCGACAAACACCGGCCCGAAGTTGCTGGATCCCGCGCCCAGCTTGGCGTAGGCGGCGCTCGGGAACTCGGTCGAGTTGGACTCGGTGAAGACAGCCGCCGCGTTCCCGGCCGCGTCCGGCTGCACCGCCGGGTAGATCAGGTACTGGCCGCGCGCGTCGATATAGCCCTGGCGGACCATCTTCGCGCCGACGACCACACCGCCGGAGAGCCTCGGCTTCACCTGGAACCAGGCGCCACCGGCGCGCACCGTGCTGTCGCCGGCGGGCGTCACCGCCGTGGTCAGTTCGCCCCAGACCGCGTTGTCAGCGAACTCGGTCTGCTGCATCCGGTCGTCGCCCTGATTCAGCTTGCTCGTGGACCCCTTCTGCGGCACCGGCGGCGGGTTGGCGTACGGCTCGGAGTTGATGACGGTGCTGGACACGGTCGGCAGGCCGCCCGAGGCGACCGCGGCCCGGTTGGTGATGGCCCACACGCCGATACGGTTGTCACCCTGGTTGTTGAAGTCCAGCTGGCTGAGCATGAACTCGGCGTGCGGCCGCACGGTGGACAGCGCGGGCTGTGGCGCCAGCGTGGTCTGCCCCGCGATCTTCAGGCCGCCGAAGTGCGCGAACTTCACTGTCGGGTTGCCAGCGACCAGGCCCGCCTTGTCGATGACCCACAGTTCCCCGCCATTGAACTGCGGCCCCTTGATGGAGAACTGGTCCGCGGTGATGTACAGGTTCTGCTGGTCGATGCCGATCCTGGGCTGGTCACCGAAGCACGGGCAACCGTTGCCGCCCAGGTCGGTCGCGTCGATCGAGTACTCGTTCCACAGCCCGAGCGGGTCCTTGGCGTGCCGGACGGCGATCAGGACGGTGCCCTGGGTACTGGTGTCGTTCAGGAACAGGACGATTGAGAACCAGGTGGTGGTCGCCGGGTCGTACCAGCAGCGCGGATCGCTGGTGAACTCCTTGCCGCCCACGTTGAACAAGTCGTTGACGTTGAACGGCCCGCGGATCGACGTGCCGTTCGTCCGGAAGATGCGGTACGCGGAGTTGACCGGTTCGAGAACGAACCCGTTGCCCTCACACAGCCCCTGGTCGGGCGGTTCGAACTCAAGGTTGTAGTTGGTGAACTGGCTGTCCCTGCTGCTGGTGCCGTTGAAGTTGGAGGGCGTCGTCAGCGTGGTGGCCACCGCCCGGGACGTCCCGATGGCTGGGGCGCGGGGCACCCGCTCGGTCGGCGAGAAGGTGTGGCCCGACAACCGGGAGCCCCTCTGCAGCATCCGCGTCGCCCCGGTGGCGCGCCGCGCGGTCCTTGGCACCATCCGGGCGACCCCCGCGGTGCCCTTGTAGTGCGTCACCGCGGAAGCCGCGCTGCCCCGCGGTGTCACGTGCGCGGCTGCTGCTGGCGCTAGCCCCGCTGCGATCAATGCCAGGCCCGCGGCCGCAGCCACGGCCAGGCCGCCCGTGCGAGTCAGGTTCACCTGATACCCCTTCGCCGAAGATCGTTACCGGCCACTGTCACCACCGGGCATTCTCCCCCTGAATAGTCGATCTTGTACATCACAGGCTTATTCCAATACGCCCTTTTAAAGATCTAGTGCCGCTTTTCGGTGGGAAGACGCACATGCTTCGTTCACCGGAAGGCCCTGGCTCACCTCCTGTCCAGGCGCTAGCGTTGACTGAACAATCAGGCAGCTACTGGAGGTTGCGGCTATGACCGGACTCCCCGGGCGCTCGGTGACCACCAGGGTTGCCGCGCTACTGAGCGGCACGGCGATGCTGGCCGCACTGGCCGCGCTGCCCGCAAGGCCGGCCTGGGCCAGCCCGGCCGGTGCCAGCCCAGCCGGTGCCAGCACAGCCAGCACTGAGAGGCAGATGTCCCAGACCGTGTACCAGGGCCGCTGGGGCCATCCAGCCGGATAACCGGCCGGCTACGCCCGCCCGGGGCTAGGCCAGGCCAGGCCCCGGCAAGGCGCTGGCGACCCGGCTCGCGACCTCGTCCGGGGCCGCTGCGGCGGTGTCCACCACCAGGTCGGCTGCCTCGATCAGCCACGGCCGGGCGGCCAGGTACCCGGCCAGGTGAGCCAGCCGCCATGCCCGCGCCTCATCCGAGCCCTGGATTTGGCGGCGCAGCGCCTCCTCGTCGGCGTCGAGCAGTACATGGAACACGGCGAGCCCCGCCGCGCGGAGGCCGGTGAAGATCTCCTCCAGGTAATCGCGGACCAGGACCGTCTGCGGGGCGATGAGGTGCTCACCGGTGTAGCGGGCCAGCTCTGTGGCGGTCGCCGCGACCAGGGGACGCCACGGCGGCCAGTGCTGGAAGTCGGACACGGCGTGGTCGGCGAGATTGGGCTGCAGCATGTAGCCCACCGTCTCGGGGTCGAACAGGCGGCTGCCAGGTATCAGCGCAAGCAACCGGGTCGCCGTGGTGGTCTTGCCGCAGCCGAAGGTCCCGTTCAGCCAGACGATCACTGGGCCATGCTACGAGCGCGGGCCGCGGGAACGCCTGGCCGGGCCGTTAGGCTGGCCGTCATGCAGCCGGAGGATCTGCCCATTGCGGAGTTCGCCTTCCCCGGGCCGCTGCGCGACCAGCTCGTCGCCGCGATCCTCGACGGCACCAAGACCACGACGACCGGCCTGGTCGCGGACTACGAGCACGAGGGCTCGCCGCTGCCACGCGCCGGGCAGCGGCAGGCGGTGGTCGACTCCGCGGGCAACCGGGTCGCGGTGATCGAGCTCACCGCGGTGCGGGTGATCCGGCTCGGCGACGTGGACCTGGCGCACGCGCTGGGCGAGGGCGAGGGGTACACCTCGGTCGCCGAATGGCGCGCCGGGCACGAAGGGTTCTGGCACTCGGCGGAGATGCGCGCGGCCCTGGACGACCCCGATTTCACGGTCGACGATGGCACCCTGCTGGTGGCGGAGGAGTTCCGGCTCGTGTGACCACTCCCCGGGGCCGGGACAGTACCCGGTGCCGGTACCGGCACTGCGCCTACCTCAACCCCTGACCGGGGCCGGCCAGGCCAGGGGCCCAGCGGCTCAGCCCTCGAGGGCGGCGCGCAGCCGGCCGAGGTCGCCGGTGATGGACTTGCGCACCTGGCGGGCCATCACGGGCGTGGCCCAGCCGAAGAACCGGCCCGGTGTGCCGACCGCGTGGATGGCGACCCGCGTGCCCCCGGGAGCGTCCTGCAGTTCGTAGCGTACGAGCATCGGGAACGGCCGGTCGACCTTCATCTCGACCAGCCGGTCCGGCTGGTGCCCGGTGACCACGTAGCCGTACCGGAAGGTCCGCCCGAGGAAGCTCGCGGTGCGCTCGACCTTGGCACCCTCGACCAGCGGGCCCGGCTGGGCCGGGCGGCTCGACGTGATGCCGCCGGTCCACCTCAGGTCGTTGGCGGGGTCGAACATGAACGCGGCGACCTCGGCACGCGGCCGGTGCACCAGCACCTCTGGCCGGACGTCAACGGTCACGGCGCCGCTCCGCCCGGACGCAGGCAGCCGGCCTGCATGCCGTCATGACGAAGCCGGGAAGAACGGCTGCGGGCCGCCGCCCGCGACATAGCCGGCCAGCCGGTCCATGATCTGAGCCCAGGTCTGGGCGGTGTGCGCCAGGTCGATCTCGGGATACCCCTCGGCGAAGCCGTAGTGCCGGAACAGCACCCCGGTGCCGGTCTGGGCAGGGGCAGGCTCGCGCAGCTCCCACTCCCAGGTGGAGCCCTCCCAGAACGGAAAGCCCGAGGTGACATGCATGCGGACGAGCCTGCCCGGCTCGGTCGTCACGTCCGCCAGCAGGTCCATGGGCGCCTGGGGGAAGCCGAACCGTGCCTTGCCGGTGGACACGTCACAGTCGGTGGTCCAGAAGGCACGCTGCCCGCTGGTGGTGGTGAGAATCTCGAAAACCCGTGCGCTGTCCCCTTCGACGTCCGCGGCCAGGACGATGGATCGCTCCATAGTGCCCTCCAGATACTTTGACTCATCAGCACAGACTGTTATTTTAGCAATATCTAAAATAGATGTCCGGCGTCAAGCTAGCCCCCCGGTACCGGACACTGGGTCCGCGGATACCGACGGGAGAGCATCGTGGAACCGCTGCAGGTGATCGCGGCACCCAGCCGGATGCGGATCCTTGAGCTGGTCTGGGACCGGGAGATGTCCGCGGGCGAGATCGCGGCCGAGTTCGACGTATCGTGGTCGGCGGTCAGCCAGCATCTGCGGGTGCTGCGGGAGGCCGGTTTCGTGGTGGAGCGCAGAGCGGGAACCAGCCGCATCTACCGCACCGACAAAGCCGCCCTCGGCTCCCTGCGCTCGATCGTCGAGGATCACTGGCGGCAGGGCCTGGGCCGGGTCAAGGACCTGGCCGAAGCCGAGCAGCGGGAGAAGGACGGCTCATGAGCGATGACGGCGTGGTCGAGGTAAGCGTCCATATCGCCGCCGCACCGGAGACGGTGTTTCCCTACTTCACCGACCCCGGCCGGTACGTCCAGTGGATGGGCAGCGGCGCGACCCTGGAACCGGTCCCCGGCGGCGCGTACCGGATCCAGATGCGCGGCGGTGTCGAGGCGGCCGGTGAGTTCCTCGAGATCAGCCCGCCGCACCGGCTGGTGTTCACCTGGGGCTGGACGCACGATCCCGCCGTCCCGCCCGGCACCACGCGCGTCGTCGTCACGCTGCAGCCGGAGGGCGGCGGGACCCGTGTCGTGCTGCGCCACCATGACCTGCCCGACGACAAGCAGGCCGAGCACCACGAGGGGGGCTGGGAGTTCTATCTCGGTCGGCTGGTGCTCCGGGCCCGGGGCGAGGACCCCGGCCCGGACCCGAACACCTGACCACCCGCGCGCTCACCTGACCACGGGCAGCTCCACGTAGGACTGGGTCGTGCCGCCGTGGCCGATCCGGTAGGTGGCATTGCCACTGGCGGGCAGCAACTGGAACGCGTCCGGGTCGGCAGCCGCGACCGTGACCCGGATCCGGTCTCCGGCCCGGAACAGCACGGAGGTCGGCAGCAGGTCGAACATCACCCGCTGCGGCTCGCCCAGAGGGAACGGCGCGGCGTCCGTGCTGGCGTAGCTGCGGGGGGTGCGCAGCCCGCGCCACAGCGGGTTGTCCCGCTTGGGCAGGGTCGCCCGGTCGGTCAGGTCCAGCTCGCCTTCGGTGATGTAGGTGACGCGCCCGTCCGGCTGGACGTCCTCCAGGTAGGCGTAGAGGGCGCCGTGGCTGGCACCGCGGACCCCGGTCACGGTCAGGGTCACCCTGCCCAGGCCTGTCACCCGGGTTGCCCGGCGCAGTGGCGCGCTGGTGTAGCTGAGCAGCGTGCGGTCCACCTCGGCCCGGTCGGGGTAGACGACCGGCTGCCCGGTGAGGTTGGTGTTCCACCGGTTCAGCGTGCCGGAGCCGGCCGCCGGGTCGAGGCGCAGCAGGTCCGCGGACGGCCGAGCGGCCGGATGCCAGGCGAGCGCGTGCCCGGCCGCGAAGTAGAGCCGGCGCGTCCGGGTCCCAGGCACCGGAAAGCGCGCGGTGGTGCGCCAGGTGCCCTCGTTCAGCGTGTAGTAGTGCAGCAGGCGATTTCCGTCCGGACGCTCGTCGTGCTTCACGTAGCGGTCGAAGAACTCATAGACCCGCTCCGCGAGCTGCCCGTGCTCCGCGGCGGTCAGCGGCCGGCTGGGCTGGAACGGGTCGGCGATGTAGCCCTGGCCGTGGCTCCACGGCCCGATCCAGTCCTCCTGGGTGCTGGACATGCTGGTGAACTCGGAAAGGACACCGTTGGGGGTGCCCGCATCGAGCCATCCGGCGAAGGTCAGGATCGGGACGCCGCCCGCCTCGATGGCCGCGATCTTGTCCCCGACGCTGGCCACCGCCCAGCTCTGCGGCCCGCGCGAATAGTTGCGGTACACCCCGGCGGTGGCCATCTCGACCAGGTTGGCGTTGTGGAAGTGCTCGGCGCGCGCCTGCGCGAGCAGCGCCTCGCCGTGCGGCCCGTCCACCGGCTCCGGCGAGGCGCCGGTCAGCCCGGCCTCCTGGCAGACCTGCTCGGTCTCGGCACTGGTGGCGCAGGTCGTGCCGCCGGCCTTGTCGAGGATCCGCAGCAGCAGCGCATAGGGGTCGATCAGCGGCTGGATGAGGATCCCGCCCGGGCGGGCCAGGTCCTCGTAGGGATCGAAGTCGTAGGAGATCGGCGCGGCGGCGGTGATGTGCGGGTTGCGCAGTGCCAGCGAGAGCATCGCGGTGTCGCCCGAGTAGGACACGCCGGTCACGCCGACCCGCCCGTTCGACCACGGCTGCGCGGCGATCCAGTCGGCCAGCGAGCCCACGTCGGCGATCATTGTGCTGCCCAGCTCGGCGGCGAGCGTGCCGAACGAGGCGCCCGTGCCGCGCAGGTCGGCGAACACGTACGCGTAGCCGCGCTGGTTCCACGGCAGCGCGATCTGGTAGTTGGGGTTGTTCTTGATGCCGCCGGTGTACGCCCGGGCCCGCCAGTACCTGTCGGTCTCCAGCACGGCCGGCAGCCGGGCGCCGGTGGTGGTGCCGGCCGGCAGCCACACGTCGACCGCGAGGCGCACCCCGTCCGGCATCGGCACGTAGAGCGCGCGCAGCCGCGGCAGCGCCGAACCGGCGATGCGGCCGGCCGGCGCCGGCGGACTGGCCGCGGCCATCACCGAGAGCGCGGCGCCGGTGGCCGCGGTGATCGCCAGCAGGGTTCGGGCCGATCGGGACATCCATGACCTCCAGGCGCCGGGACGGACGGCGGCGTGCGCGCCGTGATCCCGTTCAGCCTGTCGCGCGCGGCCTTGAGCCCACCATCGGGAATGTCCCTCATTTCGCCCTGATGCTCCTCGGGGACCGGGCCGGGGGAAGCCCGGAGACCCGGCGGGGCACGCCTCCTCCATCCGGGGCGGGCCAGCGCGAAGACCGGGCTGCCGTCCAGGTCGCCCCATTCGGCGAAGGCCGGGCTGCGGCCGTCCGGTGCCTCCGTGACCTGCTGGCTCCGGTCCACGGCGGAATCCTAACCAGCGGCGGGGCGCTGGCGCGCCTGGCCCGGCGTCGGCATCTCTAGCTACTGGCATTCGATCCTTTACCGGTAGCAGATCGGGCCGCCCGGCGGCGGTTCCGGGGCTAGCGGGACAGCGGCCCCGGCCGGCTGAGCGATGGTGGCGCCC
>DASXKD010000376.1:0-8345 GCA_036497045.1 Streptosporangiaceae bacterium | reverse complement strand
CCGCTCCCACCGTTAGCCCCCGGTGCCCGGCCACCCGCTGCCCGGGCCAGGTGGTCAGGAACCGGCCGCGCCGAGCGCCGCCGTGATCTCCTGAATCGCCGCTGCCTCAGCAGGGCTCACGGCCTGACCGTGTTCCTTGTGGGCCGCCGCGACCTTGCTGGCGAGGGTCAGGACGAAGTGCTGGTAGTCATCACGCTCTTGCGGGGTCGCCTTGCTCTCGAGCAGCGCGGCTGCGTCGCGCAGGTGCCCGAGGCCGTGCTCCTTGAGTTCCTCGGGAGAGTGGTACCGGGTGTGGTCCACGTGGGGCTTCGCCGCCACGATCTCGTCGAGGAGCTCGCTTTCGCCATGCTGGGCGCGTGCCTCGGCGAAGGCCTTCGACATGGCGATCGTCTCGCGGACCATCCCACCGTGTGCTGCGGTGATCACGATCATGCCGGCGGTCGGCGGCCCCTCCAGGACTACTGTCCATTCCTCGGGGGTGAAGGCGGCCTTTGTGGTCATGTCACGCTCCCTGCGCTCGTCATACGGATACGGGGCCCACTTGAAGATCTTGTGGTCTCGGCCGAACGGCCCCCGGTCCAAGCCGACCACGCATAAGGCTAGGAGATGCTCACCCATCGTGGGTGAGGCGGCCGGACCTGCTCGACGTGGGCTGGGTCTCGCCGTGGGTGGCAGCCGGATAGCCGCGTCGCGGGCGCAGGATAATGGGCGCTGGAACACCGAACGGACCTAGGCCGGCCCGCCAGCATTACCTGGCCGATCCCGTCGACGCGGCCAATCCGCTGGCCTCGCCGCTCCGCGCCGAGAACCTCGCCGGGCTGCCACCGGCGCTCGTCATCACCGCCGAGTACGACCCGCTGCGCGATCAGGGCGAGGCGTACGCCCGCCGGCTAGCCGACGCGGGCGTCCGGGCCGAACTCAGCCGCTACCCGGGCATGGCGCACGGGTTCTTCACGATGGCAGGCACCGTTGACGCCAGCCGGGCCGCGCTCGAGCAGGCCGCCTCGCAGTTGCGGGCATGGTTGGCCGGGGGAGCGGACCGCTAATCTGGCCCTGACGGGCACATTCGTCAAGCGCACAAGTGAACGCAACGGAGGAGCACCATGACCCTGGCCATCGGCGACACCGCCCCCGACTTCCAAGCACAGACCACGGAGGGGCCGATCTCGTTCCACGAGTGGATCGGGGACTCCTGGGCGGTGCTGTTCTCCCACCCCAAGGACTTCACGCCGGTATGCACCACCGAGCTCGGTTATATGGCCAAGATCAAGCCGGAGTTCGACCGCCGGAACGTTAAGATCATCGGCCTGTCCATCGATGTCACCTCCGACCATGAACGGTGGGCGGCCGACATCGAGGAGACCCAGGGGCACGCGCCCAACTACCCGATCATCGGGGACGCCGACTACCACGTGGCGAAGCTGTACGAGATGCTGCCGGCCAGTACCTCCGGCGACGTGAAAACGCGCACGCCCGCCGACAACCAGACGGTGCGGAACGTGTTCGTGGTGGGCCCGGATAAGAAGATCAAGCTGATCCTCGTCTACCCGATGACCACCGGGCGCAACTTCGACGAGGTGCTGCGGGTGATCGACTCTCTCCAGCTCACCGCCAAGCACAAGGTGTCCACGCCGGTGAACTGGCAGCAGGGGGAGGACGTCATCATCGCCGGCTCGGTGAACAACGAGCAGACCAAGGAGATCTTCGGCACCTGGAAGGAGCCCAAGCCCTACATCCGCATCGTCCCTCAGCCGCGCTGACGTACGGGGAATCTCACCTGCGGCCACTGTGGGCCGGGCGCCGAGGCAATTCGTGCAGCGCTACCCTCGGCTCCCGGCCGAAGGCCAGGCATGGGGACTTGGAGACACCGTGCAGCACATCCTGGCCCTGTCGCGCAGCGCTGTGATGGTGCGCCACTGGTTTGAGATCGACCTGGACGACGCTTCCATGGAGCATGGCGTGCGTATTGAGCTGCGGGAGCTGTCTCCGCAACCGCACCGCGGCAGCGAATCAGCGGCGCAGCTGGTCACGGCGGACCGTCCGTTGTGGCGGGCCGACCTGTTTGACCGCCTGACCGACGTACCGGGAAGCTTTGGCGTTGCGCACTACCATCCAGGGTTCTCAGGCAACGAACCCAGCTCTCGCAACTGGGATCCGGAGCTTGCGGCCAATCCCTGGCGCTGGTTGCATGATCAACTGGCCGGCCTGAGCCAGGGTCCGGGCCGGGAGGTCTGGCAGCAGCTGGAGCCCGCGGACGCCGAGGAGCTGAGCAGGCTGGCGGATGCCATCGTGGCCCTGGCCCGGGAGCTTGGGCCAGATCGTTGCCACTCGGCAGCGGAGTGCTTTGCGCTGACCCGGGATGCGCGGGAATCGGTGCAGCTCATGATCTCCTACCTTCGCCGGCCAGACCTGCTCGACGTGGACTGGGTCTCGCCGTGGACGGCAGACCAATAGCCGTGAAGTAGAGCTGCGCTGATTTGGGCCAACGTCAGGTCGGTGGCTGGATGACGCAGAACTCATTGCCGTCGGGATCGGCGAGAATATGCCAGCGCCACCCGAATTCCTGGACCGGCTCGTCGGTCAGAAGGAGGGATCTCGGTAGTCACGCCAGGCCGTTGACCGGCCAGTGACCATTGCCAGATCTGGGCCGCGCCCGGCCGCGTGCCTACTCCGGGGTGAATAGCGTGAGCTGCATGCCGTCTGGTGCCTGGACCCTGGCGTTGTGATCGCCCCATGGGGTCACCACCGGCGGTGCGACCTGGACAGCACCGGCCGCGACCAGGCGCTGCGCCATGTCCTGGCTGTCTTCGACCTTCATCGCCAGCCGGACCGTTCCAGACACCCTGCGGCCGGCCTCTATCGCGTCGACCGTCTCGGCCTGGGCATGGTCGAACAGTTCGAGGGTCGCCCGGCCCGCGTCGAGGACAACGACCCGCCCTGACTCCGAACTCCAGTCGGCGAGCTGCTCCAGGCCCAGCGCGTCACGATAGAACGCCAGCGCCTCGCCGAAATCCGTCACGGTGAGCGCAATACGCAGCTCAGTCACATTGGCCATGTCTATTTCTAGCCGAAGATGCTCAGGCCAGCGGCGACCGCCGGGGGGGACGTCAGCTGAAGGCGGGCAGCCGAAAAGGGGCAGGCAGGGCGGCAGGCCATCGATCTGCACCGGGATCGTTCGCGTGGCCTGCCAGTAGGAGCGCTCCAGGCGGAGCCGACGTGTCAGCGCTGGGCGGCCGCGGACGGCGTGCCACTCGATGCCGTCGTCGCGGTAACCGAGCTTGCGGGAGACGCCAAGTGAGGCCGGGTTATCCTCGAACGCCGCCGATACCGCATAGCGGGCGCCGAGCCCGTCGAAGGCCAGCTGCAGTACCGCTGCCCGCATCTGAGTGCCGAATCAGCCAGCGGCCAGTGTGAAGGCGCCATGGCCGCGATTGTGCCCTATGGGCATGAGAGGGTCTGCTTGGGGCCTTGTCAAAATCTGGCGCCGGTGTTTCGCTGATAAGTGGGGCTTCGCGGGGTGAATCTTGACGGCGCGTGTACGGGGAAGTGTGCCCGCCGTTAGCTCCTCGTAGCTGTCAGCGGAGCGGGGGGGCGAAATGCTGGCACTGTCGCTGGAATTGACGCAACATCAGTTGGAGAACAACCTCCCGCTGTCGTCGGTACCACTCGGTGAGCCCATAGGGATACTCGTTCTCCTCGGGTTCGCAGCGGAGGGGATCTGGCGGCTCGCGAGGCACATCAGTGTGATCGCGCACGAAGGCGCGCATGCACTTGCCGGCTGGAGCGTGGGACGCAAGAAGATCCGTGTCAAATTGAATAGTGACGCCACCGGGGAAACTTCCAGTGTGGGACTTGTGACTGGCCCGGGGTGGATAATTACTGGCTTCGTTGGCTACCTGGGCCCAAGTCTGTTCGGCCTTGGCGCGGCAGTCCTCCTGGCAAACCACCAGGTAGAAGCGGTCCTGATCGTGGCAGGAGTCGCTCTCTTCGTCATACTGCTTCAAGTCCGTAATCCCTTCGGCGTCGTCTCGGTGCTCTTGAACGGCGGGCTTATTGTCCTGATCCTGAAGTACGGAAACGCGGAGATCCAGGCCATTGCCGCGTATGCGCTCAGCTGGTTCCTGCTTTTGTCCGGTGTCCGTTTCGTTTTTATGCACGGCACCGGAGCGGCGGACGCGGCCATCCTGCGCAGGGCCACCCGCATCCCACGATTCGTATGGGCTGCCCTCTGGCTGGTGGGCTCTCTTCTCGCGCTATGGATCGGCGGTCACCTCCTCGTCTGACCACCTCGCCCAGCATGTGCCAGCCTGAACGCCGCTCTGCGCGCATCGCGGTGGCCCGGGCGGACGGTCAGTCTCATCTCCCCATTTCGCCGTGGCTCACCGATGGCGTCAACGACACGCTCCCCACATATTCGGCCATAGTCTCGGCCGGCTAGCAGCTTCCCCGAGCTCCGGGACTGGCTGCTCGCCGCGGGGTTCGCCACGGTCGCCGGCTACGGGGAGGACGGGCAGCCGCTGACCGCAAGCCACCGCCGAATGGTCATGGTCGCGGACCTGCCATGAACGTGGACAGCCTTCCGGCATCAGCCGTGGCTGGTCCCCGTGGGAGTCACGGAGCGTAGGTGGGGTGGTTGGTCGGCGTCTGCCTGGCGGTGGGGGAACTCCTGGCCGAGGGGGACGGGGTAGGCGACGGAGAGCGGGACGGTGTTGACGGCAGCGCGCTCGGCGTCGCGGTTGAGGAAGGAAGCGGCGAGGCGGGGGGCACTGGGGTGCCGGTGGCAGAGGCGGGCTGGCCGGTAGCCGACGTGGTTACCAGCACCGGCGCGGCGGGTGGCGGCGCCGCCGCGAGCGCGATCCCGGCGACGACCGCCACGAGGCCCCCGATGGCACCGGCTCCCAGCAATACGAGGGTCCAGGACGAGCCCTGATGTGTCCCGGGTTCGGGCCCGTCAGCTGTCACTGGGTGTCTCCCTGTCGTCCGCCCCGACCACCCCGCAGGTCCTCGGCACCGATGGTAGCGACGCCAGGTGAACTGTCGGGGTGCGAGGAGGGGACGTCACTCCGGGACGGTGAAGGCCGCGGTGATGCCGCCGTCCAGCGGCAGTGCTGCCGCGGTGATGAAGCCGGCATCATCACTGGCCAGGAACGCGACCGTGGCGGCGGCTTCGTCCAGCGTGCCGAAGCGGCCCATCGGCCAGTGCACCAGCCGCTTCTCCAGTGCCCCCGGGTTCTTGTCGAACACAGCTCGCTGGTCCGGGGTATCGATCGGCCCGAACAGCACCGCGTTCACCCGTATCCCGCTGCGCGCCAGATGCACGCCGAGATCTCTGGTCAGCTGCACGACGGCGGCCTTCGCGGAGGCGTAACCCATCTGCGCGGTCGCCGCGCCGATCTCGGCCAGGAACGAGGCCGCATTGATCACCGACCCGCCGGCCGGGTCGGTGGTCAGCAGGTGCCTGATGCCGTGTTTGCAGCACAGAAAGACGCTCGTCAGGTTCGCGTCGTGGACCCGCCGCCACGTATCGAGGCTGGTGTCCAGCGCGGAGCGATCGCCGCGGTCCATCAGCCCCATGTTGTTGTAGATAACATCCAGGCGGCCGTAGCGGGCCACGACCTGCTGATACATCGACGCGACCTGAGACTCCTCGGCCAGATCGGCTTGCATCACAAGCTCGCCGACAGAATGCGCGGCCTTGTCGGCACCCACGACCGTGGCTCCCTCGTGCGCGAACCGCTCCGCGACCGCCTGGCCAATGGTGCTCGCGGCACCGTTGACCACGCACACCCTGCCGGGCAGCCGAGACATAGCGCCCATGATCCCACCGAACCTCGCGCCTGGCCCGCCGGCATCCCGGACCTCAGCCACGATCACCCCCAGTCAACTGGCCTGAGATCTGACCATAAGCTTTCGTAGGTAGTCCAGCACCGTCCCCAGTTTGTCCGGCGCTCCTGCCATCTGACCGGGATGGGATAGTGGGCTGGTGAGCCCGCAGATCGCCACGAACACCGTGGTCACCAGAGATGAATTGCTCGACTTCGTCCGGCCCCGCCATCGGGCCCTCGTCATCACCGCACGGTCCGATGGCAGCCCGCAGGCCTCGCCGGTGACGTGCGGCGTTGACGAGGCCGGGCGCATCGTCGTCGCGACCTATCCCTCCCGCGCGAAGACTCGTAACGCTCGCAAGGACCCCCGCGTCAGCGTCGTTGTCCTGTCTGATGACTTCGGCGGTCCCTGGGTGCAAATTGATGGCGACGCCGAGGTCATCGACGTCCCGGAAGCGGCGGAGCCACTGGTTTCCTACTACCGCGCTATCGCGGGCGAGCACCCGGACTGGGCCGAGTACCGGGCAGCCATGGTGCGGCAGGGCAAATCGCTGTTGCGCGTCACGCCCCGCCGCTGGAGTCCCGTCGCCACCGGAGGCTTCCCGCCCGAGATGGCCTAGCTCCGGCCCGAGCCGCCAGGCCGCCATTGACGGTCATCGTCACCTTCACCGGCGGTTCCTCACTTCGCCGATCGCTGCCCAGACCCGCTCTGGCGTCGTGGGCATGTCGATGTGACGGACGCCGAGGTGGCTGACCGCGTCGATGACGGCGCTTTGCATGGCCGGGGTGGCACCAATCGTGCCGGCGTCTCCAGTCCCGAGGCCGGTTATCTGGCGGTGTGTGCCGCCAGATAGGGTCCGCCTGTGGCCGAAGAGCGGGACATGAGCTACCAGGTGACCGTCACAGATGTGACCGCCCGGCCGACCGCGGTCGTTGCCGCGGCGACTACGTGGCAGGAGTTTCCGTCGCTGTGGGGGACGCTGCTGGACGAGGTGTGGGCCTGCCTGCGCGCGGGCGGGATCCACCGTGGGTGCCGCAACGTCATGCTGTACCGGGACAACGTGCCGCATGTCGAGGTCGGCGTCGAACTGAGCCAGCCATGCCCGCTCACCGGGCGGGTGGTCGCTTCGGCCCTGCCCGCGGGGCAGGTGGCGATGACCACCCACTGGGGAGCGTATGCCGGTCTTGGGGCGGCACACCGGGCCGTGCTCGACTGGTGCGCCGCGCAGGGACTGCGGACGGCCGGCCCACGGTGGGAGATCTACGGGCCGCACCGCGAGGACCCGGCGGAGGTGTGGACCGAGGTCTACTGGCTGCTGGCGTGACAGGCACCCGGTGGTGCGGCTGTCAGGGCTGGCCGGGCAGTGCCAGCTGGAGGCAGCTGATCCCGCGCAGGTCGAGCCAGGCGCGGCCGGGGCCGCGGACAAGCCGGAGCATGACCCCGGCGCAGCTGGGGCAGCGGGCTACCAACCCGGGGGCCTGGGTGTAGACGTGGGTCTGCGCGATGGCGCTGACGGTGCCGCAGGAGGCGCACTGGCCGGTCGCGGCGGTGATGTCCACGGTGAACAGTTCGCCGAGTTCACCGCCGAGCACGTTTCCGTCGAGGTGGGTAGTCATGACTGGCCTCCCGAGGGCCCGAAACGCTCGGTCTTGATGGTGCGGGGGGCGTGGCCCGCGTTGACCAGGAGATTCGCGGCGGCCTCCACGAACCCGGTCGGCCCGCAGATGAAGACCGCCGCGTGGCGGTCCGGCGTCCATCCCGGCGCGCTGAGCACCCCGGCGCCGATCCGCCCGGGCGGCACCGGCCAGCCCGCGGGGGCGGTGCGGGTATACACGTAGGCGACGTGGAGCCCGTCATCCTCGCGCTGCCGTTCTGCCAATTCGGCTGCGTAGAGGGCATCATCGGGACCGCGGACCGAATACACCAGCCGGAACGGTGCATGGGTCCCCGTGGCCGCGCGGGTCCGGATCATCGCCATCAGCGGCACCACGCCGCTGCCGCCCGCGACCAGCAGCACAGGAGCGGGAGCGAGATCGGGCTCCCAGACGAACCAGCCGCCGATCGGCCCGCGCAGTTCCAGAAGGTCACCAGCGGCAAGCACCTGCCCGAGGTACGGGGACACCTCGCCATCCGGCAGCCGTTGCACGGTGAGCTCGATCCGGTCACCGTCCGGCGCCGAGGCGATCGAGTACGACCGCTGGGCCGAGTAGCCGTCCGCCGCGGTCAGCCGCACGTCCACGTGCTGGCCGGCGCGATGGCCGGGCCAGCCGGGGACCCTTCAGCGCGATCGTGCGGGCGGTGGCCGTCTCGTCGCGGACCGAGGTGACGGTGCTGACCCGCCAGGTCAGTCGCCCCAGTACCGCTGCTCCTGCCATGGGTCTCCGTAGTTGTGATAGCCGAGCGTCTCCCAGAACCCGGGCTCGTCCTGCGTGAGCAGGTCGATGCCCGTCACCCACTTGGCCGACTTCCACAAGTACAGGTGCGGCACCAGGAGGCGGGCCGGGCCGCCGTGCTCGGCT
>DASXKD010000375.1:0-6525 GCA_036497045.1 Streptosporangiaceae bacterium | reverse complement strand
ACCGAGATCCTGGACGTACACGGTGCCGTCGCGCCGCTCCAGCGCCGCATGGGTCCGGCTCACGTGCGGGTCGTCCAGGCGCACGTCACAGTTTGGCTCACGGCCCACCGTCAGGTAGTCCGCGGTGAGTTCGATCTGGCGGCCACGGATGGCCTCCGGTGCGAGTACTACCAGTCGCGGAACGGCCGCGCCCGGATGGGTTGTCACCGGCACGACCCCCTTCCCCCGTTACGGCGCCACTGGACCCAAGGCGCCTCCAGCGGGATAGTGCGCCTCATCAGCTAGAGCGCAGATCGCCGCTTTTGATACATGGTCCGCCGAAGACCATGAAAAGGCAATCGAAGAGTAAATAGAACGCAACGGAGTACGGTCAGCGGCCGCCCCGGTGCAGCGGGGGCCAGGTCGTCGCAGATGTCCAGGCCCCGGCATGCCATGGTGGCCCTCATAGCCTCACCACGGCCTGCCGCCCGCTCAGGTCCTGCCCGAAATCAACCCCATCCCGGTAATCGCGCACAAAGCCGCTTCCTCCGCCGGGCTGCCGACTATGCAGCCGACGGGTACCTTTAGCCGGTGGTCCCGCTCAGCTTCCATGACTTCTTCAGTGGCTGCGCCACCATCGCGGGCGCCCTCATCGGGCTGCTGTTCGTCGCCCTGTCGGTCTCATCGGAGTACCTGAGGGGTGAGAACGCCCGCACCGACCACCAGGTCCGGGCGGGGGCGGCGTTCTCGGCGCTGGTCAACACCATGGTGATCGCCCTGTTCGCGCTGCTGCCCACCACCGACCTCGGGACCGTGGGGATCATCCTGTCCGCTGTCGGTCTTGGCACCACGGCTGCCCTGATCTTCACCCTGGCCCGGGAGGACAAGAGGATCGGGCGCACCGACATCTCTATGTTCCTCGTCCTGATCGTGCTGTACGGCCTGCAACTGGCCAACGCCCTGAAACTGGAGCACACGCCGCACAACGTCAGCCTGGTCGTCAACCAGGGCGAGCTGGCCGTCGTGTTTTTCCTTTTCGGTATCGCCAGATCCTGGCAGCTCGTCGGCGCGCGGGAGTTCAGCCTGGTGACCGCGGCGGCCTCGATGATGCACCGGGCAGCGGACAACGGCCCGCACCTCACCGGCGGCCAGCCGGGGAATGCCGGCCCGCCGCCGGCCCCGAAGGATCCCAGGACTGGCCCTGCCGCTGATTGAGCGGGACGAGTCGGTGCTTGTCGTCATCGACCTGCAGCCGCACTTCTGGGGCGACTGCCTGGACGCGGCCGACCAGCAGGGCGCGGCGGATGCGGCTGCGCGGGCGGCCTGGCTCGCCGCGGCGGTCAACCCGCGGCTCGCCGCGCCGCCGGGATTCTCGTTGTAGCGCTTGGGCAGCCCGGGCTCACAGGCGGAGCTTCATGCCTTCATGGGTCGCGGCAAAGCCAAGCCTGCCGTAGAAACGGTGCGCGGCGTGCCGGGACTTGTCGCTGGTCAGCTGCACGATGGCGCAGCCCCGTCGGCGGGACTCGTCGATCGCCCAGGCCATCAGGGCCTCGCCGAGGCCACGGCCGCGATAGTCCTCGCGTACCCGGACGGCCTCGATCTGTGCCCGGAGCGCCCCGCGGCGGGCCAGGCCAGGCAGGAACGACAACTGGAAGGTGGCGACGATCTCGGCGTCCGCCTCCGCCACTACCAGCAGGTGGGCGCTGTCGCTGTCGATGGCGTGAAACGCCTGCTGGTAGGCCGCCAGGTCCTCCGCCGTCCGCACCCCGTCCCTGGTGGCGCCGAGTTGGTCGGCGGCGAGCAGGTCCACGATCGCGGGCACGTCCTGCTCTTCCGCCCGGCGGATGATGACCGCCGACGGGCCTAGGTCAACCGTTGCCAGCACAGTCACGCCGCCAGTCTGCCCGATTACGCCGCATGGCGCCGGGGCAGCCCGGCCGTGTGTGCCGGCGCTGCTGGAGCTGCGGGACTGGATGATCTGCTGTCGGCGGGCGGTGGGCAGCGGTATGCCAGACGTACGCTTCCACTTGTTCGATCGTATGTTTGAATACTAAGCTGGTACAGCACCAACATGTGGGCTTGCTGTTCCCGATGAGTCCGCAGCCCCATCCCTGGGAGAGGACATGTACACAGCCCTCGCAGCCAACGCCGGTCATCCCGCGGTAGCCGCCCTGCTCGGCCTGGGCGCGGCCGCCCTCGCCGGGGCTGTCGTGGCCATGGCCTGGGCCGTGCACGCACGCCAGATCCGGCTCGCTGAGCAACTGGCCCGCCGCCAGTTCCTGGTGATGGCGGAACCGGGCGCGCCGTCGCAGCAAGCTGCCGCGGCTCCCGGGGAGGCGGCCGGGCGGGTCAACGGCACCGGGCCCGCGTCGCCGGGCAACGGAGCCTTGCCGTCGGTCGGCGGGGCCGGGCACCCGGGCGGCGCGCATGGGACGGCCGGGCAGCAGGGGACGCTCCAGACGCCCGCCGGGCATGCGCCTGGCGGGCAGACAGGCGCCGGGCAGTCGCCGCCGGTCGTGATCGAGGGCCCGGACACGGTGGTCGCCGGCGAGCAGGTGCGTTATCGCGTGCGGCCTTCGGGCAGCCGCAAGGTCGTGGCATGGGCAGCCGGCGGTGGCGCGGTGGCGCAGTCCCCCGATCCGGCCCACCCCGACGAACTGCTCCTGATCGCCGACCGGCCGGGCGACCTGACGATCATCGTGCGGGTGCGGGACGGCATGACCGAGCGCCGCGGCACCAAGGCCGTGACGGCCGTGCCCGAGGTGACCGCCCCGCCGCCGTTCACCCTCCGGCTGTTCCTGAACGGGTGGGGACTGGTGGCGGTCACGATACTGATCGCAGGATTCGCCGCGGCCCTTGACGCCCTGGGCAACCTCTCCTCATCCGACTTCATCGCCCTGGTCTGTCCGCTGGCCGCGCTGCTCAGCGTGGTGGCCGTCGCCCGGGGCAGCGCAGGCTCGCCCGCCTCGAGCAAGGGCACTGACCGGCTCGCGGTGCACGCCGGGCGCGCGGCGGAGCCGCTGCTGCCCAGCCCGCCGCCCACGGCCGAGGCCCCCGTCCACAATCAGCCAGCGCTCTGAGCTTGATGGCCTGGCTGCGGGGCAGGGCGTCCTTGCACCGTGGCCGCCAGGACGTGCTATACCTGACCGTCCCGGCCCAGGCTCGGGCGGTCAGAACCCCGGGCCACCACGGGCCTCGTGGATGATCCAGATGTTGGGTTCCCAGTACTCGCCGGTGTCCGCCTCACGGTCGATGTGCACGGTGGCGAGGCCCGCGGGAAAGACGTAGTCGCCGGTGTCGGGGAAGAGCATGCGCGTCCAGGACTCCCACTCCCCGACGGTGCCGGTGATGCGCATCGAGCGAGGGATGGCCGGCCCGATGCGGGCGCGGCGCGGACGGCGGGCTGTCCGGACGGCGTGTCTGGGCAGACCTCGGGGAAGGCGTCCCCGACGGCATCTGCACCGACGCGCAGCACGCGGTCTGGTACGCCGACGTGCCCGGCCAGCGGTGCGTGCGCATCGCCGAGGGCGGCACGGTGTTGCAGACCGTCGAACTGGACCGCGGCGGGTTCGCCTGTGCGCTCGGCGGCCCTGGCATGGCGACGCTGTTCATCGTGGCCGCCGAATGGCGGGGCATGGCCGCGTCCGAGATGGTGGCGCCCGGCAGCGGCCAGGTGCTCGCCATCGACGTCGATGTGCCGGGGGCAGGCTGGCCGTGACCCAGCGGTGCTCCGGGGCGGTGCACGCCGGCGGCTGGCGCCGGTCGGTACGGTAGGCGGCGTGTCCCTGGATCCCCCGAGCGCCGGTGACCAGCAAGGCGCCGGGGAGCATCCGCTCGCCGGGCTGATCGCCGCCGCGGCGGCCGGGCGGTTCCCCGACCCGGACGGCGGCTGGCGGCGGGTGCCGCCCTGGCGGCCGGACCTGGAAGCGGTCATCTCGTTCACCGGGCATGCCGTCTTCGCCGTGGCACCGGACATCTCCAATCACTGGCTCGCCGCACTCGGGGCGGACGGCTTCGGCGGCGCCCACGATCCTCGGCTGATCGCCGCCCTGGCCGGGCCGGGGGGCTGGATCGACTGCCTGGACATGCTGATGGCCGGCCAAGGCACCGCCCGCGCCCCGCCGCCGCTGATCGACCGGCCCGACCTCGCCGTCCAGCCCCGGGCGCAGTTCGCCGCGCGGATCAGGAGCCACCCCCGGGTGCTGGGTTACCCGGACCCCGGCCGGTCCGCCCTCGCGATCATCAGCCATGGCATCGCCGGCCTTACCGAGCTGAGCTTCGAACTCGAACCTGGCCGGCGCGGCCGGGGGGGCGGGTCCCAGCTCGCCGCCGACGCCCTCAGCATGGTCCCGGCCGGCCAGCTAGCCGTCGCCGCGGTGGCGCCGGGCAACGCGGCCAGCGTCCGGGCGCTGCTGGCAGCCGGTTTCCTGCCGCTCGGTTCGGTACAGCTCTTCCGCCGTGCCCGCTGACCGGCGCGCCGTGTTGCGCGCGCCCGGGTCCGGTCAGCCAGCCGCGGTGACCCATAGGGTGACCAATGTGGGCAACGAGGCGATCAGGGAAGGGTGATGTCAGCAGCCATCCGGGCACCCAGCGCGCGCCCCGGCTCCCCGTGACCGCCCGCTAGGCAAGATGACCGAGCCCGGCGCGCAGCCTGCCGGGCCGCCCTCCGCTGATGCTGCGGAAGCGGCCCGGGTTACCGCGTTCTGGCAAGACCTCGGGCTGCCGGGGCTGGTGGACATCCACACCCACTTCATGCCGCCCAACGTGCTGGCCAAGGTCTGGGCGTTCTTCGACGGCGGTCACGCCGGTGTCGGGCGCGCCTGGCCGATCGCCTACCGGCGGCCCGAGGTGGAACGGGTTGCCTTGCTGCGGGCTTTCGGCGTGCGCAGGTTCAGCGCGCTGCTGTATCCGCACAAGCCGGACATGGCGGCGTGGCTCAACTCATGGGCGGCGGGCTTCGCGGCCAGGACTCCGGACGCCCTGCACAGCGCCACGTTCTTCCCCGAGCCCGGGGCCGCCGGCTACGTCGCGGAGGCGATCGGCGCGGGTGCCCGCTTGTTCAAGGCCCACCTGCAGGTCGGCGGCTACGATCCCCGGGACGAGATGCTGGACGCGGTATGGGGGATGCTGGCCGAGGCGCAGGTGCCGGTCGTCGTCCACTGTGGCTCCGGGCCCACCCCGGGGGCGTTCACCGGGCCCGGGCCGATCTCCGGGGTCCTTGCCCGGCATCCCCGGCTGACCACGATCGTCGCTCACCTCGGGGCTCCCGAGTACGTCGAGTTCCTCGACCTCGCCGCGGACTACCCGCGGGTTCATCTCGATACCACGATGGCCTTCACCGGGTTCATGGAGCGGCTCGCGCCGTTCCCCGCCGCACTACTGCCACGGCTGGCCCATGCTGGCGACCGGATCCTGCTGGGCAGTGACTTTCCCAACATCCCGTACCCCTACCTGCACCAGTTGGAGGCACTGGCCCGGCTGGACCTCGGCGCGCCCTGGCTGCGCGCGGTCTGCCACGACAACGCCGTGCGGCTGCTCGGGCCGTGAGCCGGCCCGAGCAGGGCCGCCTGGCCATGGGCCCGGCTGTCGGAGGGCCGTGCCAGAGTGGATGTATGCGGCAACCGTCAATTTTTGAGTTCGCGGGCGGTGAGCAGGCCTTTCTTGCGCTGGCCACCGCGCATCACGAGCGCTGCCTGCAAGATCCGGTACTCAACCACCCGTTTTCACATCCGGGCCGTCCCGACCATGTGCAGCGGCTGGCAAGCTACTGGGCCGAGGTTTTCGGCGGTCCGCCGCGGTATACGCAGTCGTGCGGCAACCAGTCGGCGGTGCTGGGCATCCACGCCGAGACGGGCGCAGAGGACGACCTGGGGGAGCGCTTCGTGAGTTGCTTCGTCCAGGCGGCCGACGACGCGGGCCTGCCCGGCGACGCCGAGTTCCGTGCGGCCCTGCGGTCGTACATGGAGTGGGCCGTGGCCCAGGTGATGGCCTGCTCACCGCAAGGCTCCCGAGTGCCCCCCGGCCTGCAGGTTCCGCGCTGGTCCTGGGACGGCCTGCAGGCGGGCGAAGCCTGAGCGTGGTGAGCCGGGGCGACCGGCTCACATAGCCTGGGGAGCGCAGGGCGACAGTGTCTACCGGCAGCGGGGTGTTATGGCTGACCTGGTCATTCTCGGTGTGATCGCGGCGATCGTGCTGCTTTACGTGGCCGACCGGGCCGTGCAGGCGCGCGTCCGGGCAAGACGGTTGCGCAGCATGACCGAACGGCTCGCCGCTGCTGCCGTCAGGGCCGAGGAACAGCAGGCCAAGCGCCAGGCGGCCGATGCGGCCAGTGTGGAACTGACCTCCGTCATGCCCGCGATCAACCTCCGCCTGCCGGTGACGCTGCCCGGGCGGACGGCCGACGGCGACGCGCCGCAGGATTGACCTGACAGTGGGCCTGCCGGGCGGTCACCACCCGGAGATGGCCCGCCTGGCCAGCCCCGGGCCGGTCCCGGGTCGTGGCCCCGGTCTGGCTATGCGCTCAGCGGGTAGCGGCCGCCAGCGCCT
>DASXKD010000374.1:0-1989 GCA_036497045.1 Streptosporangiaceae bacterium | reverse complement strand
CCCGAGATCATCGTGAACAACGAGAAGCGGATGCTCCAGGAGGCCGTCGACTCGCTGTTCGACAACGGCCGCCGCGGCCGCCCGGTCACCGGACCAGGCAACCGTCCGCTGAAGTCGCTGTCCGACATGCTCAAGGGCAAGCAGGGCCGGTTCCGCCAGAACCTGCTCGGCAAGCGGGTGGACTACTCCGGCCGCTCGGTCATCGTGGTGGGCCCGCAGCTCAAGCTGCACCAGTGCGGGCTGCCCAAGGAGATGGCGGTCGAGCTGTTCAAGCCGTTTGTGATGAAGCGGCTGGTGGACCTCAACCACGCACAGAACATCAAGTCCGCCAAGCGGATGGTGGAGCGCGCCAGGCCGGTGGTCTGGGACGTGCTCGAAGAGGTCATCGCCGAGCACCCGGTGCTGCTCAACCGGGCGCCGACGCTGCACAGGCTGGGCATCCAGGCCTTCGAGCCGCAGCTCGTGGAGGGCAAGGCCATCCAGATCCACCCGCTGGTCTGCACCGCGTTCAACGCGGACTTCGACGGTGACCAGATGGCGGTGCACCTGCCGCTGTCGGCCGAGGCGCAGGCCGAGGCCCGGATCCTGATGCTGTCCACCAACAACATCCTCAAGCCCGCCGACGGCAAGCCGGTCACCATGCCGACCCAGGACATGGTGATCGGGATCTACTGCCTGACCAGGGCCGAGGACGGCGGCACCGGGGAGGGCCGGGTGTTCGGCTCGCCGTCGGAGGCCATCATGGCCTACGACCGCGGCGAGCTTGACCTCCAGGCCAAGATCAAAATTCGGCTCCGTGGTGTCCGCCCGCCTCGCGACTTCGAGCTGCCCGAGGGATGGGCCGACGGCAGCCCGTTCCGCATCGATACCACGCTGGGTCGGTGCATCCTCAACGAGGCCCTGCCCGCTGATTTCCCCTTCGTGAACTACGAGGTGGGCAAGAAGCAGCTCTCGGCGATCGTCAACGAGCTGGCGGAGACTTACCCCAAGGTGGACGTGGCGGCGGCGCTCGACGCGCTCAAGGACGCGGGCTTCCGCTGGGCCACCAGGGCCGGCGTGACGATCGCGATCGAGGACGTGGTCGCGCCGCCGAACAAGGCGCAGATCCTGGAGTCCTACGAGAAGCGGGCCGACAAGGTGCAGCGCGAGTACGAGCGCGGCCTGATCACCGACGAGGAGCGGCGCCAGGAACTGATCGAGATCTGGACGCACGCGACCGCGGACGTTGCCAAGGACATGGAGGCGGCCTTCCCCGAGACCAACTCGGTCTGGATGATGGTCAACTCCGGCGCCCGAGGCAACCCCATGCAGGTGCGGCAGATCGCCGGCATGCGTGGGCTGGTCTCCAACCCCAAGGGTGAGACAATCCCGCGGCCGATCAAGGCCAGCTTCCGCGAAGGGCTGTCCGTGCTGGAGTACTTTATCTCCACTCACGGCGCCCGCAAGGGCCTTGCCGACACCGCGCTGCGCACCGCCGACTCCGGGTACCTCACCCGGCGCCTGGTGGACGTGGCACAGGACGTCATCGTCCGCGAGGAGGACTGCGGCACCGACCGGGCGCTCGTGATGAAGATCGCCGAGAGGGGCGCCGACGGCACCCTGCGCAAGCTGGCCAACATCGAGAACACCGGCACCGGCCGCACCCTCGCCGAGGATGTCGAGGCCGACGGCACCGTGCTGGCGGCCAGCGGCTCCGATACGACCGAGGTGATGATCGACCAGTTCGTGGCGGCCGGGGTGGACTCCCTGCGCACGAACAGCGTGCTCGTCTGTGAGGCCAAGGTCGGCGTCTGTGCCAAGTGCTACGGGCGCTCGCTGGCCACCGGCAAGCGGGTTGACGTCGGCGAGGCGGTGGGCATCGTCGCGGCGCAGTCAATCGGTGAGCCCGGTACTCAGCTGACCATGCGGACGTTCCACACCGGTGGTGTGGCGGGCCAGGACATCACCCACGGTCTGCCGCGAATCCAGGAACTGTTCGAGGCGCGCATT
>DASXKD010000373.1:0-23666 GCA_036497045.1 Streptosporangiaceae bacterium | reverse complement strand
GGAACTGCCCCCAGGTGGCGCCCGGGGTGCTCGGGTTGTGGTCGGGGAGCTAGCGCTGTTGCTCGGTGGGGCGGATGAGCATCTCGTTGACCGCGACATGCCGGGGGCGGGTGACGATGTAGCTGATGGTGTCGGCGATATCTTCGGCTTCCATGCGCTGGCCGAACTGGCTGCGGATGCCCTCCAGCACCTCGGGCCGGTTGTGGCTGGCCAGCGGCCAGATCCTCCAGCCGGTCCCGCCGCCGTGCGGCCAGCGCCACCGCCGCCCCGCGGCCAGCCAGCGCAGCTGCCGTAGCCGCACCGATGCCACTCGACGCCCCGGTCACCAGCGCGACCGTACCCTCCAGTGCCGGCTTCACCTGGCGCTCACCACCCTCTCACTCAGCAAAGCCCGCCCACTTCGATACCGCAGCTACCGCTCCTGCCCGCGGCACAGCCCGCGTGATCTGCTCGGAACCGGCCCGTGAACACGCGCACATGCCACGTAGGCAGGGGAGGTCGCCAGCCCACGGTCAGGACAGGCATCAGCGGCGGCGAAGCCGCCAGGCACAGGCGATATAGACGACGGCGAGGATCGCCCAGACGGTGGCCAGCGCCTTGGCCGGCGATGAGCCTGGGTAATGAATTGACCATTCGACGGCAGCTCCGGAAGCCAGCGCCGCGAGCACCGACCCGGCCGCCATGGCGGCGAGCTGCGAGCGCTTCCTGTCCAGCAGAGCCGGGTCAGGTATGCGGGTCCCGGCTTGCCGGGCGGAAGCGAGCTGCGCGTCGATTCGGGCACCGACTTCCTTGTCGATCTTCTCAAGGAACGATTCCACAACGGCGTCCCGGTAATCGGGCCCCAGCTCGTTGTGGACTTCGGCCGCGGCACGGACCTCGTCGGGGGAGAGCCTTGAATCGCCCATGCCAGCAGCGTAACCTTCAGCACCGTTTGGACGCGCGGGCGCGGCTGGCAATGAGGCGCCCGGCGCGGCGCCTGCTGCGGTCAGCCGGACGCCGTCTCCGCTTCCTCTTTCTGCTCGACGAGCTCGCCCTCAATCATGATCTGGATTTCCTCGCCGACGACGAGCCGGCCGTCCAGGATGGCGTTGAAGCTCAGGCCGAAGTCTTTCCTGTTGATCTTGGTCTGGGCACCGTAGGCGATCCGGTGCCCCATCATCCCAGAGTCGTTGAACTCGCCGTACCTCGTCATCTGGAGCGACACCGGGCGGGTATTTCCCTTGATGGTCAGGTCCCCCGTCACCGTGTAGCGGTCCGGGCCGGCCGGCTCGACGCTGGTGCTCTTGAAAGTGATCACCGGGTACTTGTCCACCTCAAGGAAGTTCGACGAGCGGATGTCGTTGTCCCTTATCGCGTTGTTGGTGCGGATGCTGGCGGTCGACATGGTCACCTCGACCGAGGATGTCTCCGGATGATCGGGATCAATATCGGCGGTCGAGCTGATCTCGTCAAAGTAGCCCCGCACTGTCATCATCCCGAGGTGCTTAGCGGAGAATTCGACCTGCGTGTGGTAAGGGTCAAGCTGCCAGTTGCCCACGGTTGACCTCCTCGCTTGGCGTCACTGATCTGGACGCGGCTGCCCGAATGTCCCCCCGTTGGTCTTGTCGTTCGAGCCTAGCTGAAGCGCCCGCACTTCTGGAGGCCTCCTCCACATAGTCCTTCTCCTCCGGCGCCCAACTGGCCCCAGCCGGCGTGCGGCAGGCGACCGGTAGGGGGCGCAGGCATCGGGTTAAGGCTGAGCAAGGTCGTGAGGGTTACAGCGCCGGCCACGATCTTGACGTGGCACGGGCCTGCAGTAGCGTCGTACCTGCGGCCGCAGGGCACGGCCGCAACCGGTGTCGGGCGGATCGGGGGGACGCATGGTCCGGAAGTGCGCGGTCGAGTTCCTGAGTACGGCGATCTTGGTGTTCTTCGCTGTCGGGGTGGCCACGCTGATGTTCGGCTTCAAGTTCGACGGCGCCAGTGTGGCAGCGGGCTGACCCTCACGGTTGTCCATCTCGTTGGTATACCGATCACCGGCACCTCGGTGAACCCGGCGCGCAGCCTCGGCCCCGCCCTCGTCGTCGGCGGCACGGCCCTGAGCCAAGTGTGGCTGTTCATCGTGGCCCCTCTGGTGGGAGGCGTGCTCGCTGCGGGGCTGCACCGGCTGCTCTACCGCGAGGAAGGCACCGCGCTGGCCCCCGAAGCACAGCAACCGGCGGAAACCAGCCACCCACCAGCTTCATAACGGCACTAACCCTGCGTTTACCCGCTGAACGCTGTGCGGCATGACTCAGCGCACAGGTGCGCGTAGTGTCTCGCTGTAGTGCCCCGAGCCGGGGACGGAGGCCGCCCGTGGATGATGGTGGCTCTGCCCGGCAGGGCTCGGCCAGGTCTGTGATCGGCCGTGACACAGATCTGGAATTCATCGGCTCGTTTCTGGACCGGGCAGCGATCGAGGGTGGCGCGCTGCTGATGTCCGGGGATGCTGGTGTGGGCAAGACGCTGCTCTTGGAGATAGCGGCGGCGCGCGCGGCGGCTGCCGGCACCAAGGTGCTGTTCGCGGCGGGGGCGGAGTTCGAGGCTGACGTGAGCTTCGCCGGGCTTAACCAGGTGCTGCATCCGCTCTTCGGGGAATTGCCGCGGCTGGACTCTGCCCACGGCCAGGCGCTGACGGTTGCCTTGGGCCTGGACGATGGGCCGCCATCAAGCCAGTTCCTGGTGGCCAACGCGGCGCTAGCCCTGCTGCGCCAGGCAGCCGCCGCCACCCCGGTGCTGGTGATCGTTGATGACCTGCAGTGGCTGGACCGGGCCAGCGCTGTGGTGCTGGCATTCGTGGCGCGCCGCCTCGACGGCAGCCGGGTCGGGGTGCTCGCCGCGTCCCGCTCCGGGGAAGAGGGTTTCTTCGAACGCAGCGGCCTACCACGGTTTGACCTGCGGCCACTCGACGATGTGGCGGCAGCGGCCCTGCTGGGAGCCCGGTTTCCTGCCCTGGCGCCGCGGGTCCGCCAGCGACTGCTGGCCGACGCGGAGGGTAACCCGCTGGCGCTGCTGGAACTGCCGGTCGCGCTCAGCGATTTGCAGCGCTCTTCGTCCCAGGTGATTCCTGCGGTCTTGCCGCTGAGCCGGCGCCTCCAGGCGATGTTCGCCGCACGCATCGGTGGGCTGCCTTCCGCGACCTTCCATCTCCTCCTGCTCGCGGTCTTGAGCGGGACCGGGGATCTGCACTTGCTTCAGGCCGCCGGGGACGGGGATAGGGCGATCAGGGACTTGGCGCCCGCCGAACGTACACGGCTGGTGCGGATTGACTCGGCCACCGGCCGGCTGGCGTTCCGCCATCCGCTGATCCGATCCGCCATCGTGGAGATTTCGACCAGTGATCAGCGCCGCCGGGCCCACCGGGAACTCGCCGAACGGCTGTCCGGCGAGCCCGGGCGGCGGGTCTGGCATTTGGCCGAAGCGGCGGTTGAACCCGATGAGCGGGTCGCCGCCTTGCTGCAAGGCGTGGCCCATGCGAACCTGCGGCGCGGCAGCGGAGTTGCCGTGATCAGTGAATTGCTCCGCGCTGCCGAGCTGAGTCCTGTCGGCTCCGACCGGGCGAGCAGGCTGGCGGAGGCCGCCTACCTCGGTTCGATCGTGACCGGTGACCTGCGTGATGCGCCCCGTCTCCTCGAGGCTGCGCGCCTGGCCGATCCCGAACACGGCGGGTCGCTGGCCGCGGCCGTCGCCAGTACCTACCACTTGCTGAACGGTGACGGCGACGTCGATACTGCCCACCGGTTGATGGTGGGTGCGATTGAGACCTTGGCCGATCCAGGCGACGCCCACAACAAGGTCCTTATCGAGGGGCTTTACACCCTGCTTCTGGTGTGCTTCTTCGGCGGCCGGCCCGAACTATGGGAACCATTCGACGCCTCGATCGGCAGGCTCAGGCCGCGCCCCCCTGAACTACTAGGCATCCTGGCAAAGACCTTCTCCGATCCGGTTCGGCTGGCCCGGCCGGTGCTCGGCAGGCTCGACGCTGTGATTGCCGGGCTGAGCCAAGCAACCATCCCGGCGCGCATCGTGCGCACCGGCATCGCAGCGGCTTACCTCGACCGCCTGGCCGACTGCCGGGCGCCGTTGTGGCAGGTGGTGCGTGACGGGCGCGAGGGCGGTGCGGTCACTTCGGCCATCGAAGCACTGTTCCTGCTGGGCAACGATGCCTTCTTCACTGGTCAGTGGGAGCAGGCCGCCCAGGTGGTCGAAGAGGGTCTGATGCTGTGCGAAATCCACGGCTACCGGCTGCTGACCTGGCCGGGGATCTTCCTGCAGGCGGTCGTGGCGGCCGCCCGCGGCGACCACGACACCGCCCGGGCTCTGGCAGACCAGATGGCCGGGTGGGCAGCGCCGCGAGGAGTCCGTTCGGTACAGAACTATGCGTGGCACGCCCGGGCGCTCGCCGCGCTGGGCCGCGCCGATTTCGAGGACGCCTACCGGAATGCCGCCGCCGTCAGCCCGGCGGGCGTCCTGGCCTCGCACGTCCCTCACGCGCTGTGGCTGATCATGGATCTAGTCGAGGCCGCGGTCCGCTCCGGCCGGTACGCCGAAGCCGCCGCGCACGTCGCCGCCGCGCATGAGGCCGATGTCGCTGGCATCTCACCACGGCTCGCCATGATCACTCGTGGATCGGCGGCGCTGGTGTGCACCGACGAGACATGCGGAGATCTGTTCGAAAGCGCGCTCGCCACCCCCGGCGCTGACCGCTGGCCGTTCGACCAGGCACGGATCCAGCTCGCCTACGGAGAACGGCTGCGCCGCGTCAAAGCCACCACCACGGCGCGCACCCATCTGGCCGCCGCGCGGGATACCTTCGAGCGGCTCCAGGCCCACCCCTGGACCGCCCGGGCCGACAGCGAACTACGGGCCACCGGTCTTTCCCGGGGGCAGGCCGATGCCCAGGGCCTGGCCTCCCTCACACCCCAGCAGCGGCAGATCGCCCAGCTCGCGGCCGCCGGTTTGACCAACAAGCAGATCGGTGAACGGCTGTACCTGTCTCCCCGTACCGTCGCCACCCACCTGCACCAGTTGTTCCCCAAGCTCGGTGTCACCACCCGGGCCGCACTGCGCGACGCGCTCGCCGACCTTCCGCCCGAGCGCCCGTAGCCCGTAAGCGCCGGCAGCCGGGCACCGGAGCCCGTGCCGCGCCGGTGAGCTTGCCAGGGACCTTCGGCGAAGGGTAGCCAGCCGGTACGACAGCAAGCCATCGGTTAAGGCGTCTGCCCTGGTCAACCGTCCAGATGGCTGCCGTCCTCGATGGCGGGCGGGCGATTCGCCGTCGGCGTCCCTCGGTGCCGCAGAAGTACTGCAGCGCCTGCATAGGGCGGAGCGTGATGGCCCGCGATGGCGACGATCTACTCCGGCGCCGCGTCACCGCGCCAGGGCCGGATGGCCCGCGCGGGGTGGCCCGTCTGCCACGATCAGCGCCTGGCAGACCCACGCTCCGGGTCGAGCACTTCGAGGACCCCTTCACAGAACCAGCGGTGTCGTACACCGGCTCCGCTGCCGACTTCCTTCAGGATGCCCTTCCTGGTGAGAAGTCGCAGAATATTCGCAGCGCCCGGCTGACTCATTTTCAGCTCGTTCTGGACGTGCCGGACTGTAATGACGGGGTTGGCGAACAGCAGGTCCACGACCTCCGGAGCACGGCTTCGGTTACCGCGGAGCAATGTGCGGTACTTCTCACGCAGATCTGAAAGCAGCTCAGCGCGATCGACCGCATCGGTGGCCTGGACGGCAACACCGTCGAGGAAAAACAGCATCCATTCGTTGATCTCTCCCCGCTCACGGACATACTGCAGCCGATCGTAGTAGGCGCTCTTGCGCTGATCAAAATAGCTCGACAGGTAGAGCAGAGGGCCGGACAGCCACCCCTTGTCCATGAGGTAGAGCACGACGAACAGGCGCCCGAGGCGCCCGTTTCCATCGAGGAACGGATGGATAGTCTCGAACTGGTAATGAAGCAGTGCGCATCGTATGAGGAGAGGCAGCCTTGGCGACTCGTCGTGGAGGTACTTTTCCCAGTCATCGAGCGAGCGCATCATGTCATCCACAGGCGGGGGCACGAAGCGGGCTGTGGCGGGCCGGTTGTCAGGAGATTCAATCCAATTCTGGGTGCGTCTGAACTCACCAGGCGTCTTCTCGTAACCACGCACGCCGCGAACCAGGATCTCGTGCATCTCTCGGATCAGCCGGAGCGAAAGGGGGAAGTCCTCGCTGAGCCGGGTGACGCCATGCTCCAGCGCTCTGACATAATTGCGGACCTCTCGGATATCGTCGCGCTTGGTTTCGCCCGTCACGGCCGCGTCGAAGACCTCCGTCACTGACGCCTGCGTCCCCTCGATCCTGGAACTGGACACAGCTTCACGGGTGACGTATGCGTTCACAAGCAGGTGCGGGTAGGGGAGCAGCCTGCCAGACCCCGCCAGGCGCCCCAGGGCTGCGTCGGCCTCCGAAAGCTTCATGACGATATCGGCATTAAGCGGCATCTGTCGGCACAGAGGCTGCGGGATGAACGCCGCATAGGCCGCCGGGCCGCCCGTGGAGACAGCGCGTCCCCACGCAGGAGCTACAAACAAACTTGCATCCACGGTGCCAACCTATAACTCTAGGGCCTCAAAGTTATAGGTTAGCGCCTAGCCTCCAACGAACTTTGGGGCTGGAGCCTTCGCGGAGACCCCGGCCCGGCCCGTGAGCGGGACGCCTCAGAGCCGGGCCAGGGGCACGCATCAGGCGCACGGCCGACTGACCGCTCCGCCTGCGCTTCCAGGTACTCGGCCAGTTCACCGGCGCTGTGCGCGTTGAGAACGGCCTGGCGGCCGAGCGCCCTGCCTGCGGCACGGCACCCGGGATGGATGCTCTATGTCAGCGAGGGTCCAGTTCGTCACCGGCCAGGTCGCGCCCAGTTTCCTCGGAGAGCGCGGCATCGGCGGCCAGGTCTTGCTCGCGCAGGCGAATGTGCTCGTCCAGATACTCAGCGGTGTCTGCGTGCAAAACGTTACGCAGGTCGTCGCCGTGGATGCGGGCGCACCATGTGTGCCCGCCGTCGAACGAGCGGGGCACGTACCAGATCTTCCAGCGCTCGCCGTGCTTGGCGCGAAGGGCGGCGGCCTGGTCCTCGACGCCGCTCACCGCAGGCCTCGCTCCTGCTCGGCGGCTTCGATCGCCTGCCGCAAGGCGTCCGGGGTGATGGCCCGGACCACCAGCGGCGGGCTGGTCTGGGGCCGGCGCGCGTACACCACGCCGGCTAGCACCCCCGGCCACGCCTGCCAGCCGGGGTAGTCGTGCTCGACTCCGGCCAGTGTGCGGGCGCGCTCGCCATCGTTAGGCTCCGTGGTCAAGGTGATCGCCTCCTGGTAGGCGTGAGCCCCAGGCCCCCGGCCGGCGTTCACCGCGCCGTCCGGGGCCGCTGTGTTACAGCAGATGACAGTACGGCAGTATCCGGTCGTGTGCTACCGTGTCCGGCCCTGATAGCCACTAGGACACGGTGTTCTATCGTCTGGGTCCGTGGACATCACTCCGGGCCCGGTAGCGCCCTGGCGGCAGCTTCACGCCGCGCTCAGGGGGCAGATCGAGGACGGCACCCTGCCGCCTGGGGCACGGCTGCCGTCGATCAGGGACCTGAGCCAGTCCTACGGGGTGGCGCTGACCACTGTGCAGAAGGCGCTAGGCGCGCTGAAAGCCGAGGGCCTGGTGGTGACCAGCCCGATGGGCACGTTCGTGGCGGAGAAGCAGTAGCACCCCACCAGCCGTGGCCAGCGGGGCGCTCTGGGTTGCCAGGCTAGCCGCCTGATTCTGACCTGTTTGCCGTCAGGCCAAACCGCCGCATGTCGGCGGCACTCAGCTTGATCGGTGACCGTGGCTTGGCACCATTGGCCCGGTTGATGTGCCAGAACTCCTCCAGCGCGGCGTTCTCCGGGGCGAAAGTCACCTGCACGATGTCGCCGACCTTCGGCGACAGGAAGTGGATCGCGGACTTGGCGTCCGGCATGATGTGCACCGGGTCCAGGCCCTCGGCTTCGAGGGTGAACTCGCCGCCCTTGATTGCATCGATGCTGCACGCGGTCACCCGGTAGCGGTGGGTTCGCGCGTCGTGATCCCGGAGCTGCTGCCGGTACTCCTCTAGCTCAGCGTCTATCGCCTCCTCGCGCTGCCGCTGGCACTCCTCCATACGGGCCTGCTCAGCGGCTATCACCTCCGGGCGCTGTGCCTCGCGGGCAGTGAGCGCGACGGCCAGGACGCCGAGATGCCACGCAGGCGGGGGCAGGGGGTCACTGGTCGCTGGGGGCCGCCCCTGGGCTGTCCGTGCCGTCCTGGTGCCGTCGCAGGTCCGTTTACAGCCAACGTCAGCCAACGCCACCCAACGACTCGCGCCGCAGGCCAGAGCAGGCCCGGGAGTACCGCCGCTGGCCCGGGAACTGCTACGGCCAAATCTAAGTCATTTGATCGAAGCGGCCCCCTGCCACCGGCGCCTAGCGTCATCGGCGTGCCAAAACTCTGGCGCAAGCGAAAGGAGATCATATGAGCAGCGAATCAGGGGCACGCAACGTTGTGCTCGTGCACGGCGGGTTCGCCGACGGGTCCGGCTGGCAGGCGGTGTACGACCTGCTGACGAAGGACGGCTACCGCGTCGCCATCGTGCAGAACCCGACCCTGTCACTGGAGGACGACGCCACCGTCACCCGGCGGGTCATCGATGACCTGGACGGCCCGGTCGTCCTGGTCGGCCACTCCTACGGCGGGGCAGTGATCACCGAGGCGGGTCTGCATGAGAAGGTCGGGGCCCTGGTGTACATCACGGCATTCGCCCCGGATAAGGGTGAGTCGGTCAACACGCTGATCGCCGACCCGCCCCCGGGCGCCCCGGTGCCGCCGATCCTGCCGCCCAAGGACGGTTTCCTCTTCCTGGACCGCGAGAAGTTCCCGGCCTCCTTCGCCGGCGACCTGCCCGCCGGACAGGCCGCATTCATGGCCGACTCCCAGGTCCCCTGGGGCGTGAATGCGCTCGCGGGAACGATCACCGAAGCCGCTTGGCGGATCAAGCCAAGCTGGTACCTGGTCGCCACCGACGACCGGATGATCCCCCCGCCCGCCCAGCGGGCCATGTCGGAACGGGCCGGCTCAACCGTGACCGAAGCCCCCGGCAGCCACTCCATCTACCTGTCCCAGCCCGCAGCGGTAGCCGCCCTCATCACCCAGGCTGCAACCGCAACCCGAGGGTAGGCAGGCGAGCCGCAACGAGGCTCAGCCGGATTCGCCCCCTGCCGGGCGGCTGCACGCCGCCCCGGCAGGGGACCCCACCGGGTGGTGGGGCCAGCGATCGCATGCTCAGATCGAGCGGATGGCACCCCCATCCACCGGGATCATCGCGCCGGTGATGTAGGACGCGGCGGGGGAGAGCAGGAACGCGGCAACTCGCCCGAATTCCTCGGGCTCGCCGTACCTGCGCAGCGGGATGTGTTCAGACAGGCGGGCACGCACCTGATCGGGATCGCCGCTGCGGGCATCGAGTTCACGGACCCGGTCGGTGGCGATCCGGACGGGCAGGATCCCGTTGATCCGGATCCCGGCCGGGCCGAGTTCGTCGGCGAGTGTCTTCACCACCCCGGCAAGGCCGGGGAAGAGCCCATTGGAGATAGCGAGTTCCACCAGCGGCACGCGCACCGAGGAGGCCAGCACAAAGACGACCGAGCCGCCCGTCCCGGGGAGGGAGCCGGTCGCGGGGTGGTCACCCAGATCTGTCGCGAGAGCCCGGGCCAGCCGGACGGCGCCGAGGAAGACACTTTCGAACGCGGACCGCCACGCATCGTCTGTCGTGGCCGCGACGGTCCCTGCTGGCGTGCCGCCCACGCTGATCAGCGCACCGTCCAGGCGGTCAAAACGGTCCTGGGCGGCCGCAATCAGCAGGTCTGGCGTGCCGGGATCGGCATTATCCGCGACCACCCAAGCAACGGTGTCAGGCGCGTCGGCGTTCTGCGCGAGGCGGGCCGCGGCTGCAGCCGCCGTAGCCTCGTGGGGGGCGCTGAGCACGACGCGGGCCCCGTCTGCGATGAGTGCCCGGGCCGCAGCGAACCCAAGACCGCGGCTGCCACCGGTCACGAGGTAGACCCTGTCGCGCAATCCGAGGTCCATCCGGCCATTCTGCCCCAGGACCGCGGCGCCCCGGGCAAGCGCCCAGCGGGGGATCCGAACCTGCGACGCGCTGTGGAAGGTCGTTTCGGCCGGCGGCGTGACCTGTCTATCCCCGTCTAGGCTGTTCGCTATGCCACTGACTGCCTCGATGCACGGGCGCAAGGTACGGGCGGCGCGTCAGCCGCTCGCCCGGGCCCAGGGGGGATCGGAGCGTACGAGCACCCGGGTGGTCACGGCGATGACCGCGACGGTGGCCGCGGCGATTACAAGCGGGTAGACGATCTGGGCGTGAATGATGAACAGCGCCCCTGCCAGAGCGCCGACCAGCATCGCCGTCACTGATACCAGGCGGCGGCCGGCTTTGGAGCCGGTGCCGCCCGCCGGGGCGCTGTCGGCGGCGATGCCGGTGATGGTCAGCGTCAAGACGGTGGTGGTCAGGTCGGGCAGGGCGAGCCGCCGGGCGGTGGCGTTCTGCGCCCCCATGGAGGCGGCGAGCAACACGATCAGGCCATAGCGGTCGCCGGCCGACATGGGGCTTGGGGCCAGCGCGGCTATCACGGCGGCGGCGGTGAGCAGCAGCGCCTGCGCTGCGGCGGTGGTGCTGAGCAGCCGCCCACGGTAGCGGCCCAGCCGTGACCCCAGGGCTCCACCGGCCAGCGCACCCAGGCCGAAGGCGGCCAGCGCCACGACGACGGCGGGGAGGGAGAACCCGCGCGCCCCGGCCAGGGCGAACGCCAGGAACACCACGTTGCCGGTCATGTTGGCGACAAAGACGTGGCCAAGGGCGAGATAGCTGAACGAGTCCACCAGGCCCGTGACTACGGTCATCGCGACCAGCAACGGTGGCAGCGGGCCGTGCACGCCGCCACGGTCAGGAATGATCATCTGGCGGATATCGGCGAAGAAGACGTTCATGGTGGCAGAACTCCTGTGATCACGCCGGACGGCTGGTGCGTCGGGCCGCCAGCGGCCGCGTTGTGCCGTTGGGCGGCACACTGGTGAGGACCTTGGTCACGTAGGCGTCTATTGTCTGCTGGCCGGTCGCGGCCGCGATGGATACCCGGTGGTGGCCGTCGCTGACGAAGTGCAGGCCGCCTACGCGGTAGACCTCGATCGGCGGGATCGCCGCACCGCGCCGCTGTGCCAGCGCCAGCTGCTCCCAGCGTTCTCGCACCCGGTTGGAGGTGGGCCGGAAGTGGCGGTCGAAGTCACGCCGCGGGCCGACCGTGCCGACGATCGAGTCCAGCGGTATCGTCCGCGGCCCCAGGTACCGCTGGCCACGCCAGCCGAGCGCGCCGGCCATCTCATCGAGCACCAGGAGGCGGTCGCTGTCATGCGGCCGGTGGCGCAGGCGGTGTGTCAGTGTGGCCAGGACCTGGTGACGCCGGGCCCGCAGGAAGTCGTTCTCGGCGTCTGCCCGGGGGAATCCGGTGTCCAGCATGGGTCCGCCTTGCGTTTCTGTGGCTGGGCCGGGGTCAGCTGAGGGCGCCCAGGCCGGCGCTGACGGCGGCAATGACCGCCCCGCCGAGGGTGATGGAGATAAACGAGCGGACGAAGCCGGTGCTGATGCTCATCGCAGCTTTCCTTCCCAATCAAAAACTGAACTACTAGTTTCGTAGTGTATCATGGCTTGCATTATAGAAACTGATAGTCTAGTTTTGTCAAGGCAGGCACGCAGCGGCCCGCCGGGCTGGGCATCCGGGATCACTGGAGGAGTCATGCAGAAGACACAGCTCCCGACCAGCCCGCTGGGCCCACCAGCCTGGAGATCACCCGCGTCGGCTTCGGCGCGTGGGCGATCGGCGGCGGTGGCTGGGAGTCCGGCGCAGGTGGACCCGATCCTCGCCGTGGCGGATCTGGAGCTCACCAGCCAAGACATAGCCGAGATCGAAGCAGCGAATTGAGGAGATGACATGAACAAGATCGGATTCGTGGGCCTGGGATCCATGGGCGCGCCGCTGGCTGGCCGCCTGCTGCCGGGCAATCAGGTGCAGGGGACCAACCGCACCAAGGGCAAGGCCAGCGCGCTGATCGAGCGAGGGCTGATCTGGCGGGACACCCCGCGGGAGGCCGCCGCGGGCGCGCAGGTGGTGTTCAGCATGGTCACCGACGACGACGCCCTTGCGGCGATCACCTCCGGCCCGGACGGGATCGTGGCCGGCCTGTGGCCAGGGACCGTCTACGTCGACATGAGCACGGTGAGCCCGCAGGCCAGCCGTGAGCTGGCCAGGCGGGTGCATTGGGTCGGCGCCACCATGATCGACGCCCCCGTCTCCGGCAGCGTCCCCGCGGCCGAGAGCGGCACTCTCGCGATCATGGCAGGCGGCCCCCAAGAAGCGTTCGGCAAGGTCGCGCCGCTGCTGCACCGGCTGGGCAGCAACGTCACCCACGTGGGCGGGAACGGCCAGGGCCTGCTGCTCAAGCTGGCGATCAACATCAGCCTCGCCGCGCAGATGCTCGCCTTCAGCGAAGGGCTGCTGCTGGCCGAGCGCGGCGGGATCGACCCGGGGCTGGCCGCCCGCGCGATGACCGGATCCGCGATCGGGTCGCCGATGCTGCAGGCACGCGCCCCCCTCGTCCTCGACCTGCCCGAGCAGGCATGGTTCGATGTGCAACTGATGCACAAAGACATCCGCCTCGCGCTGCAGGCGGCCAGCGAGTCCAGGGTTCCACTGCCCGCCGCCTCCGCCGCCGACAGCGCGCTGAGCTGGGCCGAGGAATTGGGCTACGGGCACCGCGACATCGCTGGCCTGCTCCAGGTGCTGGACCGCACGGCGCCGGCCGCGGCCGCCGCGACGGGGGCGCCTGCTATCCACGCGGCCGGCGCTGGGCCGAAGGCAGCATGACCGGCGACATCACCACGCAGGCCACGCGGCATGGACGGCCAGGCGGCAACAAGGGCGGCACCGGTCCGCCACGCGACGGGGACGGCACCGCGCAGGCCCCGGTGCGTGGCCGGCCGCGCAGCGAGAAGGCGCGCAAGGCCATCCTCGACGCAGCCGCGGAACTCCTGCTGGCCCGCGGCCTGTCCGCGGTCAGCATGGACGAGGTCGCGGAACGAGCCGGGGTCAGCAAGGCCACCATCTACCGCTGGTGGCCCACCAAGGAAACCCTCGCCCTCGACGCGCTGTACACCGAGTGGGACACCGCCCGCTCCTCCCCCCGCGACACCGGGTCTCTGCGCGGTGACCTGCTCGCGCTGCTGCGCCCCTGGGCCCGGCTGGCCAGCAGCCGGCCCTACGGCCGGGTCATCGCCGCGCTGATCACCGAGGCGCAGACCGACCCGGTCTTCGCCGCCGAATACCGGCAGCGCCTGCTCGAGCCCCGCCGGGACCAGGCCCGGGCCGTCTTCCGACGTGCCATCGAGCGCGGCGAAATCCCCCCCGGCACCAACATCGAAGTAGCGCTCGACCTGCTCTACGGCCCGCTTTATCACCGGCTGCTGCACGGCCACGCGCCACTGAACGACCGGTTCACCCAAGACGTCATCGACACGGCCCTGAGCGGCATCCGGCCCGCCCCAGGCCGGGCAGCAGCGCCGGCCGGTCAGTCTGGGCGGCGGGCGGCGAAAGGCCGCTGAAACACGGCCGCCAAGCGGCCGCAGCACAAGTGGCCGCTCAAGACGCTGGCCGCGCGGCGGCATGGAGCCGTCAGCTCGCCCAGGCGCACGCAGCTCTTCGGCAGCAATTGCACGATCTGCAGGCAAATCTTGGCTCGGCGCAGGCCGGGGGCGGGCTGTTGGCGCACTGCCTGGCCTTCTGCTCGGCGCTGTCGGCGCATCACCAGGGTGAGGATGCCGGCTTGCCGGGCACGGCTTCATGGATGCGCATCATGTTCTCGCGGGTCGCGTGCTGTCAGCTGACTGGAGCTGGTGAACTCGCGGATGGCCTCGGCCAGCTGAGCGGGCTGGTCGAGAGGGATGAGGGTGTAGCTGTCGGGGATCTCGAGCAGGCGCGCGTCCGCGAGGAGGTCGGCGAGGCGCCGGCCGTGCTCGGGCGGCATCACGCGGTCGTCTGCCGCCCAGACGACGAGCGCGGGCCGGTCGAAGGCGGGCAGCGACTCGGCGGCGCGGAGCAGCAGGCGCTTGTCGGCGAACACGGCGCGCAGCATGTGCGCCGTCTCCCGGCGGATGTCCGGCTGGGTCAGCATCGGCTTGATCCAGCGGGCGGTCGCGGCATCGCCGCGTTTGGTCAGCCAGCCGAACGCGACCGGCAGCCGCCGCAGCGGCCGGAGCCGCAACTGCTGCATGACGAGCCCGAACAGCGCCGGCGGCAGCTTGCCGGTCAGGGCGAGCGTCCTGCCGGTCAGCCCTGGTGGGAAGTTATCGAAGGCATCGCAGGAGGCCAGCACGACCCTGCCGACGCGCGGAGCGCCATCGGCGGCAAGCAACTGGACCACAGCGCCGCCGGTGTCATTGCCGACCAGCGTGACGTCGTCCAGGCCAAGCCGGTCGAGGAACTCCGCCACCAGCTTCGCGATCCCGGGCAGCGACAGGTCGGCGCCGGCCTTCATGGCGCGCCGGTGCGCGCCCAGCGGCAGGGTCGGCGCCACGCAGCGGTGACCGGGCGACAGGGCGGCGGTCACCTCGTCCCACAGGGTGGCATCCATCAGCACCCCGTGCAGCAGCACAATCACCGGGCCCCCGCCGCCGGTGTCCGTGTACTCGATGGTCCCGGCGGACAGCTCGATCTGCGCCATGGTCACGCCTCCAGCAGGTTCTGGCGCAGGAAGGACAGTTCAGCCTGCACGGCCCGTTCGTGTGCGCCGAGGAAGGGGGCGTAGTGCCCGCCGGGCAGGCGGACCAGCTCGCCGCGGGGCGCGCGGCGCGCCGCGCGGGCTGCGGGCTCGGCCAGCGCGGACCGGTCCTGGTCGCAGACCACGACCAGCAGCGGGCACCTCACCCGGGGCGCGGCCCCGCCGGGCCGGTAGAGCACCGTGCGGAGCGTCGAACGGGCAGCCACCTCGCGCCGCCAGTCCGGGTAGCTTTCCGCGTTCAGCGCCCAGTCGCCGTCCAGGGCGTCCGGCGTGGTGAGCAGCGCGACCGTGCCCGGCTCGCCGGTCAGCGGGACCAGCCGCGGCGGGCGGCCGATCAGGCCGCCCAGCGCGTCGAGGATGCCGCGGCCGGCGAAGCGGGCCATCGCCAGCGGCTTCTGGAAGCGGGCGGCGTTGCGCGCGGCGGCCAGGCCGTCGGCATTGGGGGTCTGCGCGATCGCCGCGGCGAGCCGCGGATTGCGGGCGGCGACGCGGAAGACGTGACCGCCAGACGCGGAAAAGCTCCAGATCGCCAGCTTGGCCGGGTCCACCCCCGGCAGGGACGCCGTGCAGGCGATCGCGGCCTGCCAGTCGGCGAGCTGGTCGCGGATCCGCGCGACCTGGCGCGGGCGGCCGCCGCTCTCGCCGAAGCAGCGGTAGTCGAAGGCGAGCACCGCGAACCCGGCGTCATTGAAGCGGCCCGCGAACAGGTCCGTGCCCGGCTCCTTGGTCACCGCGAAACCGCCGGTCATGATCACGCAGCCGCCGTTGATTCCGGGGTAGAACCAGGCGGCGCACTCGGTGCCGCCGCTGGAAAAGCACACCTTCTGCCGGGCCCGGGATGCGATTCCGGGGCCGCGCAGCCACTGCAGTTCTGTCATCTGGGTTTCTCCGGTCACAAGAGGATCTGTACGAGCAAGCACAGCGCGGGACCGGGCCGCGCGTCGTCACGGAAACCGGTGAAATCTGGCTACCCCCGGGGAGCGCCATGCAGAACCTGCTGGAGTGCAGGCCTCTGGGCAGGCGTGAGCGACCGGCGCCGGGCTACGGCGAGAGCCAGAACGGGCATCCGGATGACGCGAGCATCACGGGAAGCTACGCGTCCGGGAAGGACGCCAGCTCGACGCGGCGGTGAATGCCGAGCTTGGCATAGACGTGCCGCAGGTGGGTTTCCACCGTGTTGACGGTCAGGTACAGCTGCGCGGCGATCTCCCTGTTCGTCTTCCCGGCCCTGGCCAGGCGGGCGACCGCCGCCTCGGCGGGGGTGAGCTCGCCGGGCGGGGTGACCCCGGCCCGTCCGCCGGCGCGGCGCCACTCGACGCGGGCCTGCTCGGCGTGCCAGGCGGCCCCGCAGGTCTCGGCCAGCCGCAGTGCCTCGGCGAGCATCCGCCTGGCGTGGCGGACCTCGCCGTGGCGGTAGAGGAACCTGCCGTAGTCGGTGAGCAGCTGGGACCTGGCCAGCGGGATCGGCATGTCCCGCGCGATTGCGAGCGCCTCGCCGTAGCGGGCCCGGGCCTGGTCCACCTCCCCGTCCCGCTCGGCCAGCGCCGCGCGGCCCGCGGCGACGACGACCTTGGGCCACCGGGCGGGCAGTGCCCGGGCGGCGGGCGCCATCCAGCCGATCAGCCGCCGGGCCTCCCCGTCACGCCCGCAGGCCAGGAAGGCCGCGATCGCATCGGCCGCCCAGCCGACCGCTCCGGGATCGCGGTGCTCGAGCGCGTCGGCGGTCTGCCACGCCGTACTGAACGCGGCCGCTGCGGCCTGCGGGTCGCCGCGGCGCAGCGCGAGGAGCCCTCGCGGCAGCAGGACCGTCACCACGCTGTAGCCCACCCTGTCACCACGGCTGACTGCCTCGTCCGCGCGGGCGGACCAGTCCGCCGCCTCGCCGGGCCGGCCGGCGTCCAGCAGGATCACCGCGTGCCAGGCGGCCGCCATCGGGGTGAGCACCGGGACGAGGTCGATGTAGCCGGTCAGCCGCGTGGACAGGGCGAGCGCCTCGTCGAGCCGGCCGAGCCGCAAGCTGACCCTCGCCCGGAACAGCAGGGCGAGCGCCGCGGCCATTGGATCGCAGCGCTGCTCGGCCGCCGCGATGACGCCGTCGAGCAGCCGTTGCGCGTCGCCGAAACGCTCCGCGGACAGGGCGAGGGCGCCGTACTGCGTCACGGTGTCCCACCAGGGGGCGCCCGCAAGCCGCCAGGACGCCGCGGCCTGGGCGCTGCGCGCGGCCGCCGCAGCGACGTCGAGCGCGGCCGGGTCGCCGGAAAAATAGGCGCCGACCGCCCCGACCGCGGCGGCCGCGGCGCGCACCGGGGTGCTGGCCCCGGCTGCCAGCTCGCGGGCACTGGTGACCAGCGGCGCAGCCCGCTTCCACCCGTAGGTCACCAGGACTTGGGCGGCGTGGTCGACCATGGCGGCGGCGGCCAGGTCACGGTGCCGGGGGCCGGCCAGCCGCACCGCCTCGTCCAGGACGGTCTCGGCCTCGGTGATCAGGCCCACCGCCATGTGCGCGTGCGACAGCTGGACGAGGATGGTCAGCCGCAGGTCGCCGGGCAGGTCGGCCCGAGCGAGAAGTTCTTGGTATCGGGCGACGCCGGCCTGGTGGTCGCCGGAGGCGATCAGGGCCCGGCCCAGGTCGAAGACCAGCTCGGCCGGCGCGGCCGGCCCGGCCAGGTCGATGGCCGCCTCCAGGTGGCGCCGTGCCGCGCCCACGGCGCCGACCGCCAGCGCCTGCCGGCCGGCGTGGGCCGCGACCGCCACGGCCTGCGGGTCCCCGGCGAGCCGGGCCGCCACCGCGTGCCCTGCCGCCTCGCCCGGGTTGTCCCCGCGGGCCGCCAGCACCCGGAACGCGGACTCGTGCAGGCGCGCCCGGACCGGGGCGGCCAGCTCGTAGATGGCCTGGCGGATCAGCTCGTGGCCGAACTCGGCCCAGCCGCCGACCTCGTCGTGGCCCAGCCCGGAGGCGGCGAACGCCTCCTGCGCCGTGGCCGCGTCGGCGGCCGCGAGCCCGGCCACCTGCGCCGCCACTTCGGGCCGGAACCGCCGGCCGAGCACTGCGGCGGCCCGCAGGTACCCGCGGGCCGGCTCGCTCAGGCCGGCCAGGTGCGACAGCAGCAGCCTGCGCGCCCACGACGCCTGCGCGCGCGGATCCGGGATGCCCTCGCCGGCCCGCAGCGCGGCGGCGACCTGGCCGAGCAGCAGCGGGTTCCCAGCGCACAGCGCCGCCACCCGGTCGCGTTCGTCGCCGACCGCGCCCGGCAGCATCGACCGCGCCGCGTCGGCGCTGAGCGGGGCCAGGTGCTGGACCGCGGCCAGGTGGCTGGCGGCAAGCTCCTCGCCCGCGCGCAGCGCCTCGGGGGGCCAGGGCCGGGTGGTGACCAGGACCGCCACCGGGAGTTCGGTGATCCGGCGGCAGATCAGGCGCAGCAGCGTCAGTGAGTCCGGGTCGGCCCAGTGGGCGTCGTCAAGGGCCAGGAACAGCGGCTGGCTGGCGGCTTGCCGCAGCCGCGCCAGCACCGCGTAGAAGTAGTCGGCGGGGGCCTGGGCCGTTCCCGTGGTCGCCGCGTGGCTGTCCAGCAACGGGTCGAGGGCCTGGCCGATGAGGCCGAACGGCAGCGCCGCCTCCCCCACGTCGGCCTGCCCGGTTCCGGTCCTGAACCGGTCCCCGGCGACGGCCGCCGCGTACCTGAGGACCGTGGTCTTGCCCAGCCCGGCCTCGCCGACCACGAACAGCGTCCCGCCGCGGCCGCCCAGCGCGTCACGCAGCAGGCCCCGGACCGCGGCCATGACGGCGTCCCGCTCGAGCATGACCGCGTTCATCTGCCATCGCCCTCCAGGCCACCATCGTCTCACCGGAGGGTGCGGCTAGCCCGGGCGCTGATCGCTGCGGCGTAGGTTCGCGGGCGCGGTGAGCAGCTTGGCCTACCGCTTGACCGCGGAAACGTCGGTGAGGCTGAAAAGCGGTAGCGGTCCAGAAAGCCTTGACAGGCAGTCGGCTAACTTGCGGTTTCCGGCCGGCCCGGCGCCCTTCCGATCAGCTGGATCAGTCCGAGAACGACCAGCAGCAGAATGACGATGACGATGACGGTGGCTGCGCTGGGCTGGCCCCAGAACACGAAGATCAGCGCGGCCAGGGCCACGGCGCCGATGCGCAGCGCTTTGCGGTGCGCATAGGTCCAGGTCCCCACCGGGCCGGTGCGCACACCGGCGTCCTCGCCGCCACGGCGGACCCGGTCCAGCCCGCGGGTGAATGCCCCCCGGATCCAGACCGCAGTCACCGATGGCCCGGTCAGGAACGCGCCGGCGGCGATCACCAGGCCTGCTACCAGGACCGTGCGCAGTCCCTCCTTGATGAAGGCGACGAGCGTGTCGAACAGGGCGGCAGCGGCGTCGGCGGGCAGCACGCTGCTCGGCACGCTGCCCAGGTAGATGCCGCGGAAGATGGACAGCCCAACGGCGGGCACCAGCATGGAGGCGGCCAGGCCGAGGCCGGCGCCGATCAGGGCGCGGCGGCGGCCGCGGGCGGCGAACACACCCAGAGCCAGCAGCAGCACCGTCAGTACCGGCAGCACGATCTTGAGGTTGTTGATCAGCCGGTACGCCGATTGGGCCTTGACCAGGTACTTGGCCGAGAACAGGGTCAGCGTCGGGTTGATGGCCGGGATCTTGCCGGCCAGGGCGAAGCCGCGCTTGACCAGGTCCTGCTTGACGACGTCGATGAACGGGCCCAGGCCCACGACGACCTGGCCGTTCTTGACGCTGACCGAACTGGGGCCCTGGCCCGACAGCGCCTTCACCAGCTCCTGATGGACAACGGTGTTGACCCGCACCCACGCCTGGGCGAACCGCGGGCCCGTCACGATCTTGTGCACCTGGCTGTGAACGAACCCGGCGGCCCCGCTGGCGATCGAGGGGGCCACCGACTTCAGCAGCGCACCGGCCCTGGGCAGTCCGCGGCTCGAGAGCGCGGCCGCGGCCTGATCGGCATAGCTGGTCGCCTTCAGCCGGGTGGTGATCTCGGTGGTGATCTTGTCGGTCAGGGCATTCTGGATCGCCGGATTGTGGACCAGCGGCTCCATGGTCGCCACATAGCGGTCCGTGTTGCTGACCTCGCTGGCCACCCAGACGGCCAGCACCGAGACCGGCGCAAGCAAGCAGCCGACCACAATCAGGACCGTGGCCACCAGGGTCCGCCAGCCAAAACGCCGATGGCGGACCGGCCCGGCCGGTTGCGCGGGCAGCGCGTCCCGTTCGTCCTTCTGGCTGGGCCCGGGGCCTGCGGTTGCAGGCTCCGGCTCGCCGACAGTGTCAGACAGCGGCCACCTCCCGCCCGTTTCCCGGGCAACACCCGCATGCCACTGCCGGTCGCGTCACAGCGCCACAGGATGCTGTGTCCAATGTCTTAGGGCACAACCAGAACGCACCTCACCCCGCAGGGGTGAACTGTCAGCACCGCTGGGATGGGCACACCGAGGGTCGCGGCAAGCATCAGCAGGCGGCCAAACCCGAGCAGAGCCCGGAAGGGGCATGCAGGCGGCCCGCTGCCGCCTCCCCGCGGCAACGGCCGCCGGGCAAGCCCTACCGGAATTCTTCAGACGTCTTCGACCGCTGTCAGGCGCCCGGACTTGACCGCCTCGGTGAACTCCTGGTAGTCCCGCTCGTTCTGGTCGGCGTACCGCTCCGAGAAGCCGGTGATCGATTTGTCGAACGCGTCGGTCTCACCCAGGTATTCGGCCATCGCGACCGGGTCCCCGGACCGGGCGTGGGCGCGCGCCAGCGTCCACCCGCAGATGCCTGCGTAGAAGGTGAGCCCGACCGGTCTCATCAGCTCCGGCTCCGCCGAGCCCTTCATGTCACGGAGCTGGCGCCAGTAGAAGTGGCGGCGCACGTCCAGGCCCTTGGTCCAGCCGAGGTAGATGTCGCTGGCTGCCTGCATCATCCGCTGTCCCTGCACCACCCGCTCGCCGTGCTGCCGGTACCGGCTCCTGCGCACGTAGGGCTCAAGAACCGATGCCGTCGCCTCTTTGATCTGCAAGAACAGCGGATCCTGCGCGTCGCGCCCTTGGAGCAGGACGATGAACGCCCGGGTGCCGACGCTGCCGACACCGACGACCTTGCGGGCCGCATCCACGATCTCGAAGCGCTCCAGCAGCTGGCGCCGGTCGTCTTGCAGGGTGGCCCGGTAGGCGCGGAACTGATCGCGGATCGCCGGCATGACCTGCTTGGGGGAGAGACCGTATGTGGCTGCCAGGTCGCGCGCCGGGACCACGATCGGCGGCTGGCTGACGATCCGGTACGTTCCATCGACCAGCTCGCCGAGCTTGGAAAGCGCCTGCAGGCTGTCGCGGGTGTGCGCCTTCTCGCGAATCTTGTCTACCCGCTTCTCCGCTATCCTCGCCGCCTTTACCTCCTCCTTTGCGGCCTTCTCCCCCTTCGCCGCTCGCTTCTCCTGCTTCTTCGGCGCCTTCTCCTGCTTGTCCGCCTTCTCCTGCTTCTTCGCTGTCTTGTCCCGCGTCGCCGTCCCGGCCACGGCGCCGCGGACCGCGGCCATCAGCTCGTCCTCGTCCAGGTGGGCGTACCAGATCTCCATCGTCGGCATCTGCGCGAACGCGGCCATGGCCTCCCGGTAGGCGCTCACCGACGCCAGCGTCGCCGCGCGCGTGTCCGCCCTGGAGAATCCGTTGTTGCGGGCGGCGATGGTGAAGCTCGCCGCCATCCGCTTCACGTCGTACTCGAACGGCCCCGGAAGCGTCTCGTCGAAGTCGTTCAGGTCGAACAGCAGCCTCCGTTCGGGCGAGGCGAACAGGCCAAAGTTCGACAGGTGGGCGTCGCCGCACAACTGGACGCCAAGCCCGGCCACCGGTGTGTCCTTCAGATCCGCCGCCATGATCTTGGCCGCGCCCCGGTAGAAGGTGAACGGCGAGACCATCATCCGGCCATGACGCACCGGCACCAGATCCGGCTCGCGGGTGATGTCCTGCTCCTCCAGCAACGCGACCGGATCAGGCCGGTCCGCCGCGGGCCGCCACTTCGCATGGCCCGACAGCTGCGCCTGGTCCCGGGCCTCCAAGCCCCTCGCCTTGCGATCGTCGATGCTCGGATGCGCGATCCTCCGCACTGCCATCCGGCCCACCTCCCGTTCTGAACATGACACCGCCCAGCGTTCAGCCGCGAACGCTCCCCGCACGGCCAAGGCCGGACCAAGGCACCACGAAACAGCACCCCACCGGGGCTCTCCCGATAGCCCATCTTCCATCGCCCACAGCGGGCGCACATCACCCTGATAGGACTATCCCTGCCCCAAGCGGCCAAGTCATGATTCGGCCGGGTTCTTATGGAATAGGCCGCGTGGCAGAAGCCGGGCGCCGACCCACGCCGGGCTGGCACGGGCTGGTGATCCCTTGCCGGGCCGCTCGGTGGTACCGTCGGCGGCATTACTGGCCGGAACAAGGAGGGCATCGATGACCGCACCGCTGCAGGTGATCGCGTTGAGCTTCAGCCGCGGCGCGGGTGCTGAGGACCGGATCCTTGCAGAGGTCGACCGCCTCCGCGGCCGGGGAGTTCTCCGGCTGCTCGACATGCTTTTCGTCGGCAAAAGCCAAGACGGAACCATCGAACGGCTGACCATCGGTGATGACGAGGACTTCGGCTCGCTCCTGGCGGCGGTTGTGCCCGTTGCGAACGGCGGTCCGGCAGTGCCAGCGCCAACTGACGATCCGGCGGCCTTTGACCGGGCCGGTGCGTGGGCGCTGGCCGATTCTCTTCAGCCGGGGACCGCTGCGGCCTTTCTGCTCGTCGAGCACCACTGGGCCGGCCCGCTTTTCGACGTCATCGCCGAGGCCGGCGGCACACTGATCGGCGAGGGCTTCCTGACAGCCGAGGCGGGGCTGGTGGTGGGCGCCGAGGTCGCCGCCATGGAGGAAGCATCTGAGGTGATCGCCCAGGCCCAGGCTATTGAGGCCGACGCCTTGCTCACGGCGGCAGCGGCCAGCGCCGAAGCGGCCGAGGCAGTGGCCGAATCGGAGCGTATCCAGTCCGCCGCTGCCGCTGATGCCGTCCGGGCACTGATCGCGGCCGGGCTGGTGGAGGAGGCGGCCGCCCACGAGGCGGTCGCGGCGCTGACCGCGGCTGGCCTCATCGTGGCCGCGGCCGACCAGGCCGCCGCTGCCGCCGTAGCCGAAGACGCCGCCGTCGTCGAAGCGGCAGACGAGGTGACCGCCGCGTCCCTGGCGCAGTCCCTCGCCACCATCGCCGCCGCTGATGAGGTCGCCGACGAAGCGGCCGACGAAGCCGGGGAACGGATCAGGGCCGCCTCGATCACCGTGGCAGAGGCCCAAGTGCTGCGCTACCTCCCCCGGCCACTCCCCTTCTCGGTGATCGCCGACAAGCTGGGTATCTCCCGGTCAGCAGCCAAGGAGCGGGCCGCGCGTCTCTATAAGAGGCTCGGCGTCCACAGCCGGGTCGAGGCGGTCAGCCGGGCCCGCTCCCTCGGCATGCTCCGCGGCTAGCTATCGGCCGCGGGAGCGGCGCCCACCCATGCTCTTCGGAACCGATGGCTACGGTCGTGGCATGGCCTTTCCGGGCGACGCCGGGGCGGCGCACGGCCGGCTTCCCCGAGCTGGTCCTCCTGGTCCTGCCTTGCACCACCCGCCGACGATGCTTGCCGGTAGAAAGTGAACGACGAGACCACCATCCGGCACTGCCGGATGGTGGTCTCGCTCACGGCTAAGGTTCTGCTCCTGACGGCTGGCAGACGCCGCACAGATCGG
>DASXKD010000372.1:0-9623 GCA_036497045.1 Streptosporangiaceae bacterium | reverse complement strand
ACGCCTGTGTGGGACTTCCGTCCGTAGGTCGATGGCCCTTCGGCCGGCCCGCAGAGCCCGCAGCCGGACAGCCGCCAATGACCGGGACCTTCGTTCCGGCCATGGCGTGACCTCTGCCTCTGACCATCGGCCATCTGGGCGCCAAAGCTGGCCATGACTGTCCTGCGGATCATGGAGGAAACGATGAAAGCAGCAGTAGTACGCCAGTTCGGTGAGCCGCTGGTGATCGAGGACCGGCCGGTGCCCGTGCCCGGGCCCGGGCAGATCACGGTGCGCATGGAGGCCTCTGGGCTGTGCCACACCGACATCCATGCCGCACACGGTGACTGGCCGGTCAAGCCGACCCCGCCGTTCGTGCCCGGGCACGAAGGCGTCGGCACCGTGCACGCCGTCGGCGCCGGAGTCACCACGGTGGCCGAAGGCGAGGTGGTCGCCGTCCCCTGGCTGGGCTACGCATGCGGCACCTGCAAGTACTGCCTCACCGGCTGGGAGACGCTATGCCTGGCCCAGCGCAACACCGGCTACTCTGTGGACGGTAGCTACGCTGAGTACTTCCTGGCCGAGGCCGCCTTCGCGGCCAAGGTCCCCGCGGGCATCAACGCGTTCGAAGCCGCCCCGCTGACCTGCGCCGGCGTCACCACATTCAAGGCCATCAAGGTCGGCAACGTCCGCCCGGGTGACCTGGTGGCGATCTCCGGCATCGGCGGCCTGGGGCACCTGGCGCTCCAGTACGCGAAGATCTTCGGCGGCACCGTTGCCGCCATCGACGTGACCGACGAGAAGCTGCAACTGGCCAAGGAACTCGGCGCGGACTTCGTCATCGACGCTAGGACCGAGGACCCGGCGTCGGTCCTGCAGGCGCACGGCGGCGCCGACGTGGCCGTCGGCCTGGCCGTCAGCGACGAGTCCTTCGCGGCCGCCTACGCCGGCCTGCGCCGCGGCGGCCGGCTGGTGCTCGTCGCGCTGCCTGCGGGCGGCGCGCTCAGCCTCCCGGTCTTCGACACGGTGCTGAACGGCAAGTCGGTGCTGGGCTCGATCGTCGGCACCCGCGCCGACCTCGATGACGTGTTCGCCCTGCACGCCGCGGGCCGGACCCGGGTGATCTACGAGACCCGGCCGCTGACCTGGGTCAACGAGGCCATCTATGAGGTGCTCCAGGGCAGGGCCAAGGCCCGCCTGGTCCTGCAGCCGTAACGGCCAGGCTCCGGAGGCGGACGGCCGGGCGGTTATTCCGCCGGGCCGCCCGCCCGCGTACGATCATGACGTGACGCGCGGGGACTCGCAGGTGTAGCTGGTGGACAGCCAGGACTCCCGCCCGCTGCTGCCGCACCTGCGGCTCGACGACCTTCTGGCGGAGCTGCAGTCGCGGCTGCAAGCGGTTCTCGACACCAGGGACCGGACGCATGCCCTCCTCGAAGCCGTGGTCGCGGTCGGCAGCCACCTCGAACTCGAGGTCGTGCTCCGGCGGATCGTCGAGGCCGCCGTCGAACTGGTGTCCGCACGTTACGGCGCGCTGGGCGTCATCGGCGAAGGCGGCCGTCTGACCGAATTCGTCCCGGTCGGCCTGGACGAGCCGGAGATCGCCCGGATCCATCATTGGCCTGAAGGGCGCGGACTGCTCGGCAAGCTGATCACTGACCCGCACCCGCTGCGCCTGCATGACATCTCCGCGGACCCTGGTTCAAGCGGGTTCCCCGACGGTCATCCGCCGATGCGTTCCTTCCTCGGGGTGCCGGTGCGGATCCGCGAGGAGGTCTACGGCAACCTCTACCTGACCGAGAAGCAGGGCGGCGACTTCGACGAGGAGGACGAGGCGCTGGTCCAAGCGCTCGCCGCTGCCGCCGGGGTGACCATCGAGAACGCCCGGCTGTACGCCGAGGCGCGCAGGCAGCAGCAGTGGCTCAGGGCCAATTCCGAGGTGACGAGGCGGCTGCTGTCCGGGGATCAGCCGGGCGAGGTGCTGGAACTGGTGACCCAGCAAGCGCTGGAGATATCCGGAGCGGACCTGGTGGTCCTGGCTCTGCCAACCGGGAACCGCGGCACGCTGATGATCGAGCACGCCTGCGGGGACGGCGCCGTCGCGGCACTCGGGCTGGTGCTGCCCGCCGAGCGGTCGGCCTCGGGAATCGTGATGGCCAGAGGCAAGCCGCTCACCGTGGACGACTTCAGCAGCGATCAGCGGGTGGCGGCGGTGGCACGCGAGCACATGCCGTTGGGACCCGCCGTGCTGGTCCCGCTCGGCCCGGCCGGTGACGTGCGCGGTGTGCTGACCGCCGGGCGCAACCAGGGCGCGCTGCCGCTGTCAGCCGACGCCGTGGACATGCTGATCACGTTCGCGGCCCAGGCGGGCATCGGGCTGGAACTGGCTGAGCACCGCAGCGACGCACAGCGCCTGGCACTGTTCGAAGACCGCGACCGCATCGCCAGGGACCTGCACGACCTGGTGATCCAGCGGCTGTTCGCCACCGGCATGTCGCTGCAGGGCACCATGGCCCTGATCGGTGACCCCGAGGTCGCGCACCGGGTGGAGAAGGCGATCGACGCGCTCGACGAGACCATCAGGGAGATCCGGTCGGCGATCTTCTCGCTGCAGGCACGCGGGGAGGCCGAGCCGGCCCGGCTGCGCACCAGGATCCTCGGCGTCGTGGAGGAGATGACCGACTCCCTGGGTTTCGCTCCGGCACTGCGGCTGGCCGGGCCGCTGGACTCTCGGGTACCTGGCGCGATCGCCGACCAGATGCTCGCCGCGCTGCGGGAGGCGCTGGCGAATGTGGCCAAGCACGCGCAGGCGAGCCGGGTGGACGTCGCCGTCGAGGCCGGACCCGACCTGGTGCTCACCGTCCGGGACAACGGCGTCGGCCTGGGCGAGACCACGCGCCGCAGCGGCCTGGCCAACATCACCGAGCGGGCCGCCGAGTCCGGCGGGGCGATGCGGGTCGCTGTGGCCGCCGGTGGCGGCACCGAACTTGAGTGGCGGGTACCGCTGCCCGCTCAGTGATCGTGGTGCTCGCGCCCCCCCTGAGCCTGGTCGTCGAAGACCCTGGCGGCATAGGCGGCGGCCTGGGTCCGGCGCTCCATGCCAAGCTTGGCGAACAGCGAGGACACGTAGTTCTTGACGGTCTTCTCCGCCAGGTACATCTGCTCGCCGATCTGCCGGTTGGTCAGCCCCTCGCCGATCAGCTCCAGGATGCGCCGTTCCTGGTCGGTCAGGCCGGCCAGCGGATCGGGCTGGCGGGCCTTGTCGCGCATCCGGGCCATCACCTTGCTGGCGGCCTGCGGGTCCAGCAGCGAACCGCCTGAGGCGACCGTGCGCACCGCACCGACTAGATCGGTGCCGCGGATCTGCTTGAGCACATAGCCCGCGGCACCGGCCATGATCGCGTCGAACAGGGCCTCGTCGTCGCCGAACGACGTCAGCATGAGGCAGGCGACCTCGGGCATCCTGGAGCGGATCTCCCGGCACACGCTCACGCCGTCACCGTCGGGCAGGCGCACATCCAGCACGGCCACGTCGGGGCCCAGCGCGGGAATGCGGGCCAGGGCCGACTCGGCCGTGCCGGCCTCGCCGACCACGGTTATGTCCGCCTCGGCCTCCAGCAGGTCACGCACGCCTTTGCGGACAATCTCATGGTCGTCAAGCAGGAACACACTGATCATGTCAGCCAGCTTAAACGCGGAGCGGGGCACCGGGCAGGGGACCTTGGTCCCGCGTCGCGGGACTCAGGTCACCCCGCGCTCATGCGGTGAGGGCACTCGCCCGGGCGGCGCCGCGGGATCCGATCTCGGCGAGTTGCCGGTCCACCCAGTAGTGCACGTCGTGGGCGCGGACCCGCCGGGCCATGGTGGCCAGGGCGGCGCGGCGGGCGCTGGGCTGCAGCCCCAGCGCGTGCTCGATGCGGTAGGACAGGCCCTCGACGTCGAACGGGTTGCACGGGACCGCCTCGCGCAGTTCCGCGGCAGCCCCGGTGAACTCCGACAGGACCAGCGCCCCGCTGCCGCGGCGGGCGTACTGGACGGTGACGTACTCCTTGGCGACCAGGTTCATCCCGTCGATGAGCGGGGTCACCAGCAGGGCCTCGGCGGCCGCGTAGTAGGCGGCGAGCTGTTGGGGCGGCAGCCCCCGGTACAGGTAGTGGATCGGCACGTCGGAGCCCGGTTCGGTGAACCGGCCATTGATCCGGCCGATGTGTCGTTCCACCGTGCCGCGCAGGTTGCGGTACTCCGGCACGTCGTCCCGGCTGGGCACGGCGATCTGCAGGAACGCGAGGTTTCGCCGCAGGTCGGCGCGCCGCTCGAGGAGCATTTCCACGGCCAGCAAGCGCTCGATGATGCCCTTGGTGTAGTCGAGCCGGTCCACGCCGAGCAGCAGGGTCCGTCCGGCGAACTGCTCCCGGAGCGCCTCGATTTCGCGACCGGTCTCCGGGTCGGTGGCAAGGCGGGCGAACTGCGCCGCGTCGATCGATATGGGGGCGCTGGTGGTGGTGACCACCCGGCGGTCGGGGAGGGTGATCTGCGGCCCGTGGATCTGGACGCCGGTGCCGGCCAGCAGCCGGCCGCAGGTCCGGACGAAGTTCCTTCGGTAGCCCTCGGTGTGAAAGGACACGACATCGGCACCGAGCAGGCCGAATAGCACATCCTCCCGCCAGGGCAGCCGGGCGAAGATGTCCGGCGGGGGCCAGGGCACGTGCAGGAAGAACCCGATGGGCTGATCGGGACACCGCTCCCTGATGAGCCTCGGGACCAGCATGAGGTGGTAGTCGTGGACCCAGGCGAGCGCGTCCGGCTCCCTGCCCAGGGCGGTGACAGCCTTGTCGGCGAAGATTGCGTTCACGTTCTGGTAGCTGTGCCACCAGACGCGCTCGAACCGTGGCTTCTCGATGGCGTCGTGCAGGAGCGGCCACAGCGACGCGTTGGCGAACCCGTGGTAGTACTGCCGCGACTGGCTGGCGGATAGCCCGACGGGCAGCAGCCGGACGGCGAGATCGGGCACGGTCGCGGGTATGCCCCTGGTACCGCCGTCCCAGCCGACCCAGGCGCCGGAGTAGGCCGCCATGACCGGCCGCAGCGCGGTGACCAGTCCGCCCGGCGAAAGCTCCCAGCCGTCTTCGCCCATGCGGACGGGCAGCCGGTTGGCAACGGTCACTATATTCATGATCTTTAATCCTCACCCGTGCCCCGGAAGTCAAACGGGAAACGGGGTTGTCTGGGCGCAATGCGGTGAGTCACAACCTATGTCCTGCCGCTGGTCGCCGCCGCTGCCAGGCTACGTCGAGGTGGGGCTCGGTGCCGGCGTCGTGGGCGGTGTGCTCGGCGTGGGCGAGACGGTGCTGGGCGACGGCGTGGGCGATGGGGCGGTGGTGGTGGGTACGGCCGACGGGCTCGGCGACGGGGACGATGGCGTCGGCGTGGGCGAGGCGGTATGGGAAGGGTGCGGCGTGGACGTGGGGCCCTGAGCCGGGCCCACCAGGTTCGGTGTCTGCACGTGCTTGCTCGGCGTCAGCAGCAGCACCAGCGCGCCCACCACCACGGCGGCCACCGCGGCCACGCCGCCGGTGGCCGCGCCGGCCGCGAACGCCCGGCGGTCGCGCTGGGATTCGGTGCGCCTGCGGTCGCGCAGCCACTGCGGCAGCGAGGCCCGCTGCGCGGCCCAGCTGTTGAACGGCGCCGCTGCATACCCCAGCGTGGGGAAGACCAGCATGGCGGCCAGCAGCGGGGCGGCCAGCCTGGTGAGCTGGCTCACCGCTAGGCCGATGCCGGCGAGGCCGAGGACGGCCAGTGTCGACTCCGCCCAGTTCGCCCGCAGCGCCTCCCACCACTTGGCCCGCTCACTGGTCTTCGGCGTGCGCAGGAACGCCGCCTTGCGGGCGAACAGGCCAAGCACCGACGCGCGCGCCACGACCAGGGAAGTGGACTGCCAGATGAAGAACGCGCCGAGCGCGTCCCGCCAGTGGGCGCCGGTGCCGCGGCGCAACAGTGCCACCGCCCGGACCAGCCCAAGACCCACCAGCACCGGCACGGTCGCCAGCAGGAACGGGGTCAGTTTGCGGAACAGCTCACCCCCGCCGCTCGCCAGGTTCACCGCACCGGCGAGCAGGAAGACGAAGAACACCAGGCCGAGCAGGTCGCCGTACCACTGGACGCCACCGGCCAGGTAGGCCCAGCGCTGCCCGGTGGTGAGATGGTTCTCCTTGTTCTTCCGGCCGGGAATCAGCGACCGCCAGTGCATCCGGATGATCTGGATGCCGCCGAAACACCACCGGTACCGCTGGCCCTTGAGCGCCTCGAAGGTCAGCGGCATGATGCCGCGCCCCCAGGTCTGATCGACGTGCAGCCCGTGCCAGCCGGCCCGCAGCAGCCGCAGCGAGATCTCGGCGTCCTCGGTGATGCACCACTCGTCCCAGCCGCCCAGTTCGTCCAGCGCAACCCGGCGAATGAGCCCCATCGTGCCGGCGAAGATCGCACCGTCGTGCTCGTTGCGCGAGGGCTGGGACACGGCGAAGAAGTACTTGTAGGAGTAGTACAGCCGCCGGTAGTAACGGGCATGCTCCCAGTCGCGGTAGTCCTGCGGGGACTGGACGAAGCCGATCCAGGGGTCGGCGAACGGCGGAGCGCAGCGGCGCAGGAACCCGGGTTCGAGCTGGTAGTCGGAGTCGACCACCCCAATGAGCTCGGCCCGCTCGTCGGTCAGCCGCCGTAGCGCGTAGTTCAGCGCGCCGGACTTGTAGCCGGGCCAGTTCTCCAGGTGGGCGAACTTGACCCGGTGCCGCGCGCACCACTCCTCGACCGGGCGCCACAGGCGCTCGTCGTCGGTGTTGTCGTCGATCACGACGATCTCGTAACGCGGGTAGTCCAGGCGCAGCAGCGAGCGGAGCGTCTGCTTGACCATCTCCGGCGGCTCGTTGTGCGCCGGTACGTGCAGGCTGACCATCGGCAGGTCTTTGTCGGCGGCGGGCAGCTGCGTTTGCGCGGTGATCCGCCTGCGCCAGTGCTCGGTGCCCAGCGCGTCGCAGATCTCCCACAGGTACGCGCAGGACATGACCGCGGCCAGCAGCTCGAACACCCACAGCAGCAGGCCGCCAGCCGTGCTGGCCGGGCCGAGATGGCTGTTGATGGTCCAGTCCAGCGCGTAGGCCAGATAGGCCACGAACAGGAACACGCTGGTCGCCCAGCAGAGGTGGGCGCGGGCGGTCCACCGCCGGGTCGCCGGGAGCCAGACCACGCTCGCCACCGCCACGCCGGAGATGCCGAGGATCAGTCTGTGCTGGGACACCCCGAGCAGCTTCAGCACCACCGCCACCAGCACGGCCAGCACCACGGTGCCAATCACGGCATACAGGAACCGGCGGGTAGCGGACCAGGTCCCCGGCCTGCCGGTATGGGTCCGGACCGGCGTGAGCAGCGCGATCGACCCCAGCGGGGCCGCGATGATCCCGGCCAGCAGAAACGCCGCGAGCATCAGCCGTCTCTCCTCATCATGCCGGGCAACTACCCCGCATCGGGGTATATCAACGAATACCAGGTCGAGGACCATGGTGACAGCGATGCACCAGCGAAAACTGTGACCGGGCGCCGCCGCCGGGGGGGTGGCCGGGAAACATGGTGACCGGCGGCCGCCGCCCGGCATAGCGTGGCCTGGTGACGACCGCTCTGCTCGGGTTCGCCCTCGCCGCGACCCTGGTGATTCTCGCGCCCGGCCCTGACTTCATGCTCGTGATGCGCAACACCGTGCGCGGTGGCCGCCGGGCCGGCTGGGTCACCGCCTGCGGCACCCTGTCCGGCCTGACGGTCTGGGCGCTGGCGGCCGCCCTCGGCCTGTCAGCGCTGCTGCGGGTCAGCCACGTCGCCTACGACGTGCTGCGGTTCTGCGGCGCGGCGTACCTGATCTGGCTCGGCGTGACCAGCCTCGGTAACTTCCGGCGCAAGGGCACCGGCCGGGCTGGGCCCGCCACCGATATCGCCGTGCTGGGCCAGGCTCCCGCCCGGCCGGGCCGCGCCTACCTCAACGGCGTGCTGTCCAACCTGCTCAACCCCAAGATCAGCGTGTTCTTCATGGCGTTCCTGCCCGCCTTCGTGCCCGCAGGTGCGTCGGCATCGCAGTTCTCCCTCGTCCTTGGCGCCTGGTTCATCGCCGAGACCGGGCTCTGGCTGGCCGTAGTCGCGTGGCTGGCCGATCGCGGCGTGCGGTGGCTGCGCCGCCCTTCGGTCCAGCGCTGGCTGGAGCGGATCACCGGCATCGTGCTCATCGGGTTCGGCCTACGGCTGGCCACCGAGTCCCGCAGGTTCACCTGAGCACGGGCCGCTCCCCCGGGCTCCGCGGCGGAATCGTCATTGACCGCGCGCTGCGGGGTAGGTGCCTGACATGACCGATATGGCAGGCGAACCCGCAGGGTCGCGGCAGGAGGCCGGGGACACCGCCGGGGACACCATCGCGGCGCGGGCGGCCGAGCTCGCGACCGAGGTCACCGAGGCGCGCCAACCGGAGGAACGGCGCAGGCTCACCGCCGCATTCGCGAGGGCGGCCCGGTCGAGCGCGCGGGTCACCGGCCGCGGGGCACGTGCGGTGCGGCGTGGTGCGCTCGCCAGCACGGGCTGGCTGACCGGGCAGGTCGTGGCGATGGCGCCGCGGGTGCGGGTGCGGAACCAGGCAACGTTGCGCGCGCAGTTCCCCGGGCTGTCCACCGAGGACACCGCCGACGCGCTGATCACCGGGGCGGCCCGGGCATCGGCAACGGTGGGCGGGGCAGTGGGCGCCTGGGCAACGCTGCCGGTGCTGCCCGCCTTCCCCGTGGAGATCGTGACCGAGACGCTGGCCCTGATCGGCATCGAGATCAAGCTCATCGCGGAACTGCACGAGCTTTACGGCATGCCCGCTACCGGCAACGTCGTGGACCGGGCAACCGCCTACACCGGCTCGTGGGCGCACCGCCGCGGGGTGCTGGCGGCGGGCCCCGCCGGACTGATCATGGTCGCCGGGTCGCCATTGGCCCGGCGGCTGCGGCGGCGGCTGTACGGGCGCGTGGGCCGGAGCGCGTTCTCCCTCGGCCCGCTGTTCACCGGCGCGATGGCAGGCGCGGCGCTCAACAGCAGGGAGACCCGCCGGCTCGGCCAGGAGATCCGGGCCGACCTGCGCCGCGAGGCCCAGGCCAGGGGCCTGCCGCCCAGCAGGGAACTGCCAGCCGACGCCGGATGGGAACCACCGGCCGGCACCGAGCCGGCCTGGTCGGAGCCGCAGGCACAGACGCCCCGCCGCAAGTCCCGCGCCCGCCTGCGCCGCCGGGCACAGCCCAGCGCCCTGCCACCCGGCGGGGAAGCGCCCACGGCACCGGCCTGACGTCCGGCAGCGAGCCGTCCTGGGTAAGGCCGGCTTGGCCAGCGCCCGGCCAGCTTCGTAAACTCCGCAGGATGGCCGGAATCGTGAAGGACCTCTCCCCCGCAGGCCGCTTCGCGAGCGGCAGCCTGACTACCCCAAGGGCGTGGCCTGCGCGGGTGACACGCCTCCGCACTACCGCCCCGACATGCTCTGGGTGGGCGAGCACCTCTACCATCTGGCTGAGCGGGGGCAGGCGATCACCGGGCCCGCCGTGAAAGTGGCTGAGCTGCGGCAACTGCCCTGTTGGCGGTAG
>DASXKD010000371.1:0-3690 GCA_036497045.1 Streptosporangiaceae bacterium | reverse complement strand
ATGAAAGGGTCCGTGCAAATTGCGCTGCACCCTAACTGACCAGCGGGGGAGCATTTCTTTCTTCTCGTCACTTGCCTTCCGGACGGGTGTGGGAAGGCTTAGGGGGTATTAAAGTCGATGGAAAGGTTCCGTGGATCCCATTCGACCGGCCACCGGCTCGCCGCCGGGTGGTGGAAGACGCCGGGGCGATCATGGAATTTCGGGTTCTCGGGCCGATCGAACTCTGGTCGGCCGGCCGGCCGCAGGACCTGGGGCCGGCCAGGGAGCGCTGCGTCCTTGCCATCCTCCTGTTGACGCCGGGCACGATAGTCCCGGCAGAGACGCTCATCGACCGGTTGTGGGACACCCGCCCACCGGCCAAGGCCAGGGAAAGCCTTTCCGCTTACCTTGCCCGGCTCCGCGCATCGCTCCGTCAGGCGGTCGGCGACGAGGTGCAGCTTGCCGGGCGTGCCCGCGGCTATCTCCTCGACGTCGATCCAGAAACGGTGGACCTGCATCAGTTCCGCCTGTTGCGGCGGCAGGCGGACAGGCTGGCTGCCGGGGGGGACCATGACCGGGCGGCCGCCCTGCTGCGCGAGGCGGACGGGCTGTGGCGCGGTCCGGCCCTGGCCGGCATCGACGGCGACTGGGTCTTGCGGATGCGTGACAGCCTCGAGGAGGAACGCCGGGCGGCCATCCTGGAACGCGTCGAGTGTGACCTGGCGCTCGGGCGGCACGCGGACCTGGTCGGCGAACTGCATCATCTGCGCGCTCAGTATCCGCTGGACGAGACCTTCATCGCCCACCAGATGACCGCCTTGTACCGCAGCGGCAGGCCAGGTGATGCCCTCAGCCTCTACCGGGAGACGCGCAGCCATTTGGTCGAAGAGCAGGGCACAGAACCCGGGCCGATGCTCTCCGAACTGCATCAGCGGATCCTCAGGCGCGATCCCGAGCTTGCCGGGCGCCCGGCCGCCCGGCTGCCTGCCCGGGTATCGCGGCCGGATGCTCTCCCGCCGCGGGTACTGCACCTGGATACCCTCCCGCCCGAGACCGCGGAGTTCGTCGGGCGTGAGGAGGAACTCAGCCTGCTCGTCGGGGACCAGGGCGACGCCCCCCGGGTCAGCGTGATCGTCGGCATGCCGGGCGTGGGCAAGACCGCCCTGGCCGTGCAGGCCGCGCGCATCCTGTCCGGGCAGTACCCGGACGGTGTGTTCTACCTCAGCTTCCACAGTCACGACCCAGGGAACCCCTCGCTCGACGCTGCCGAAGCGCTGCACCGGCTGCTCCAGATGCTCTCCGTGCCGGCCACGCAGATACCCGAATCGCTCGGCGAGCGGGCCACGCTGTGGCGGGCACAGCTCACCCGGCGCCGCGCCGTGGTGATCCTGGATGACACCGCAAGCGTGGACCAGATCGGCCCGCTGCTGCCGGCTGGCGGCCGGTCCCTGATCCTGATCACCAGCCGGTACCGGATGCCCGGCCTGGCCGATGCCCGGACGCTGACCCTGGACGTGCTGCCGGTCGACGACGCGATCGCGCTCTTCCGGCGGACCGCGGGAGCAGGCAGGGCGCAGGACGGCGCCGAGGTGGCCGAGGTGGTCGAACTGTGCGGGCGCCTGCCGCTTGCCATCCAGCTCACCGCGGGCCGGCTGGCCCGGGACTACCCGCCACGGCTCGGCGACCTGACGGCGGAACTGTCCCGCCCGCCCGCCCGCGTCGAAGGCACGGACGTGGCGGCCCTGGACTGGGTACCGGCCTTCGAGCTGTCCTACCGCGCCCTGGCACCCGGCCACCAGGAGTTCTTCCGCCGGCTGGGACTGAGCCCGGCCACGCAGATCAGCCTGCACGCCGCGGCGGCCCTGGGCGGCGGCACCCTCGCCGAGGCAGGGGAGGCGATCGGCGCTCTTCTCGACCATCACCTGCTGTCCCGGGCTCCAGGTGGCCAGTTCGTGTTCCACGACCTCATCCGCGGGTACGCGGCCATGTGCGCCGCGCGCGACGACTCGGCGTCCGTGCGGCGCCAGGCGATCGGCCGGCTCCTCGACTACTACCTGCAGACCGCCGACGAGGCCGACCGGGAACTGTATCCGTTCCGGCGCCGGATGCCCGTCTCGGTCACCCGTCCGCCGGCCGCGGCCCCGGCCCTGGCCACGCGGGAGGAGGCAGCGGCCTGGCTGGAGGCGGAATGGCGCAACGTCCTGCAGGCCGCCCAGTACGCCGCCCGGCATGAGTGGAAGCGCAAGTGCGCGGACCTCATCCACGTGCTGGCAGGTTTCGTGCAGATCAGCGCGTACTGGGACGAGGCCATCACGGCACACACCCTGGCCCTGCAAGCATCCCGTGACATCGCCGACCCCGGCCGGATCGCGCAGGCGGCACTGGAACTCAGCGAGGTGAGCCAGCAGACCGGCCGGCACGAGGCGATGCTGCCGCTGGCCGAGGACGCCGCGGCGATCTACCGGTCCCAGGCTGACCAGCGCGGCGAGGCCCACGCCCTGGACCAGATGGGCCTGGCACACTGGCGCGCGACCCGGTACCGCGAGGCGCTCGCCTACTTCCACGAGGCGCGGAACCTGTACCTCGGCGCCGCGGACCGGCACGGCGTAGCCGACACCCTGAGCCACTCGAGCGTCACCTGCTGGCAACTCGGCCGCTATCAGGATGCGATGGGCCATCTGCGTGAGGCGCTCTCGCTCTACCGTGAGGTCGGCGACCGGCGGGGTGAGGCGAAGACACTCAACAACCTGGGCCGGATGCAATTGCTGTCCGGATTCCACCGGGACGCGCTCGACGCCTATCAGAGTTCGCTGGAGATATTCGCGGAGATAGGCGGGGCGCAGAACGAGGCGATCCTGTATCACAACATCGGCGGGGTCTACGACTACAAGGGCAGCTACGAGGAGGGACTGGCCGCCTACCAGCGGGCCCTGACCATCTACCGTGACATCGGCGACCTGCTCAACGAGGCCGATGTGCTCAATGGCATCGGTGCCATTTACCGCAAGGCGGAGTGCTACGACGAAGCGCTGCTCCACCATGAGCGGGCCAGGCTGATCGCTGAGGAGATCGGGAACCAGTCTCAGCAGGTCATCGCGCTTCGCGGGATCGCCGACGTGTACCGTTCCTCGGGCCGTTACAGCGAGGCGCTCGACAAGTACCATGCCGTGCTCAAGCTGGCCAGAGAGATCGGCGACCCCTACGAGGAAGCCAAAATACTCGAAGGGATCGCGGAAACGACGCTCAGCACCCGGCGCCCCGATGCCGCGCGGATCCTTTTCCGCCAGGCGCTGGACATCTATGAGCGCCTCGGCGTGCCCGAGGCGGAGTCGGCACGGATACGCATGGAAACCACGGATCCGGCCGCGGGCCGCCTTAGCTCGTAACCTCGCGGACGTTTCACCTGCCAGCGGGGCAAGCCCGCTGGCTGCGCTGCTGTGCCCCCGTTCCCGCGGCGCTGACCTGCGATGCAAGGTCCGCATCAAGATCGGTGCAACCCGGCCGCCGCACGCTTTTACCGTGGTGCTCGTCAAGAACACGCCCGTGGCGGAGTCGGCCGGCAAACGGCTACGGCCCCTCTACGCGACCGCGTTCATCCACAGCTTCGTGCTCTGGTATTCGATCGAGAAGCTGTTCATGCGGTCCGTGGGCCTGAACGACTACCTCATCACGATCGCCACGCTCGTCTACATCGTGGTCATGATGACGGCC
>DASXKD010000370.1:0-2673 GCA_036497045.1 Streptosporangiaceae bacterium | reverse complement strand
GTCGGCCTATGGCCTGCCGGAGTCCGGGCAGGTGATGGTCAACGTCACCAACGGCAAGCTGATCCGCCTGTTCGTCGATGACGAGCCGTTCGACGTCAGGTACGGCACGCTGCGCTCGCACGAGCGGGTGCTTGACTTCAGGACCGGCGTGCTCAGCCGCCGCGCAGAATGGGTCTCCCCGGCCGGCGGGGCCGTGCGGGTGTCCTCTGACCGGCTTGTGTCGTTCACCCAGCGGGCGATAGCCGCGGTCAGGTACGAGGTGGAGCCGCTGGACGGCCCGGTGCGGATCGCGGTCCAGTCCGAACTGCTGGCCAACGAGCAAAGCCCGGCCGGGACCGGTGACCCCAGGCACGGCATGGACATCGGCCATCCGCTGGTGCCGGAGTGGAACAGCACACGCGACCTGACCGCGGTACTTGTGCACCGGACCGGGCGCAGCGGGCTGCGCGTTGGCGCCGCCATGGATCACCTGGTCGACGGGCCCGATCCGCGCGTCGAGTCCCGGTCCTTCGACGACGGCGCGGTGGTCACCGCGGCCGCGGTCGTGGCGCCCGGGCAGCGGCTGAGCGTGACCAAGTTCGTCGCCTACGGCTGGTCCGGGGCGCGCTCGCTGCCCGGTGTCCGGGATCAGGTGTGGGCCGCCCTGACCGCGGCCAGGCAGGCGGGCTGGGACGGCCTGCTGGCCGACCAGCGCACCTTCCTCGACGGCTTCTGGGACTGCGCCGACCTGGAACTGGACGGGGACGCCGAGATCCAGCAGGCGGTGCGGTTCGGGCTGTTCCACGTGCTTCAGGCCGGCGCGCGGGGGGAGAACCGCTCCATCCCGGCGAAGGGCCTGACCGGGCCGGGTTACGACGGGCACGCCTTCTGGGACACCGAGACGTTCGTCGTGCCCGTGCTCACGTTCACCGCTCCCGACGCGGCCGCCAGCGCGCTGCGATGGCGGCACGACGTGCTGCCCGCCGCCCTGGAGCGGGCGTCCCAGCTGGGCCTGGCGGGCGCGGCCTTCCCCTGGCGGACGATCCAAGGCGAGGAGTGCTCGGGGTACTGGCCGGCCGGCACGGCCGCGTTCCACGTCAACGCCGACATCGCCGACGCGGTGATCCGGTACGTCGATGCCACCGGCGATGCGGAGTTCGCCCAGGGCGCCGGAATGGACCTGCTGGCCCACACCGCACGGTTGTGGCGCTCGCTCGGCCATCACGATGCCGCTGGCCGGTTCCACATCGACGGTGTCACCGGCCCGGACGAGTACAGTGCCATCGCCGACGACAACGTCTACACCAACCTGATGGCGCGCAAGAACCTGCTGGCAGCGGCGGCGGCGGCGGAGAGCTACCCGGACCGGGCCCGCGAGCTGGGCATCGACGCGGAGGAGTCGGCCGGCTGGCGGGACGCCGCCGAATCCATGTACATCCCGTATGACGAGGCGCTGGGGGTGCACCCACAGGCCGAGGGGTTCACCAGGCACCAGGTCTGGGACTTCGCAAGCACCCCGCCCGACCACTACCCGCTGCTGCTCCATTACCCCTACTTCGACCTGTACCGCAAGCAGGTCGTCAAGCAGGCCGACCTGGTGCTCGCCATGCACCTGTGCGACACCGACTTCACCGCGGAGCAGAAGGCGCGGAACTTCGCCTACTACGAACCACTCACCGTGCGGGACTCCTCGCTGTCCGCGTGTACCCAGGCGGTCATCGCGGCCGAGACCGGGCACCTCGGCCTGGCCTTCGACTATCTGGGCGAGGCTGCCCTGATGGACCTGCAGGACCTGGAACACAACACCCGCGACGGCGTGCACATCGCCTCGCTCGCGGGCTCCTGGCTCGCGCTCGTCTGCGGGTTCGCGGGCCTGCGCGACCACGACGGCCTGATGAGCTTCGCCCCCCGCCTTCCTCAAGGCCTCACCCGCCTCGCCTTCCGCCTCCTCTTCCGCACAAGACGCGTACGCGTAGAAGTGACCCAACAACGCGCCCGCTACGAACTCGCCGACGGCGACCGGCTAGAGATCACCCACCACGGCACCAAGTTCACCCTGGAGCCCGGCCGGCCTCAAGATCATCCGATCCCTCCGGCGCCTGTCCGCCCCCGCCCCGTCCAGCCTCCCGGCAGGGAACCCGAACGCCGCCAAGCCTCCGGCGCCGCCACCTAACCCCGGACCACTTCCGGCCGCCTTCCCCTTGTCCGGTCTTGGCCGCCCACCAGCCCGGTGCCCTGCCTGCCTCCCCCTTGACCCTGTCTTTACGGACCTTCATAATGGTCTAAAAATCAGGCCTTTAGACCGGCAGGAGGGTCATGCCCGGGACGGCGCAGCACCTGGATGCAGTGGACCGCGCCATCGAAGCCGAGGCGGATTCCGCATTCGCCTTTCTGGAGCGACTGGTCCGCGCCCCCAGCACGGTGGGCAACGAGGCCGGGGCGCAGGACGTCGTCGCCGCCGAACTGGCCAGGCTCGGCTTCACGGTGAGCCGCGTGCCGGTACCCGAGCGGACGGCGGCACACCCGGCGGCGGGCGTGCCGCAGTGCCCCTACGCCGGCCGGGACAACGTCCTCGGCCGCCTCAACCCCGGCGCCTCGCCGTCGCTGCTGTTCAACGGGCATGTCGACGTGGTCCCTGCCGAGGCGGCGGTGTGGTCCGGCGACCCGTTCGAGCCGGTCACCTCCGGCGGCTGG
>DASXKD010000369.1:0-2792 GCA_036497045.1 Streptosporangiaceae bacterium | reverse complement strand
GGCGGTACCGGGCTCGGCCTGGCCATCGCCCTGGAGGACACCCGGCTGCACTCCGGGTGGCTGCAGGCCTGGGGGGAGCGGGGGCGCGGCTCGGTCTTCCGGCTCACGCTGCCGCGCGGCGTCGGCGGCCAGCTCGCCGGGTCGCCGCTGCCGCTGTGCCCAGACGAGGCCGAGGTGCCCGCGCCCGGTGCGGTCGTCGGTGTGGACTCCGTGACCTACTCGGCCGACGGCGCCGGCGGGCCGGGGGGCGCCGAGCAGGGGAGCGTCGATGCCTGACCCGCGCAGTGCCCGTTCCCGCCGCTCCGGCCGCCTGACCGTGGTGGTCACGGCGCTGGTGGCGGCCGCCATGGTGGCGAGCGGGTGTTCGGTCCTTCCGGCCGGGAACAGCCCGCAGGCCGCTTCCGTCCCGGGCCCCCCGGCCGGCGGGGGCCCGTGCTGTGGGCTGCTGGTGCGGCCCCCGCAGGTGGGCTGGAAACCCGCGGAGGTGGTCAGTTCCTTCCTGCTCGCCAGCGCCATCGTGGCGCACAACTACCGGGTGGCCCGGCAATACCTGATGAAGCCCGCCATCAAAACCTGGCATCCGGGCACCGCGGTGACCATCCTGGCCAGGGAACCTTCGGTGTTCGTGCTGCCAGCGCGGGGCCTCACCGCGCCCGGGGGCAAGCAGAGCGTGCTGGTGACCGGCCAGGCACTGGCCAGGCTGAACAGCGCCGGGCAGTACATCCCGGCCCCGGGCGGGGCGCGCACAGAGGACTTCACGCTCAGCCGCGACAACGGCATCCTCAAGATCGACGGACTGCTGAACAGCTCTGGCAAGCCCTCGCAGGAGCTACTGCTGACCAACGCCCTGTTCCGCCTGGTCTACGCGCCCCGGAATCTCTATTACCTGGGCGGCCGGAACGGGGAGTTGCTGCCCTACCCGGTGTACGTGCCAATCCAGGGCACCGGCCCGGCGGTGACACTGGTCCGCGATCTCATCAACGGCCCGAGCGGATGGCTGCAAGGCGCGGCGCGGACCGCCTTCCCCCCGGAGTCGCACCTGGCCGGCCGCCGCCCCATCCAGGTGTTCCCCGGTCCCTCCGGCGGGCGGACCGCGCTGGTGAGCATCGACGTGCCGCCGCACGCCGTGGGCCTGAACGAGCGGGCCATCGCCCTCCAGGTGGTGGCCACGCTGACCAGCCCGGCCTACGGCACGCCGCTGTTCCGGGCCGTCAAGATCGAGATCAACGGGCGTCTCTGGCCGCCGCAGCATCCGGGACTGGCGCTGGCGCAGAGTTTCTACCAGAGGTATATTCCGCACGCGCCAGACGGCACGAAGGCCTACTACCTGTCCCAGGGCGGCGGCCTGCGCAGCCTGGCGGCCGGCTCCGCGCACGGCACGGCGGTACTCAGGACCCGCGACACCGGCCAGGTAGCGCTGAGCCAGATCGCCGTCTCACCTAAGGGCAACTTGCTGGCCGGCCTCGCCGGGCCCGCGAACACGCTGTACACCGGCAGCCTGACCACCTCCGGTGACGGCAAGCGGCAGACGCTGGGACAGCTCCACGCTCAGCTCACCGGGACCTCATTCACCTCGCTGAGCTGGGACAACCTCGGTGATCTCTGGGTCACCGGCCAGAGAAGGCACAAGCCGGGCGTCTGGGTGCTCCCCGGCGGGCAGGCACCGCCTACTCAGGTGCTGCTCCCACCCGGGGCTGACCAGGTCACCGCCTTGCGGGTCGCCCCCGATGGCAACCGCGTGGCGATGATCGTCCGCACGGGCACGAGCGTCCAGCTGGAACTCGCCGCGATCCGGCACAACAGCACCGGCTTCTGGCTGACCACCACGACCCGGCTCGGGCCCAGCCTGCCCCCGCTGACGGCCCTCACCTGGTTTGGTGAGGACCGCCTGCTGGTGGTCACCGGGTCCGGAGCTAGCAGCCAGTTGTGGGAGGTGCCGGTGGACGGGAACGATCCCGCGTCGCTGATCAAGCAACCGGGCATCCTCACGGTCACCGCCGCGGGCCCGGGTTACCCGCTGTATCTGGGCCTGGCCGGCAACCGGCAGGAGGAATTGGCCGGGCCTTATAAGCCTCTAGCCGCCATAACGGCTGGCCAGGCCATCATCTATCCCGGATAACCGGCCCCGGCGTCCTGACATTCGGCCGCCGTCAAGCTACGTTCGAGGTATGGCACCCGCCCGGGTCCGTGGTTGCGCCAGGCTGGGTCACCCGCGAGGAGCAGGTGGTCCGTCCCGGCAAGCCGATGCCAGCCGCAGGCGAAACGGCCCACGTAAGGCGACTTCTCGTCGACCGATCACGGTGCGGCTTAGGAGTAAGTCCTGCCCCGCCGGGAGATCAGATATCTCCCGGGCCGGGAGAAGGGCAGTAGTGGCGACAGGCCGCGAACCCCTCGGCAGGCGAATGTGGGGTCGAAGACCAGGTCGGCCGGGCGGGTGCCGAGAGCTGGAACCTTACTCGGGATGAAGGGGGTTTCCGGTATGGACATCATCTTCAAGGGCCGTCGCACCGATGTGCAGGAGCGGTTCCGCAGCTACGCGTCGGCGAAGCTCAGCAGGATCACCAAGCTCGCACACAAGGCGATCAGGGTGGACGTGGAGGTCTCCGCCGAGCGCAACCCCCGCCAGTCGGGGCGCCGGGAGCGCGTGGAACTGACCATCCTGTCCCGCGGCCCTGCCATCCGCGCCGAGGCGGCGGCCGACGACAGGTTCGCCGCGCTGGACCGGGCCGTGGCCAAGCTCGAAGAACGGCTGCGCCGCTCCGGGGACCGGCGCAAGTCGGCCAGGCATGGGG
>DASXKD010000368.1:0-3661 GCA_036497045.1 Streptosporangiaceae bacterium | reverse complement strand
GGGGCGAGATCGTCGCGGTCATGGGGCCGAGCGGATCGGGCAAGTCCACCTTGCTGCACTGCCTGGCCGGCATCCTGGTCCCTGAGGAGGGCGAGGTCTGGTTCGGCGGCCAGCGGCTGGGCGTTCCGCCGGACTTCTAGTGGGCGTTCTGCCGCATTCTTCCCACGCGGGCTCACACCCGGCCCAGGTACTCCCACACGTAGAAGACGGTATTTCCGGCGGGTACCTCCGCCGCAAGCCGGTAACCGCCGATCGAAGATAGATCGAGGCCTATCACATAGTCCATCGCCGGTGTCTGGTTGAAGCCGAGGACTATGACCGAGAAGTAGTGCCGCGCGATCGCCTGCCGGTAGTACTCCGGATTGCTGATCTGGGTGTTCGACCACTGCCGCCACGACGTGTTCGGCAGGTAGTACTGGAGAACGTCGGTGGTTTCCACCAGAAAGTGCCCGCCGGGTGCGGTCAGCGGCCGGACGACCTTGACGAGCCCGGTCACGTCCGGCCAGTCGATCATGTCGCGCGCCTGCACCATTCCCATCGAGGTAACCGGGATGAGGGCGGCCAGCGACACCGCCAGAACGAGGCGCCTGCGGGGCAGGCTGCTAAGCAGGTAGCCGGCCGCGATCGCGGCGAACCAGGCACCGAAATCGACGTGCTTATTTAGCGACGTCCCGGTCTGAATGCGTGCCTGGTCAGCCGGCGCCAGCAGGGCCGAGAGCGCGAGCACGGCCAGGAGCAGCGATTGCGGCCACCGCCGGCGCACCGCGCAGAGGACGACCGCGCCGACGGCCGGGACCAGCACCACCGCAGTCCACGACCAGGCCTCCGCGAACACCAGTGCGGCGGCTACGACTCCGTGGACGCGTCCGGTCGTGGTTACCCGGATCCCGGTCAGATAGCCGGGGCCGCCGACCGCGAGCGCCGCGGCGAGGACAGCCGCCGCGATCCCGGCGAGGAAGGCCGCACGCCGGAGGGCTACCTGCCACCCGGCGTCCGGCCACGAGCTCAGGAAGGCGACGCAGAGCACGGTGGGGTCGTAAAGGGCCGTCGCGTACTTCGTCGCGTTGGCCAGCGCGAGGAGGATTCCCGCTGCGATCAGCCACCGTGCGGCATGATGACCGCTCCGGGCTCCCGCGGCGCACCAGGTCGCGGCGGCCAGGAGCAGCAACGCCAGAGCGTCGTAGGTCGCGAACGAGCCCAGGTGCACCGTCGGCGCGAGCACGGCGAAGAGCGCGGCGGCGAAGAAGGCGGCGCGTTCGTCCCGCAGCAACCGGGTCGCCGTGCACCATACGAGGGACGTCACGCCGAGCATGAAGATCAGGGACAGCAGCCGCGCCGCCGTTAGGCCCCTGAGGCTGTCGGCGATGGCTCCGATCGGCGGGTAGATGACCGGGGCGCCGGAAAACCAGGTCTGGTAATCCGGGATCTGGGCGCCGTGCAGCCAGTGCGCCCATTCCAGGTGCCCGGCATTCAGGTAGAGCGCCTCGTCCCCGAACGCGGTCCTGGCCCGGACCATGCTGACCGAGAGCGCCGTTTGGACCGCCAGCACCGCGAGCAGCGGCCATGGCATCCGCTCCCGGGTTATCCGCACCCCCGGAGACTAGGCACGTTCTGACACCACGGCGGGCCGTTTTGAACATCCTTTCAGGCAATCCTCACCTACCCCGAGGCTCGCTGGCGGCGGGCACGGGCGCGGCGAACGTGCGCAGCCCGGTGTCCAGGAGCCGGGCGGCGCGGCGGACATCGGCGCTCACCAGTTCGTATAGCCGGGTGGGGGTGGGGGCGACGTCTAGGTACCTGCGCAGGCTGTCGGCCTGGACGCGCCACAGTCCCAGCAGCGCCTTAGCGGCAATCTGCGGCTCTGGGTCAGCTGCGGTCATACCGGCCCGCGCGGCCAGGACCTCGGCGGCCCCGGCAGCGGCCTGGTCCATCACGTCGGCCTGGTAGGCGCGCAGTGAGGGCGTGGCGCGGATCAGGTCACCGAACCGCCGGATCAACGCGCGGCCCTGACTGGCGTCCGCACGGGATGCGAGTTGCGCGGTCATGGCGCCCAGTTCCCTTTCGAGGATCAGCAGCACAGCCTGGACCGGCGTGAGCGCCGGGTTGGCGAGCCCGGCCCGCAGGGCGCCCTGGATGGTCTCCAGCCGGTCCATAACGAGGGCTTCCTTGACCGGGAAGTAGTTGAAGACGGTCTTCTCCGACACACCGCACGCTTGCGCGACGTCGGCCACGCGGACGGCGTCGAAGCCGCGCTCAAGGAACATCGCGGTCGCGGTGTCAGACAACTGCTGGCGCATCAGACGCTTCTTGCGATCGCGCAGTCCCTCGGCCGACGGGTCTGACGCCTCTCCGGCTGTCCACTCCAGTGCCCGTCCACTCATGGCTTCAGCCTAGTACATCTTTACAGTCGCAATAAATTTTCTGTTACTATATTTTTCTAGTCACGGAACTTTATGTTCGCAGGAGGCATCCATGAGTGAGATCCGCATCGTCCGCGACTACGCGTACCCGGTCACCAGGGTCTGGCGCGCCCTGACCGACAGCGAACTGATCCCGCTGTGGACCGCGACCGGCGCAGGCGGGCGCCCGGAGGGCTTCGCGCCGGTCCCCGGCACCAGATTCCGATTCGTGGCCAAGCCCAAGCCCGGCTGGAACGGCATCGTCAACTGCGAGGTGGTAGAGGCGAGGGAGCCGACCCTGCTCCGCTACACCTGGACGGACGACGCCGGAGGCGACACCACCGTGGTCACCTACAGCCTCGAGCCGGCCGGTGACGGTACCCGCTTCACCTACGAGCACACCGGGTTCACCGGCGTCGGCGGCCTGTTCATGGCCCAGCTGCTGGGCCGGATCCGCCGCAAGATGCTCAGTGACGGGCTGCCCGCTGTCCTCGCCGATATGGGCGACGACGGCCGGCTCCGCCCGGGAAGCACGCTGCGAGCCAGGTCCTTAGCCAGCCGACCCCTGTCGGCGGTCACGCTGGTGCTGCTCGTTCCGTGGGCGGCTCGGGCCGTTCCTCGGCACCGTGACCCGCCTTCAGGTGGGCGGCCTGGGATACCCGCAGCGGCCGGAACGGTCCGGCCGTCTGTGCGGCGACCGGCTCGGTGGTCAGGCAGACGTGGTCGCCGCCCTCGTCGAGCAGCGCTATACGGCGTACCGCCAGCCAATTGGGGCACTCCCTGAGCACCGGCGCGCCGCCAGGCCCGGAATCCACCGGAAGGCCGGCGAACTTGTCGGCGGTATCCCCGGTCTGGGTGCCGAACAGCTCGGCGAGCGGCAGATCGTCCGCGGTCAGGAAGTGGATGACCAGGTGGCTGGAGTGCAGCGCCACACGGTAGGTGTAGTTGGCCTTGGACAGCCATACGCAGTACCGCTGCGGCTCCATGCTGGACTGGACGTGGAACTCGACCAGGCAACCCGCCCGCTCCCGGTCATCGGCTGTGGTAACGATGACCAGCGGGCTGTCCAGCGCGGCCATCAGGGTATTGAAGTCGTGCTCCGCCATCAGCGCCTCGTTTCCCGGCCACGGCGGGCGATGTTGGCCCGCCATGCCATCCTGGTCAGCACGTGCGGGTGGCGCTAGGGGGTGAGGTCTGGCGGAGGGTTCCCGGCGCGGCATTCAGCTCACCGACGGCCCGGCTGGAAGGGGCGTGGCCGGACG
>DASXKD010000367.1:0-13775 GCA_036497045.1 Streptosporangiaceae bacterium | reverse complement strand
CGCGAAGACGGCGGCCACCACGGCCAGCAGCAGTGCCAGGCCGATCACCCCCCACGGCAGGGCGAACGTGCCGATCAGGTGGTGCGCGCTCTGCTCCAGCACGGGCCGGTAGGCCAGCCAGCCGGCCAGCCCGAGCACCAGACCGAGAACCGCGCCGGCGACGCCGACGACGGCGCCGTTGGCCAGCACCACGAGGCGGACGTGCCGGTCCGTGGCGCCCGTCGAGGCGAGCATGCCCAGGGACCGCAGCCGTCGCTGCGCCAGCACGGTGAAGCCGCCGACCGCGACCAGGGCGATGAGCAGCATTCCCACGACGAGGGCCGCGACCGAGATGCTCTCGGGATTGACCACGTTGCTCTGCGTCTGCGCTCCGGCGGCCGTAATGGAGCGGCCCAGCCCGGCAGGAGGCTGGCCGTGCCCGTCAAACAGCACGGTGACCTGGGTCGGGTTGTGGACCTGGCCGGGCGCCACGAGGGCGAACTCGTCCAGCAGGCTCTGCGGGTTCTGCACGATGCCCACGACGGTCCGTGCGGTGCCGCCCTGGTGCCACACGCTGCCGATCCGGAGGCCGAAGTCGGAGGCCACCCCGCTAGTCACCGCTACCTGGCCTGCCCCCGTTGGGAAGTGCCCGGAGACCAGGGAGAGCATCGGCTGGCCGTACGGGCCGTGCGGGTTCTGCGCACGTAGCTGGTAGGTGTTGATCGAGCCGGGGACGGCGACGGTCTGGTTCTCGATGACGTCGATCGGGTGGAACCGCTGCTGGAGCGCCGCGATCTGGCTGGCCAGGTGCGGGTCGGGGGCCTGGAACGTGGCCATGTTCCGGGCGGTGCCGAAGCCGGCGTTTTGCGGCGGCGGGTTGTTCGTGGCCGCCGCCGCACCGATGATGGTGGCGGCCACGGCGACCGTGATCAGCGCGAGGACCAGCAGTTGCTGCCGCCACTCGCGGCGGAACAGGCGCCACGCCCAGCGGGTCACCGCGCGGCGGGCCGGCATGCCGCCGTTCTTGGCGCCGCTCGCGGGAGCCGGGGCGGCCGGGCGCTCGCGGAGTGCTGTGCTCATTGCGGCTGTCCCGGGGTGCTAAGCAGCGATTCCGGCCCGGCCTGCGGAGCGGTCTGGTCCACGACGCGCCCGTCGCGCAGAAACACGACCCGGTCGGCCCACGAGGCAAGCTGCGCGTCGTGGGTGACGACCACGGCGGCGACACCGCGCTTGCATGCGTCGTGCACCATGCGCATCACCGCCTCGCCGTTCACCGAGTCCAGCGCGCCCGACGGCTCGTCGGCGAGCAGCAGGCGGCGCTCGCCCACCACCGCGCGGGCGATGGCCACGCGCTGCCGCTCGCCTCCGGAGAGCTGGTCGGGGAACCGGTCCGCCCGCTCGGACAGGCCGAGGTCGTCCAGGGCACGCTTGCCGGCAGCGCGGGCGCGCCGCCCGGATATCCCGTCGAGCTCCATCGGAAGCGCGACGTTCTCCACTGCGGTTAGCCCGGGCAACAGGTTGAAGTCCTGGAACACGTATCCGATCGAGCGGCGCCGCAGCCTGGCCTTGGCGTTGCGCGACATCTGCCGCAGCAGGGCGCCGTCGATCAGCACCTCGCCCTCGGTCGGCTCCTCCAGGCTGCCGGCGATCGTCAGCAGCGTGGATTTGCCGGAGCCGCTCGGGCCCATTACCGCCACCATCGCGCCGGGCTCCACCGTCAGGTCAATGCCGCGCAGGGCGTTCACCACCGTGTCGCCCTGTCCGTAGACCTTGGTCACGCCCCGCAATTCCAGCATGCTCATGTCAATGGCCTCCTCGGACCCCGTTGTGTTGCAGGCAAGTTGATCGATCGAAGGTTGCGATACGCGTGTCTCATCTGCGCGCCCCCGCCCGGCGCCGCAGTTTCGGCGCGGGAGCAGGCTGGGGGGCAGGAGCGGGCGTGACCTCGGTGGCCCGGTCGGCGGCGGCCCGCTTGAGGCGGCCGTCGGCGGAGTCGAGCCACCGGATGACCGAGTCCAGCCGGAATAGTTCCGCGTCCACCACCAGCGCCAGGCTGAGGTCGTACTCGGCCTCGTCCTCCTTCAGGTGCGTCCACTGCTGCATCAGTTCGACCAGGTAACGGCGGTGGACCTGGACCACCTCGTGTACGTCCACACCGGGGACCCGCAGCGCCACCAGCACCTTGATCACCAGCTCGTCCCTGGGCGGCGAGCTGAGGTCAGGCGGTGTGCGCAGCCACCCGGTCAGTTCCTCCGCACCGGCCGCGGTGATACGGAACCCCTTCTGCGGGCCCACCTCGGTGGTGTCATCGGACTCCACCAGCCCGTCCCGCTCCAGGCGCTGCAGCGTGGTGTACACCTGGCCGACGTTCAGCGGCCAGACCTCGCCGGTCCCGGACTCGAACTCCTCACGGAGCTGAAGGCCGTACTTGGGACCCTCGCTGAGCAGCGCGAGCAGTGCATGCTTGACGCTCATGCGGCACCACAGCCAGTAATCATGCTCAGTACTATACTGAGTATATAGAGGGACCCGAATCCCTCTCTGGAGTGATTCTGCGGCTAATTCCAGGCCGCCGGGTCAGCCTGGAGTCGGATATGCCGGCGGATTGGACGGCGCCGAATCAGTCTCTGGTCTGAGGAGGCCCCCGGTGGTCAATGGCCGGCCGCAGGGCGCTTTGGCGAAAGCATCGCCCGTTCGGCGAGCGTCCAGGCGGCGCTCGTGGCCAGGTACAACCCGGCCGCCAGGGGCACGAACGCGGCGATCGCCACAGTGGCGAACGGCAGTGCCCGGACCAGCGCGGCCTGCGCTCCGCCGACGGCGGCCGGGCCGGTCGCGACGGCGGTGCCGGTCGCGCCCGCCGGGCCGGTCGCGGCGGCCAGGTCACTGGCGCGGCGGGCCATCCGGGCCGACAGCCAGCCGATGCCCGCCAGCAGCACGAACAGGCCGGCGAACACCGCTCCCTGGGCGCTGAACGGCCCGGCGCCACCCAGCCAGTAACCGGCCAGCGGCGAGGCGAACAGGTGGTGCGTGAGCAACGTGTTCGGCGCGCCACCGACGTGCGAGGAGCGGAACAGCAGGGACAGCACGCTGAAGGCGGGCCACTGCACGAGCAGCGGCAGGCAGCCAGCGAACATGGTGGTGCCCTCGGCCCGGTAGGCCGCGGTCAGCTCACGCTGCAGCCGGTCGGGCTGCCCGGCATACCGGTTCCGCAGGTCCTGGGCCAGGGGCGCCACCCTGGCCTGTGCCGCTATCCCGCGCATGGCCCGGTAGCTCAGCGGCAGGAGCAGCAGGCGCACGGCCATGGTGAAACCGACGATCGCGGCCGCGGCGGCCAGGCCGCCGGGCAGCGGCGTGAGAAAACTGGCGAACAGTGAGACGAGGTGATACGCGGCGTCGATCGGGACGCCGAGGAAACCGGACATTATGCAACCCTCCAGCGGGCCAGGAACGAGGAAAGGACGGCTGGAGACGGCCGCGTTTCAGCCAGCGGAGACGTTAACGGCGAGTGGCATCGCGGCCCGGCGCGGGCCTGCGTGCTCCGCGGTCAGGAAGCAGCGGCCGCCGGAGCCGCCGAAGGTGCTCTGGGGCGGGGCCGGCCCGCTGCGTCCGGGTCACGCTGTGGAAGGAACGCGGCACACCAGGACTTCTCGCGCAGCGCGGCGGCACGCCGGATCAGTGGCACCGCCGCGGACAGGTGGCCGAGCCTGGCGGCGCTGGCCAGGCACGCCGCCAGCGCCCCGGCCAGCACGGCCCCGGCCAGCAGGGTGACGGCGACGGCGGACAGGCTCGACGGCGCGAACAGAACGTGTTCCATCCCGTGCCACAGGCCGGCCAGCGGCGCCAGTGCGCTCAGCACCACCACTACCTCCGACGTGAAACGACGCAACGGGTGCCTAGGCTCTCAGCGTACGCCGCCGCGCGTCGGCCCCTGCCCTGAGGTGGGAGCATGAAGTCCATGGCGGAGTTCGAGGTCAGGCCCGCTCGCGCCGAGGATGCGCGGGCGATGGCGGAGCTGTTCGCGGCCGTGGCGGCCGAACGCACCGGTATCGCTTCCGAGCCGCCGGTGGACATCGACGAGCGCACCGCGGTCTTCGCGGCGGGCACGACAGGCCCGGCCGGGACCTTCGTCGCGGTCGCCGGTGACCAGATCATCGGGCTGATCCACGTCACGCCCAGCCGCCATGGTTTCGGCGACCTGGCGATGCTCGTGGACCAGGGCTGGCGCGGCCGCGGCGCCGGCTCGGCGCTGGTGCGGACGGCCATCGACTGGGCGCGCGGCCAGGGCCTGCACAAGCTCTCCCTGGAAGTGTTCGCCCGCAACGAGGCGGCGATCGCCCTCTACCGCAAGTCCGGTTTTGCCGAGGAGGGGCGCCGCCCCGGCCAGTACCGGCGGGCCAGCGGCGAACTCTGGGACGCGATCGTGATGGGCATGTTGCTCTGACGCACGCCTGGAGTCGCCGCCGGCCCGACAGAAGTGTCCGGTCGGGGGCGAACCCTGAAGCCGGCGTCAGGCGCCGTTGGGCCAGGTGTGCACGGGCTCGTTGGTGTGCATGTGCTCGATGTAGCGCTGGGTCATCTGCCGCAGCGCCTCGGCACGGTCCGCGCCGCCCTCGCTGATCGCCGCGACCGCGGCCGTCTGCCAGGCCGCCCCGTTCTGGCCGCTGATGCAGCGCTGCTCGATGATGCCAAGCAGCCGCTCGGCCAGGGCCTTGTCCATGCCCCAGCGGGCGAGCCCCTCATAAGCGAGCGGCAGCAGGCGGCGGAGCACGAGTTCAACGGCGGGCATCTCGCCAAAGCCCGGCCAGTACAGGTGCGCATCCAGGCCGTTGCGCGCCGCCTCGTAGAGGTTCTCGGCGGCGGTCGCGAACGACATCTGGGTCCACACCGGCCGCTGGGCCTCGGCGAGCACCCGCACCAGCCCGTAGTAGAACGCCGCGTTCGCCATGACGTCCGCGACCGATGGGCCGGCCGGCAGCACCCGGTTCTCCACCCGCAGGTGCGGCCTGCCGTCCACCACCGCATAGACGGGCCGGTTCCACCGGTAGATCGTCCCGTTGTGCAGGCTCATCTCGGCCAACTGCGGTGCGGCGCCCCGGTCAAGCTCGGCGAGCGGGTCCTCGTCCTCGCAGATCGGCAGCAGGGCGGGGAAGTACCGGATGTTTTCCTCGAACAGGTCGAACACCGAGGTGATCCAGCGGTCGCCGAACCACACCCGGGGCCGCACCCCCTGCTGCTGCAGCTCCACCGGCCGGGTGTCGGTGGCCTGCTCGAACAGCGTGATCCTGGTTTCCTGCCACAGCCGCCTGCCGAACAGGAACGGTGAATTGGCGGCCAGCGCGACCTGGACGCCCGCGATCGCCTGGGCGGCGTTCCAGTAGTTCGCGAAGGATTCCGGGGAGACCTGGACGTGCAACTGCACGCTGGTGCATGCGGCTTCTGGCGTGATGCTGTCGGCGTGGGTGACCAGCCGCTCCGGGCCGTCGATCTCGATGCGCATGTCCTCACCGCGCGCCGCGAAGATCTGCTCATTGATCACCCGGTACCGGGCGTTCGCGGACAGGACACCCTCGTGCAGGTCGTCCTCCTGCAGCGTCGGCAGGATGCCGATCATGACGAGCCGGTTGCTGACGCTGCGCGCCTTGGCGTCCGCGTCGTTGAGGCTGCTGCGGACCTCCTCCTCCAGGCCTGCCATGGCATCGCCGTCGAGCCCTCGCGGCGGCACGTTGATCTCGATGTTGAACTGGCCGAGTTCGGTCGCCCAGAGCGGGTCGGCGATGGCGTCGAGCACGTCGGCGTTCTGCATGGACGGAGCCCCTTGGTCGTCCACCAGGTTCAGTTCGATCTCCAGGCCCACCTGTGCCGGGTCGGCCTCGAACAGGTGCTCACGCAGCATCCGGGCGAACACCTCCAGCGAGCGCTGGAGCTTGTCCCGGTACTGCCGCCGGTCCTCGCCACTGATCTTGATCGGCTGAATGTCCCGGCCCATGAGACCTCCGCCCAAGTCAAAGGAGACGATCGCGGCGCCCAGCCGCACAATTTGACTTTACGCTGGCCCAGGGCTCGTCTTAGTCCCTTCTGTCACGGGTAAACCACGTTGGCCGACGTGGCGGTGTAGCTGACCGTGTAGGCCGGGCTGCCGGACAAGGTGCCGAACGTGCCGCTGCGAGTGTGGTACAGCAGCACAGGGAGGGACGCCCCGTGGGTGGGGACGAACCCGTTGCCGATCCCTAGCGTCACCGCCCGGTGTGACGGGCACCCCTCAGGAGTCCTGCGCGCCCAGCAAGCGGCTGGCACCCGAGCCAGCGGGTGCGACATGATCTCGGCATGGGTTCTCCACATCTCCGTGCCGAGCCGTTCCGGGCGGCGCTGGACATCGAGGCATCGGGGGATCTGGCCTTGCGGCTGGGCACGGCCCGGCTGCCCGCGCGCGGCGGCACCTGGGAGCGTGGCGTGCCCGGGGACTGGCTTGCCCGGCTGATCGAGGACTGGCGGGCCTTTGACCCGCTCACCCTGCAAGCCCGGCTCGACCGGCTCACCCACTTGCGGGCCGAGGTCGACGGGATCCCCGTGCACCTAGTGCACGCGCCCGGCACCGGGCCGGATCCGCTGCCGCTGGTGCTGACCCACGGCTGGCCGAGTTCGTTCCTTGAATACCTGACGCTGCTGCCGCTGCTCACCGACCCGGCCGCGCACGGCGGTGACGCGGCGGACGCCTTCACCGTCGTGCTGCCCTCTCTGCCCGGCTTCGGCTTCTCCGGGCCGCCGCCGCCCGGCGGCCTGACGTATCCGCAGGTCGCCGAGTTGTGGCACACGATCATGACCGGCGTGCTCGGCTACCGGCGTTATGTCGCCCACGGCAGCGACCTCGGTGCCGGGATCACCGCGCGGCTGGCCCGCGCCCATCCGGGCGAAGTCGCGGCGATCCACCTTGCCACGCCCGGGCTTGCCGCGCCGCCCCGGCCCTGGACCGATCCGGTGAGCGAGCACTTCGCGGAGGTAAGGGCGTGGCTCGCGGAAGAGGGCGGCTATTCGCACATGCACGCCACCAAGCCCGCGACCGTTGGTGCCGCCCTCGACGACTCACCGGTCGCGCTGGCCGCGTGGCTCGGGGAGAAACTCACCCGGTGGAGCAGCACCACTGCCGAGGGGCAGCCAGCCCTCGACCGGGACCAACTGCTGTCCACGCTCACCCTGTACTGGACGACCAGGACGGCGGCCTCGTCGCTGCTCCCGTACTGGGCCTACCGGCACGCGCCGGACAGTGCGCTGCCCGCTGACGACCCGGGGCCCGTCCCGGTCGCGATCGACATCTTCGGCGGTGAGATCGTCCCGTTCCCGAAACCGCCACGGGAACTCGCCGAACGGTACTTCCACGTCACCCATTGGGCCGAGCACGACCGCGGCGGCCACTTCCCGGCCGTGGCCGAGCCGCGGTTGCTGGCGGACCGGCTCCGCGAGGTGTTCCGGCCGTGCCGGGGGTCATAACACCCGCCAGCCGCCGGACTCTCGCCGTGGCGGTTCTCGCAACGATGGCCGCCCTCCCGGCGGCCGGATGCTCCGCTGGTCAGCCGGCCACATCGCAGGCAACGGTGGCGGCCTGTTATGCCTTCGCCGTACAGGCGCTTAACCGGCACGTCACGGTGACCTCGGTGCCTCCCGCCTGCACCGGCCTGACCCATGAGCAGATCAACCTCGCCGTCGACCGGGCTATCCGCGCGGCAGTCGGGCCGCACCGCAAGGTCGTCGCCCGGCGGCTCGCCCACCACGAGGCCGCCTACCTCTCCTATCTCGTCACGGTGGTCCCGCCGCGTGCCCCGGCACCGCCGGTGGCCAGCCCGGCCACGCCGTCCAATCGCCTGCCGCTGGAGTTTGCCGCGCTGGCCGCCTGGGCGGTCACCGTGGCGGCGGGTGCCGGGCTGCTGGCGGGCTGGATCGCCCACGGCGGGCTGCGCCGGCGCTACGCCCGGGTGGCCGGGGTGCCGCGGGCGGTCATCGTCGGCCACTTCGCGCTCGCCCTCACTGGGCTGGGCATCTGGATAGCCTTCCTGGCCACCGGCGCGCGCGCCCTGGCCTGGGCGGCCGTGGCCGTGGTCCTGGCGGTGGCCGGGCTCGGCATGGCCACCCTGGCCGGCGGCCTGCCGGAGCAGCGCCAGCCCAGCAGCGGACCGCAGGAGCCGGCCATCAGTCCGCCGGGCACGCAGGCGTCAGGGACCAGGTCAGCCCGCACCGGGCTGCAGCCGGCGCGGATGACCGCGATCGGAGTGCCGGCCGGGAAGCCGCTGACCGTCATCGCGCTGCATGGCACGCTGGCAGCGGCGACCATCCTGCTGGTGGTGCTCGCCGCGATCGGCGCCGGCTGACCCGGCCGGCCCTGACACTGGCTGCGGCCCGGCACTCCGGACAGCTACGGGCGATGGGGGAATGGGAGCAGAACGGTGCGTCAGCCTTGTGGTCGCTTCGGGGGCTTCGCTGGTCTAAGTAGGTAAGAGACCGAGTGGTGGAGCGGCGGTGACATGCACGCGGCAGGTGGTGCGAATCCGGCCGTGACGCCAGGGCCGGGCAAGGCCGGTAACGATCAGGCGGTGTTCGAGCGCTTTGTGGCGGAGGCCGGGCCGCGGCTCGGCCGCGCGCTGGCTGCGCTGTACGGCTTTGAGGATGGCCGGGATGCGACCCGCGGAAGCGCTGGCCTACGCCTGGGAGAACTGGCATCGGCTGCAGCACATCGCGAACCTCCCTGGCTACCTGTTCCGCTCTACCGGGCCGCCGCCCTGATCCCGGGGGTGACCCTCGTACCCGACGCCACGGACGCGATCGGCCGGCCTGGTGTGGCCGTCGCGCGAATCGGCCCCGGCGTCGACGGCGGCATCCGCGAAGAGCTGATCTTCAGCAGGACCACGTGGCAGCTCATCGGCGAGCGCACGGTGATCGCCCGCACCGGCACGACAACCGGTGCCACCGCCATCATCGACCGGGCCTTCGTCGACCACCGCGGCCAGATCCCGTGAGCAAAGCGGAGGCGGGCGTAGCACATCGGCAACGCGCAGCGCACTAGTCTCCACAGCATCAGATGGCACTTGGGCTCCGACCGGCAAGAGCCGGCCCGCCCCGGTCAGATACCCGGGCGGCGCCGCGGCAGATTTCAGGTGCCGAAGGCTGGCGATGCCCGTCCGCCGCGTTCTCTAATGAGGTGCATTACGCCCCCCGCGGCAACCTTCGTCCCGCACCGGAGGTAAGACCCCATGCCCCACGTTCCGACCACCGCCGGGGAGATCGACGTCAACGATCTCGGCCCGGTGCTCATGCACGAGCACGTGTTCATCCGGACCGAGACCCTGCAGCAGGGCTGGCCCGGCTTCGGGGGCTGGGACACCGAGGCCGAGGTGGCGGCCGCACGCGAGCGGCTCCGCAGGCTCAGCCAGGCCGGGGTCGGCGCGATCCTCGACATGACCGTGCCCGGCCTGTACCGCGACCCGGCGCTGGTCGCCCGGGCAGCGGAGGGCACCGGGCTGAAGATCATGTTCGCGACCGGCTACTACACCTACGACAACCTCCCGGTCCCGTTCCACTACCGCGGCCGGGGCAAGATCCTCGACGACGAGGACCGGACGCTGGAGTCGCTGTTCGAGCGGGACGTGACCACCGGGATCGGTGATACCGGATTCCGCGCGGCCGTGCTGAAGATCGTGACCGACGAGCAGGGCATGACACCGGACGTGGAACGGCTGGCGATGGCGGTCGCCAACGTGCACGCGCGTACCGGCACGCCGGTGTGCACCCACGCGTACGCGCCGTCCCGGCAGGGCCTGGACCAGCAGCGGATCCTGGCCTCCCGCGGCGCCGACATGGGCCGGGTGATGATCGGGCATTCCAACGAGAGCACCGACCTGGGCTACCTGGAGCAGATCATCGCCAACGGCTCCTACATCGGCTGGGACCGCTGCGGCCTGCAGATCGCCGTGCCGCTCGCCGACCAGTTGGACACCCTGGCCAAGCTCTGCGAGCGCGGCTATGCCGACCGGGTCATGCTCTCCCACGACAAGGCCTCATTCACCGACTGGTTCACCAATGCCGAGCAGGACTTCGTCCTGCCCGACTGGCAGTTCACCTACATCCACGGCGCGCTGCTGCCGGGGCTGGCCGAGCGCGGTGTCACCGGCAGCCAGATAGAGCAGATGCTGGTGCGCAACCCGCGCGAGTTCTTCGGCCGCGCGCCGAAGAATGAGCGGGATGCCTGAGGACTGGTCCTGAGGACTACGACTACGGCCAGCACGAGGGCTTCCACATAGACCCGGACGGGAACAAGCTCCGGTTCGGCTCGCCGCTGCGGCACCCGGAAAGCTGACCCGCGGTCCAGGCGCCCAGCGGGCTGTCCGGGGTTACCCGTCGGCCAGCCGGCCGGCGCGGGCTTGCAGGTAGCGCTGCTGCGGAAGGCTGAGCGCCCGCCGGGCCGCGGCCTGGTAGCAGTCGCGGGCCGCCGCCCGGTCCCCGGCCGCCTCAAGCAGGTGCCCGCGGACCGCATGCAGCCGGTGGTCCCCGGCGATCCGCTCGTCGGATTCGAGCCCGGCCAGCAGGTCGAGCCCGGCCTGCGGGCCCGCGACCATGGCCACCGCGACGGCGTGGTTCAGCGCCACCACCGGGTTGTCCGAGATCTGCAGCAGCAATTCATACAGCCCCATGATCTGCGGCCAGTCGGTCGCCTTGGCGCTGGGTGCCTCGTCGTGGACCGCGGCGATCGCTGCCTGGAGCTGGTAGGGGCCGGTCGGGCCGTGCGGCAGCGCGCCGATGATCAGCGCCACTCCCTCCGCGATGGCGGCCGCGTCCCACCGGCCCCTGTCCTGGTCGGCCATGGGCACCAGTTCGCCGTACGGCCCACTGCGTGCCGCCCGGCGGGCATCGGTGAGCAGCATCAGCGCGAGCAGCCCGGTCACCTCGCCGTCGTCGGGCTGCAGCCGGTGAAGCAGTCTGGCCAGCCGGATCGCCTCCGCCGCAAGCTCTGCACGCTGCAGGTCCGGCCCGGACGTGCTGGCGTAACCCTCGTTGAAGATCAGGTAGAGCACGTGCAGCACCGTGGCGAGCCGTTCGGCGCGCTCGCTGGCCGCGGGCATGCTGAACGGCACCCCGCTGGCCCTGATGCCCTGCTTGGCCCGGCTGATCCGCCGGGTCATCGTCGCCTCCGGCACCAGGAACGCGCGGGCTATCTCTGCAGTGGTCAGGCCGCCGACCGCGCGCAGGGTGAGGGCGATCTGCGAGGCGGGCGACAGCGCCGGGTGGCAGCACAGGAATAGCAGGATCAGGGTGTCATCGGCCGCGGCGCGGCCAGCGGCGTCCAAGGCGGGTGCTACCTGTAGCTCTGGCAGGACCCGCCGGGCCACGGTGTCCTCCCGGCGCTGCCTGGCCTGCTCGCTGCGCAGCAGGTCGGTCAGCCGCCGCGAGGCAACCGTGATCAGCCAGCCGCGCGGATCGGCGGGAATGCCGTCCCTCGGCCACTGCACCGCGGCGGCGAGCAGCGCCTCCTGGACCGCGTCCTCGGCGGTGTCGAAGTGCCCGTAGCGCCGTACCACCGCGCCGAGGACCTGCGGTGCCAGACGGCGCAGCAGGTCCTCGGCCCCAGGCTCCAGCATCCGTGGTCAGAGCTCCAGTTCGTCCCTGGACTCGGCGACCGGCCGCACGTCGATGACCGCGCCGGCGGCAGCACCGGCCGGGCCCGGGCAGCTCGCCAGCCGGCCAGCGATCTGGGTCGCCCGGTCGAAGCTCTCGCAGTCCACGACCCAGTAGCCGGCCAGCACCTCCTGGGTCTCCGCGTACGGCCCGTCGGTCACCACCTGCGTCCCGTCGGCCAGCCGGATCCGCCGCGCATGGACCGGGGCGGTCAGGCCGCGGGTCTCCACCAGTTCCCCGGACTCGGCCACGTCCTTGCTGAACTCCGCCATGAACGCGCCCATCGCCGCGAAGTCCTCCGGGCCCCAGGCCGGCTTGCCCGGGACTGCTTTCCCGGTCAGGGCGTCGTAGTCCTGCTGCGAGCCGTACAGCAAGATCATGTATTTCATCGCGGTCTCCTCTCTTCCTGCACCGTAGTGGTGCTGCTACCAGGGACGTCGGAGCCGCCCGACGGCACCGGACATCCGCTGGCCGGTAATTTTCGTGGGCCGGCCAGGCGCCGGTGCGGCACGCAGCGGGCGGACATGGACGCCAGTGGGTACGCGATGTCGGCAAGGGCGGCTAGCGTAGGCCCGGTGCGGGTAGCGACGTGGAACGTGAACTCGGTCAAGCAACGGGTGCCGCGGCTGCTGCCGTGGCTGGACCAGCGGCAGCCCGATGTGGTCTGCCTTCAGGAGACCAAGCTTGCCGACGGTGCGTTCACCAGCCTGCTCGGCCCCGAACTCGACCGCCGCGGGTACGCGGTCGCCCTGCACGGCCAGCCCCAGTGGAACGGGGTGGCGATCCTATCCCGAGTGGGCCTTGAGGACGTCGTGGCGGGCATTCCCGGCGGTCCGGGATTCCCCGATCCTGAGGCGCGCGCGGTGTCCGCCAACTGCGCCGGGATCCGGGTGCATTCGGTCTACGTGCCCAACGGGCGGACGCCGGACTCCGACCACTACCACTACAAGCTCGCCTGGCTGGCGGCACTGAAGGACCAGGTCGGCGCCGGCCCCGAGGCCGTCATGGTGTGCGGGGACATGAACATCGCGCCGGCCGACGCCGACGTGTTCGACCCGGCCGCCTACGTCGGCCAGACCCACGTCACGCCGCCCGAACGGGAGGCGCTGGCCAGCCTGCAGGCGCTCGGCCTGCACGACGTCGTGCGCGACCGCTGGCCGGCCGAGCGGGTGTTCACCTACTGGGACTACCGGGCCGGGATGTTCCACCAGAATCTGGGCATGCGGATCGACCTGGTGCTGGCCAGCACCCCGGTGGCCAGCCGGGTGCGCGCCGCCTGGGTGGACCGGCAGGCCCGCAAGGGCACCGGGCCGAGCGACCACGCGCCGGTGATCGTGGACCTCGATGAGGCGCCGGACGGTGACATAGGGCCGGTCGTGCCGCCCCCCTCGGCGCCCGCCGCCAAGCGCGGCTCGGTCAAGCTGCCCCAGGCGCCCTGACCTGCCCCGGCGCGGCAAGCCGGGGCGCGCCGCAGTCGCAGTTACCCGCGGCGGCGGGCGGCACTCCGCGGTGCGGCGGCGAGGCTGCCAGCCGACAGCCTCGCCGCCGCCTAAAGCACGGCACACCGCACCCGGCCAAACCACATCTAACCGTGCCGGCCTGGACGGTCGGCTGCCTCGGATCAGCCCGAGCCCTCGGCTCCGACGTAGCCCTCCGACTCCAGGTGCAGGATGATCTGCTGGGCGGCCTCCTCGGCCGTGACCTGGGTCGTGTCGATGACGACGTCGGCGTCGCCGGGCACCTCGTAGGGATCGGAGATGCCCGTGAACTCGGGCAGTGTCCCAGCGCGGGCCTTGGCGTAGAGGCCCTTGCGGTCCCGTCCCTCGCACACCTCGAGGGGGGTCGACACATGAACGAGCAGGAAGCCGCCGCCGGGCTCGATTAGGGCCCGCACGTCCTTGCGGGTGGCGTCGTAGGGGGCGATCGGCGCGCAGATGGCGATGCCGCCGTTGCGGGTGATCTCGGCCGCCACGAAGCCGATGCGGCGGATGTTGAGCTGCCGGTGCTCCTGGGAGAACCCGAGCTCGGAGGACAGGTGCTTGCGGACCAGATCGCCGTCGAGCAGGGTGACGTGGCGGCCGCCCATCTCCAGGAACCGGGCCACTAGCACATTGGCGATGGTCGACTTGCCCGAGCCC
>DASXKD010000366.1:0-11778 GCA_036497045.1 Streptosporangiaceae bacterium | reverse complement strand
CTCGCGGCCGGCGCGCACTACCTCGACATGGCCATGTCGCTGTCCCACCCGCACCCGCAGGAGCCGCACGCCAAGACCGGGGTCAAGCTGGGCGACGAGCAGTTCGCGATGGCCGGGCAGTGGGAGCAGGCCGGGAAGCTGGCCCTGGCAGGCATCGGGGTGGAGCCGGGCCTGTCCGACGTGTTCGCCCGGTACGCCGCGGACGCGCTGTTCCGCGAAATCGGTGACGTCGGCGTCAGGGACGGTGCGAATCTCGCGGTCGCGGGCTACGATTTCGCGCCCACCTTCTCCATCTGGACCACCATCGAGGAGTGCCTGAACCCGCCGGTCATCTGGGAGGCCGGCCGGGGCTGGTACACCACGCCGCCGTTCTCCGAGCCGGAGACCTTCACCTTCCCTGCCGGGATCGGCCCGGTGGAGTGCGTGAACGTGGAGCACGAAGAGGTGCTGCTGATCCCCCGCTGGGTGCAGGCGAAGCGGGTCACGTTCAAATACGGCCTCGGTGCGGAGTTCATCGGCGTGCTGCAGACCCTGCATAAGCTCGGCCTGGACCGCACAGATCCGGTCAGCGTCGGCGGCGGGAGTGTGTCGCCGCGGGACGTGGTGGCGGCCTGCCTGCCCGACCCGGCCACGCTCGGTGCCAAGATGACCGGTCTCACCTGCGCGGGCACCTGGGTCACCGGTACCGGCACCGACGGCGCCCCGCGCGAGGTCTACCTTCATCATGTGGTGGACAACGCCTGGTCCATGGCCGAGTACGGGTCCCAGGCCGTGGTCTGGCAGACGGCGGTGAACCCGGTCGTGGCTCTGGAACTGATCGACTCGGGCGCGTGGTCAGGTGCCGGGGTACTTGGCCCCGAAGCGCTGCCCCCGGGCCCGTTCCTGGACTTGCTCACCGACTACGGCTCGCCATGGGCGTGCGAGGAACGCGCCCCGGCCAGGCAGTAGAAGCACTTTCACTACAAAACGGAGGCGTCGTGGCTGAGGACCTGCAGAACTTTATCGGCGGCCAGTGGACGGACTTGTCCTTCGATAACCGCTCCGAGCTGATCAACCCAAGCACCGGCGAGGTGTTCGCCACCGCGCCCGTGTCCGGGGAGACGGAGGTCGACGCGGCTGTGTCCTCGGCCGCGGCCGCCTTCGAGGGATGGCGGGACGCCACTCCCGCCGAGCGCAGCCTGGCCCTGCTCAAGATCGCCGATGCGATCGAGTCCCGCGCCGACGAATTCGTCAAGGCCGAGTCCCGGAACACCGGCAAGCCGCTCGCGCTGACCGCCTCGGAAGAGATCCCCCCGATGGTGGACCAGATCAGGTTCTTCGCGGGCGCGGCCCGGATGCTGGAAGGCCGGTCGGCGGGCGAGTACATGTCCGGGTTCACCTCGTTCATCCGCCGCGAGCCTGTAGGTGTGTGCGCGGCGGTCACGCCGTGGAACTACCCGATGATGATGGCGGTGTGGAAGTGGGCCCCGGCGCTCGCGGCGGGCAACACCATGGTGCTCAAGCCGTCCGACACCACGCCGGTCAGCGCGCTGCTCATGGCCGAGCTGATGAGCGAGTTCCTGCCGCACGGCGTGTTCAACGTGGTCTGCGGCGACCGGGACACCGGCCGCGCGCTGGTCGCCCACCCGGTGCCGCAGATGGTGTCGATCACTGGCAGTGTGCGGGCGGGCAAGGAGGTCGCGGTCGCAGCCGCCGGCGATCTCAAGCGGGTCCACCTGGAACTCGGCGGCAAGGCACCGGTCATCGTGTTCGACGACGCCGACGTGGCCAAGGTCGCGGAAGCGGTCGCGATCGCCGGGTACTTCAACGCCGGGCAGGACTGCACCGCGGCGACCCGGGTGCTGGCCGGCCCGGGCGTGCACGACGCGCTCGCCGAGGCACTCGCCGAGCAGGCCCGCGGCCAGACCGTGGCGGGCCCGGACAACCCCGATGCGGACTTCGGCCCGCTGAACAACCCGGCTCAGCTCGAGCGGGTCTCCGGGTTCATCGACCGGCTGCCCGACCACGCCAAGGTGCTGGCCGGCGGCCACAAGACCGGGGCGCGCGGCTTCTTCTTCGAGGCCAGCGTCGTCGACGGGCTGGCGCAGGACGACGAGATCATCCAGAACGAGGTGTTCGGCCCGGTCATCACCGTGCAGCAGTTCAGCGACGAGGCGCAGGCCCTGGCCTGGGCGAACGGCACCAAGTACGGGCTCGCGTCCTCGGTGTGGACGGCCAACCACGGGCGGGCCATGCGGATGGCGCGCGGTCTGGACTTCGGCTGCGTCTGGATCAACACCCACATCCCGCTGGTCGCCGAGATGCCGCACGGCGGGTTCAAGAACTCGGGGTACGGCAAGGACCTGTCGATGTACGGGTTCGAGGACTACACCCGCATCAAGCACGTGATGTCCGCCCTGGACTGACCGGACTGACTTCATTGCCTCCCTCGCGGGACGTCGTGCTGGAGGCGCGCAGGATAGCAGTGCGCATGCCGTGCCGCAGGCGCGCGCGAACCCGCCGTGCCGCAGGCGCGCGTGAAACCCGCCGTACGGCAGCGCCGGAGGTGATCGTGGGCTGGGACGGGTCGAAGGCGCCCCTCAAGGGCTGCCCGTAGGATCGGGAGGATGCTGAGCGACAGCGAAGTGCAGCGGGCCCTGGTCATCGTCGCGCATCCCGACGACGTCGACTTCAGCGCCGCCGGAACCATCGCGAGCTGGACCGATGCTGGGATCAGCGTCATCTACTGCCTGGTGACCGACGGGGACGCGGGCGGGCAGGACGACTCGGTGCCGCGCGCCGAGATCGCGCCGCTGCGGCGCAAGGAGCAGACGGCGGCCGCGGCCTGCGTGGGCGTCACCGACCTGCGGTTCCTGGGATACCCGGACGGGAGGGTGGAGGCCACCCTCGGGCTGCGCAAGGATCTGGCCCGGGTGATCCGGCAGGTACGGCCGGACCGGGTGGTCTGCCCCAGCCCGGAGCGCAACTACGCCCGGATCGGGGTGAGCCACCCGGATCACCGGGCGGTGGGTTCCGCGGCGCTCGACGCCATCTACCCGGACGCGCGCAACCCGTTCGCGTTCGGTGAGCTGCGCGCCGAGGAGGGCCTGGAACCCTGGACGGTGCGCGAGGTGTGGCTGCCCGGCGGGCCGGCGCCCAACCACTATGTGGACGTGACGGACACGTTCCACCGCAAGGTCGCCGCGCTGCGCGCGCATGAGAGCCAGACCGGGCACATGGACAAGCTGGAGGAGTTCCTGCGCGGCTGGCTTGCCCGGGCGGCGACGCAGGGTGGCCTGCCCGATGGGCGCCTCGCCGAAGCATTCCAGGTCCTCGACTCTGGCTGATCAACCGTCAGCCGGAGTCGAGGACGCTTGACAGACGGTCTTCGTTCACCTAGCGGCCATCTCTTGAAGTAACAGCCAGCAATTGCTTGTCGAACCATGAGTTACGATTATGTCTCCCGTTCATCACCAGTCCATAACAACGCCGCCACTGCCTGCCACCAACTGCCGTTCTCGACCTGCGCATTAGCCTATTGTGACGCATGAGACATTACATATTGTAAGAGTGACCTAGCAATTTGTTAGATCTGAGCCTTCACTCTTCGTGGCCGGCTTGTTTAACGGGAGTTCAGCTGGCCGTTTCTTTGTGGCCACCCACACCGTTCAGGCTGGGCCCGTTCGGCACTGGCCCCGGCGACTCGGCGGAATAACCGAGAGAAGACGCCCGGGCCGACGCGTGCCCGAGTAGATGTCTGGGAGGACAGAAAGTGCGAATCGTCAGCAAGCTGCTGGTGGCTGCCACCGCGGCCGCGGCAATCGCGGCTATGGCGGCCACGCCAGCCCTAGCCGACCCACCGAGCGGTGTCACCCCGAAGCCCACCGACGTCGTGGGCGTCGGCTCGGACACCATCCAGAACGTGATGGACCAGTTCTCGCACGACTACAACCTGAACCACAGCCGCGGCCAGCTCTTCAGCTGGGACGCCCTCAACCCCACGACCGGCGCGATGGGCGACCCGATCCAGCTCAAGAGCGGCAGCAGCAACTGCAACATCCCGCGGCCGGACGGGTCCTCCGCCGGCATCTCCGCGCTGGAGAACACCAAGACGACCACCGGCGGCCGCCCGTGCATCGACTTCGCCCGGTCCTCCCGCGCCCGGGCGAGCACCGACCCGACCACCATCAGCTTCATCAACCTGGCCGGTGACGCGGTCACCGTCGCCACCCAGCCGGGCAGCAACGCCCCGGCCACCAAGCTGACCACCGCCGCCCTGACCGGCATCTACAACTGCACGATCACCAAGTGGAACCAGATCCCCGGCAACTCCGCCGGCAGCAACGCCACGATCAGTGCGTTCCTCCCGCAGAACGGCTCGGGCACCCGGTCGTTCTTCCTGTCCGCGCTCGGCCTGACCGCCCCCGGCTCGTGCGTGAGCACCTCGGCGACCCGGGCCGGCGCGGCCGGTGCCAACGACAACACGCTGCAGGAGAACGAGGGCGTCGCCCCCATCCTGAACTCGAACAAGGCGAACGTCATCTTCGGGTTCTCGGTGGGCAAGTGGATCGCCGAGAAGTTCCACTCCGCCAAGTGCGGCACCGTCGCCCAGTGCTTCGCCGACCCGACCCACTGCACCCCGACGGCCTCGCAGAACCTGTTCGGCTGTGACACTCACGGCACCATGGTGCTCAACAGCATCAACGGCACCAAGCCGACCTTGGGCACGGGCACCGGCACCGTGATCAACCCGAGCTTCACCGCCACCTTCACCCGCCTGCTGTATGAGGTGGTCAACGCCCCCGAGGGCACAATCCCCACCTACCTGCAGCCGTATTTCGGCCCCAACGGCTTCACCTGCAACAGCGCCACGTCCACGAAGGACCTGAAGAACTACGGGTTCCTCAAGCTGCCCAGCGGCACCTCACCCGGGGACTGTGGCTTCGCCCAGTAACCGCAGAAGTACCGTGATCGGTGGGGACTGATTCTCACGATCCGCGCGGCGGCGTGGTGCCGGGCCTTCACCCGGCGCCACGCCGCTCACGCATGCAGCCGACCGTAAATAGCCCATTCTTCCCTGCTTATACACTCGCAAAGACATAAGCGTTATATTCAACAGGGATGATGGGAAACTGCCCGGAGCGGGCATCGCGGCTTCATCGACGGTAGCGACGAATAGGGGAGGTGGCATCGTCACATGGCCGCGGCAGACGCACCCGCGTTCGCAGACGACGACCGGCCACGAAGCATCGTGGTCCGTGTTTCCCCCGCAGACCGGATCTTCCGCGGGGTGCTGCGCGGCGCGGGCATCGCGGTGCTGGTCATGACCGCGGGCATCCTGGTGTTCCTTGCGCTGCAGTCGGTGCCCGCCTTCAAGGCGGTTGGCCTGCGCTTTTTCACCACCTCGACCTGGTTCATCAGCACCAATCAGTTCGGCATAGCCGCGATCCTGCCACTGGGTGTGCTGATCGCCCTCATCGCGCTGATCATCGCGATCCCGGTCGGGCTGGCGGCCGCCTTGTTCATCTCCGAGTACGCGCCGCCGCGCCTGCGCCGCACCCTCATCGCGATGATCGACCTGATGGCGGCGACCCCCAGCATCATCGTGGCGCTGTTCGGGCTGTACTTCCTCACGCCCCGGATCCTCGGCGTCGAGGCGTGGCTCGCCCACCATCTCGGGTTCATCCCGGTGTTCAGGTTCACCATGAGCAACTTCGCCGGCAACTACGTGGGCTCCACGTTCATCGCTGGCGTGGTGGTGTCCTTCCTGGTGATACCGATCATCGCCGCGCTGTCCCGGCAGGTGTTCTCGCAGGCCCCGCAGGGCGAACGGGAGGCCGCCTACGCACTCGGCTCCACCCGGTGGGGCATGATCCGCACCGTGGTGCTGCCGTACGGGCGGGCCGGGATGATCGGGGCGAGCATGCTCGGGCTGGGCCGCGCGCTGGGGGAGACGATCGCGGTGTCCTTCATTCTCACGCCCGTCTTCGCGCTGAGCTTCCACGTCTTGCAGGCGGGCGGGAACTCGCCAACCTTCATGATCGCCAGCCACATCCTGGAAGCGGGTCCCAAGGAGATCTCCGCGCTGATGGCGGCCGGCTTGGCCCTGTTCGTGATGACCCTGCTGGTCAACACCGTGGCGGCGATCATCATCAACCGGTCACGCTCGGGTGCGAGCGCGTCGGCCGACTGACGTCATGCTGCAGCAGGAGAGCCGTCCCGCCGCCCCGAGCGCGCCGCTGCCAGCGGCCGAGCCACGGGTGCTGCTGCGCCGCTTCACCCCGGAGGGCGTCGCGACCGTGGCCGGTGCCGCCGCGGGTGCAGTCGGCCTGGTGTGGGTCCTGTACGAGCGGGTACTGCCGTTCTCAGGAGCGCTGGGTTTCTGGCTGTCCTGGTACGCGGTATTCCTCGCGCTCTACGCGGCGATGGCCGCGCTGCAGTGGGATAAGCGCGAGGTCGGCCACCGGGTAACCACCGTCGCGTTCGTCACCGGCGGCGTGCTCGCCCTTGTGATCGTCCTCGGCCAGGCCTTCTACACGCTGCTGCGCGGTTTCCCCGCGGTCCGCCACCTCAGCTTCTTCCTCCAGACGATGTCCTTCACCGGGCCGGACAGCGCGCTGACCGGGGGCGGCGTGCTGCACGCCATGATCGGCACCGCCGAGCAGATCGGCCTGGCGACGCTGTTCTCCGTACCGCTGGCGGTGGCCGCGGCGCTGTTCCTGGCCGAGGTGGGCGGCCTGCTCGCCCGGCCGGTCCGGATCATCGTGGAGGCGATGACGGCGCTGCCCGATGTCATCGCGGGCTTGTTCATCTACGCGCTGTTCATCCTCACGCTCGGCATGCACAAGAGCGGGCTGGCGGCGGCGCTCGCCCTCACCGTGACCATGCTGCCCATCATCACCCGGGCCTCCGAGGTGGTCCTCAGGCTGGTTCCCGGCACCCTGCGGGAGGCCTCCTACGCGCTCGGCTCCAGCCAGTGGCGCACGGTTTGGAACGTGGTCCTGCCCACCGCCCGGTCCGGGCTCACCACCGCGGTCGTGCTCGGCATGGCGCGAGGGATCGGAGAGACCGCACCGGTCCTGATCGTGTCCGGAGCCACCAAGGAACTGAACTTGAACCCGCTGCAGGGCCCCCAGGTGAGCCTGCCACTGTTCATCTGGAACTACGCCCACATCGAAGCGGTCACCAGCAACTACGTCGCCCGCGGCTTCGGCGCGGGCTTCGTCCTGGTGCTTGTGGTCCTGGTGCTGTTCACCATCGCCCGGCGGCTCGGCGGCAAGGCGCCGGGAGAACTGTCGCGCCGCCAGCGGCGGCGGCTGGCCAGGGAGAGGGCCAGGGCATGAGATGCCGTAGCCGTACCGCGGCCAGCGTTCCGTATCGTTATGAGAGCGGTCTTCTAAGGGGTTGTCATGCATGACGCAAGCCTGTCCCGTGCCGCGTGGGCACGGCGGGCACTCGCCTTCGCGGGCCTGGTCTTTATGGGAGCGGGCCTGCTGATGCTGGGGGCCGCGCCACGCTCGGCGGCGGCCACCCAGGCACGCGCCCACGCCGCTCTCGCCTCCGGCAACTGCAGCGTGACGGCGGCCGGCGCGACGACGTGCACCGGCCCGAAGATGTGGGACCCCACGCACAAGAGGCCGTTCGCCAACGCGAGCACGGTGACGGTCAGCCAGGCTTCCAGTCTTGTCAACCAGTTGGTGCAGGTGTCCTGGACCAACTTCACCCCGAGCGTCCCCAACAACTCGCCCGGGCCCTACTACTCCAACACCGCCACCTACTACGCGGCGATGGTCACCGAGTGCCAGGGCACCGCCCCGGCCACCATGGACAACTGCTACCTGGCCGACAACCACGGCCTGCCGCTCGCCTTCGGGACCGCCGGCATTCCCAACACCCAGTACGCGATCACCACGGCAAAGGGCACCGGCCAGGCCAGCATCGACATCGAGACCAACCTGGAGAACTCCTTCCTGGGCTGCGACCAGAATCACCCGTGCTCGCTGGTGGTCGTGCCCGGGCAGGGCGGCGCGCCGGGAAACTGCACCGATCACAACGGCGACATCGGCCTGTTCGGGAGCGGGAACGCGCTCGCGTCCAACACCTTCTCCCTCACCACCGGCGCCAGCGGAGCGTGCGCCTGGAGCAACCGGATCGTGATCCCGCTGTCGTTCGCCCGGACGCCGAGCGGCTGCCCGCAGCGCAACCCGGCGTTCACCGTCGCCGGCTCCCCGATGATGGCCGGTGCCATGCAGCAATGGCTGACCGGCCTGTGCGCGGGAGCGCACGGCATGACCATCAACTACGACTCGACCCTCGGCGAGCCGACCGCGGTCACCAACGCTGTCAGCAAGACCGACAACGTCGCCCTCACCACCCTGCCCGCCAGCGCCGACGGAGTGGCCACGGGAAATACACGGTTCGTCTACGCGCCGATCGCGGTGTCAGCGGTCTCGGTCGCGTACTGGATCGACAACACCAGCACCGGCGAGCAACTGGGTGGGCTGGAACTGAACCAGCGGCTGCTGGCCAAGCTGCTCACCACCTCCTACAACCCCGCCGTCGCCTGCCAAGGCATCCCCCCGCCCGCCAACTGCGACCCCGGCGTGGACCACAACCCGTTCAACATCTTCTACGACCCCGAGTTCAGGGCCCTCAACCCGGCCATCGCCGCCGCCGTCCCCACCAGGCCCCTATTTTCGGGCCAGGCCAACGTGGTGCCCACCGTGCTTTCTGACCCCACCGACATGACCTGGACCGTGTCCCGGTGGATCGGCGCCGACCCCGGCGCAAGCTCGTTCCTGGCCGGCACCTTCGACCCCTACGGCATGCACGTCAACACCAACTACCTCGGCCTGAAGTACCCGGTGAACACCTTCCAGGTGCAGGACCCCAACCTGCTGTGGTCCAACGAATACCAGCCGGTCTTCGGGCTCGGCAAGGTGGTCAACTACCAGGCCGTGAACCAGGACAGCGGCGCCAACGTCCCGTTCACCAACCCCAACGGCACCATCACCTACACCAAGGACCCGCCCCAGCCGGTGGGCCACCGGGCGCTGATCGCGATCCTGGACCAGGGCAACGCGGCCCTCGACCACTTCCCCACCGCGAAGATCCGCAACGCCGCCGGTGACTACGTGCGCCCCACCAACGGCACCATGGCCGCGGCGCTGAGCCACATGAGCAGCGACGGCAACGGCACGCTGCAGATGAACCTCACCAACACAGATCCCCGGGCCTACCCGCTGACCATGGTGATCTACGCGATGGTGCCCACCAGCGGGCTCTCCCACGCCAAAGCCGCGGCCATCGCCCGCTTCCTCGACTTCGCCGTCGGCCCAGGCCAGACCACCGGCATCCGGCCGGGGCAACTGCCCGCCGGCTACCTGCCCCTGCCGAACTCGCTGCGGGCCAGGACCAGGAAGCTGGCCGTGGAGGTCGCCAACCAGACCGGCGGCAACGGCGGCGGCAACGGCGGCGGCGGCGGCGGGGGCAGCCCTAGCGCCGGCCCCACCTCCTCCTCCCCGCCCTCCTCCGCCTCCACCCCGGGCCCGGGCGCCAGCCCGTCGGTCTCCCTGCCCGGGGCGCAAGCCGGCCCGGGGATCAGCCTGGCCGCGGCGCACCCACAGCCCGCGGCCCTCGGCCGGTTCGCCCTGCCTGCGCTGCTCATCCTCGGCGGCCTGTCGGCACTGGCCGGCTCCTCTGCGTTGCTGGGGACCGCAGAGGGCGGCCTTCGCGGCCGCCTGCGCGCATTCGGCGCCGGCACCGCTGCCCTGGGCCGGTCCGCATGGACCCGCGTCAGACCGAATCGGACCGCTGCAAAGTGATCACCACGCCATCCCGCCGGGCAGGTTCCGCGCGGCACAGTCACCCAATCCGCAGGAGGAAGACGCGATGACCACGCTGCGCGCGCTCGCGCGGCAAGCCGTCAGGATCGGCGCCGCCCTCGGCCTCGCCTCGCTCGGGCTGGCGGTGGCGGCGCAGCCCGCTGGCGCGTCCACCTACACCTCGATCAGCGGCTCGGGCTCCTCCTGGGCATCGGTGGCCCTCGACCAGTGGTCCTCGAACGTCCGCCAGAACGGGCTCGTGGTGAACTACAACCCGGACGGGTCGGCGTCCGGCCGCCAGGACTATATCAACAACCAGGTCGACTTCACCGGCTCGGACCCGCCGTTCCGCAACGGCCAGGACGAGCTCGGCGGCACCGGCGCGGAGAACTCTGGTAAGTACGGCTTTTCCTACGTCCCCGACACGGCCGGCGGCACCGCGTTCATGTACCACCTCACGGTGGCCGGCCACCTGATCACCAACCTCCGGCTGGCCCCCCTGACAATCATGAAGATCTTCACCGGGAATATCAGCAACTGGGACGACAAGCGGATCACCCGCGACTACGGCAAGCAGCTCCCGAACCTGCCGATCACGCCGGTGGTCAGGTCCGATGGCTCGGGCGCCACCTACTTCTTGACCCGGTGGATGGAGCACCTGGACCCGTCGCTCTGGAACGCGTTCTGCCAGCGTGTCCACCCCGGCATCAAGCTGCCGTGCCCGCAAACGGAGTTCTACCCGCCGAATTTCGGGAACGCCAAGGCGGAGAACGGGTCCACCAACGTCGCCAACTACATCACCTCCAGCTACGGCAACGGCGCCATCGGCTACGACGAGTACGCGTACGCGCTCAACTCGCACTATCCGGTGGTCGCGGTGCTCAACCCGGCCGGCTACTACGTGCTTCCCAGCGCGTCCAATGTGGCGGTGGCGCTCACCAAGGCGCGCATCAACGAAGACCCGCACAGCCAGAACTTCCTGCAGCAGAATCTCGACGCCGTCTACACGTTCAAGGATCCCCGCAGTTATCCGCTGTCCAGCTACAGCTACCTGATCGTGCCGCGCCAGGCCCGGGGCTCGCCCAGCCCGCCCCCCGAGTTCAGCAGCCCGGCGGGCAAGGGCAGGAGCCTGAGCACCTTCATTGACTACTTCCTGTGCGCCGGCCAGGCCCACATCGCCGAGCTCGGCTACTCTCCGCTGCCTCTTAAGCTGGTGCAGGGCGGACTGCTGCAGACGGACCAAATTCCCGGTGCCGTTCGAGGGCCGAACCTGCACACGCTGGCCGGCTGCGCCAACCCCACGTTCACCAACGGAGTCCTCACGCTCCTCAAGAACGCGCCGTTCCCGTCACCGTGCCAGAAGGTCGGGGAGCCACTGAACTGCGTGGTGAAGAACGGCAAGGCCACAACCCCCGGCTCGGGCGGCTCGGGCAGCGGCAAGAAGGCAGGCGCGTCCGCCACCGCGTCGGCGGGCACCGTCGGGGGCACCGGCACGGGCACGGGCACGAGCACGGGCACGGGCACGGGCGCGACGGGAGGACAGGTAACAGGGCAGGTGATCAACTTGGCCGCGAGCCAGTCAAGCCAGGCCCCGCTGGCGGTGGTGACCGCGCTGGGCATCCTGGCCGCGGTGGCCACCCCCCCGGCGCTGGCGGCCTGGCTGCGCCGCCGCAGGCGGGCATGACCGACGCGTCGCGCCCGGCCGGGGAGCCGGCCCCGCCAGGCGAGCCAGGGACCGGGTTCAACGGCGGCCGGGCCGGCGGCAATGACCGTTCCGCGGGCTTGGGGCCGGCTGTGCCGGGGGACGGCCTTGCCACCGCGGGCGCGCAGGCCCCGGCCGGCACCGCCGTGGCGATCGCGGAGGCGCCGCCCAGCGCCGGGACGGCCGTGGCCCCAGCGGAACAGTGGGCGCCCGGCAGCCCGGCGCCCGCCAGCGTAACCGCCCCAGCAGGCACCGACCGCATGCAGCGACTGG
>DASXKD010000365.1:0-6042 GCA_036497045.1 Streptosporangiaceae bacterium | reverse complement strand
GCGCAACGTGGGTGCCGAGCTCGACGTGCAGCTTGCCCAGCGGGTGTCGTACTACGACATCAACTTCGCGCTTGAGGGCGTCAACCGTATCGAGACCAGGGACGAGCAGGTCGTGCTCTCCGCGCGCCGGGCAGGGGTCATCTCGCCGCAGATGGTGGCGGCGATGCACCTGAGCGACGGGTACGGGCAGCTGCATGTCCGGATCGAGCGCGCGGCGCTTGAGCGGCACCTTGAGGGGTTGCTGGGCAAGCCGGTCGCGGGTCCGGTCCGGTTCCGGATGGAGATGGACCTGACAGCCCCGGCCGTGGCTTCCTGGGCGGGGATGATCCAGCTCCTCCTCCGTGACCTCGACGAGCCCTCGGGTCTCACCACGGCGGGTGCGGCGGCCAGCCCGTGGTCGAACTTCCTGATGACCGGGCTCCTGCTGGCGCAGCCGCACAACTACTCGGACCGGCTCGCGCGGGGACAGGAGGACGCCGCCCGGCCGCTTTCGATGCGGCGGGTGATCGAGCTGGTCGAACGCGAGCCGGCGGGAGACCTGTCGCTCGCACGGCTTGCCGCCGCCGCCGGCACGGGGCCGCGGACGCTGCAGCGGAACTTCCGGGAGTACGTGGGCGTCTCGCCGCGGGAGTATGTCCAGTGGATCCGGCTTGGCCGGGCCCACGACGACCTGGCCGCCGGCGCGGGCGGTACCGTCGCGGAGATCGCGTTCCGGTGGGGTTTCACCCACGTGCCCCGGTTCGCGGGCGCTTACCAGGAACGGTACGGGGTGCCGCCGTCGGCGACCCTGCGCGCGGCCCGCGCGGAACTGCGGTCGCATAGCGGATCACCGGGTCGCTTAGCGGATCGGCACAGCGACCTGCCCGGTCTAGCGTGGTCGGCGACACCCTCGCATCGGAGGTCGAGCCCATGGGCGCGCTCAGCGACGAGACCGGCACGCTAAAGTTCGTGCACACCTACGGCGCCGGCCTGCACTCCGGCGATATCGACCCGGACGTCCACAACCCGCGCTGGCAGCGGCGCCAGGTGGACGACTTCGTGGAGTTCGCGGTCCTGGCCGAGGAGCTGGGCTTCGACGGGATCACGGTCACCGAGCACCACGCTCCGCTCATGACGTGCCCGTCCCCGCACCTGCTGCTGGCCGCCGCCGCGGTCAAGACTAGCCGGATCCGGCTGGGCACCGCGGTGACCGTGCTGCCGCTCTACAGTCCGATCCGGGTCGCGGAGGAGGCCGGGATGCTGGACTTGCTCAGCGGCGGCCGGTTCGAGCTCGGTCTCGGGCGCGGGGTCCCGGGGGAAGCCCAGATCGCGGCCGGCCGGGACCTGGACAATGACGATCTCAAGCGGGCCTGGCTGGAGGGCCTTGAGGTGGTGCGGCTGGCGCTGACCGAACGGGACTTCACCTTCGACGGGACGTTCTACCCGGTGGAACGGCCGACCACGATCGCGACGCGCCCGCTGCAGGACCGGCTGCCCGTGTGGCTGGGCGGGTCGAGCAAGGACACGATGCGGCTGGCCGCCGGGCACGGCTGGAACATCATGCGTAACTTCGGCAGCAACGCCGAGCACAGGGACGCGCTGGAGGACTACGTCAAGGCCGCCGCCGAGCACGGGTACGCCCGCTCGGGCGCGAACTTGATGCTCGAGCGATTCGTGGCGATCGGCGAGACCGAGGAGCAGGCGGAGCAGAACCTGGACAGGATGGCCAGCGCGTTCCGGCACTTCCTGTCGCTGTACATCGCCGGCGGCCGCAGGGCGGTCCCGGAGACCGACAGCGAGTTCCACGTTGAGGGCATCACCGACCGCAAGAGCCGGCCGGTCATCGCCGTCTCCGGCACCCCCGACCAGGTCATCGCCGCCCTTCGGCAGGTCATCGACGAGACCGGCGCGCGCAGGCTGCTCATCGAGACCTTCTCCCGCGAGGAGGCGCGCCTGTTTGCCCAAGAGGTGATCCCGGTGCTGAAAGAGCAGTACGCGATCGCGGCCTGACGTGAGGACTGCGGCCCGCACGGATCGAGAGCAGAAATCGGACAAATGGCGAGCGTCTGGAGAAGTAGTTGAGATGAGCACTCCAGTGCACCTGGTCGGCAGCGTGGCCCTCGACTCGCCGGAGGAGGTGTTCGCCGCCGTGGGCAAGCTGCTGGGGCCGTGCCTGAAGCGGGTACCTGACGGCGAGCCGGGCGGGCGCCGGATGTGGGTCAGCTGGCAGATCCCGCTGCTGCGCGCCCACCCCGACCTCGTCCCCGTCCAGCCGTCCGGCGAGGAGGGGTACCGGCTGATTCCCCTGCAGCTCAGGGAGGGCGTGCGTCCGGAAGACCTCCACTTCGGGGAGCTGGGCTACGCGCGGGAGGCCCGGACTTCGTATCAGGACTTCCTGGCTGCTCGCAGGGCCGGGACTTTGCCCGCCGCCGTCCGCTTCCAGGTCTGCCTGCCAACTCCCTATGCGGCGATCGCTCTGTTCTGCGTGCCCGGGGACGCGCCGAAGATCCTTCCCGCCTACGAGCAGGCCATGCTGCGCGAGGTGGAACGGATCACTGCCGCTATCCCGCACCAGGATCTCGCGCTGCAGTGGGATGTCTGCGTCGAGATGCTGCAGTGGGACGGCCGCTGGCCGGTCACGCCGACATTCCCGGGCATGGAGCAGGTCTACGCCGCCATGTTCCGGCGCCTGTCGCAGGCCGTGCCGGAGGATGTCGAGCTGGGGTTCCACCTCTGCTACGGCGATGTGGACGCGGCCCACCTCGTGGAGCCCGTCGACGCGACGAAGATGGTCGAGCTCGCCAACCTGATTACCGACAACGCCGGGCGCCCGGTCGCCTACGTCCATATGCCGGTGCCAGTCAGCCGGACGGACGACGCCTTCTACGCGCCACTCTCGCAGCTCCGCTTGCCGGCAGGCACCGAGCTGTACCTGGGCGTGGTGCACGTAAGCGACGGCGTCGAGGGCACGAGGAAGCGGATGGCGGTGGCGGGCAAGTACGCGCCGGTGTTCGGGATAGCGTCGGAGTGCGGCATCTCCCGGGGCCGGCATCCGGACCTGGCCACCGAGTTCCTGCGCGTTTACGCGGCTGCCGCCGAGGCCGGGCCGGCGGGAGCGCGGTCATGAGGCGCAGCACCGAGCGGATCCTGACCACGCACGGCGGGCGGCTGCCCGACCCGGGCACGATGGATGCCTTCCAGCAGGCGCGGGCATCCGGCGAGGAGGACCGCGCCGCCGGACTGCTGCGCGACGGCGTCCAGGAGATGGTGCGGGAGCAGACCAGGCGCGGCATCGACGTCATCGGTGACGGCGAGTTCTACAAGCCGTTCTTCCTGGACCCGCGGTACTACAGCAGCCGATGGTCGGGGATCACCCAGGTCGAGGTCGCACCTGGCGAGCCGGTCTGGTTCGGCGCCCGCTCACCCGAGACGCTGGACCCGCGGTTCAGCCGGTTCTTCGAATTCATCGAGCAGAGCGGCGGCATGTTCCCGGACGCGGGAGTGCGGCGAACGTGGCCGGCCTCTCACCGGCTGCGCGTCGACGGCCCTCTCGAGTACCACGGCAAGGACCTGATCCGAGGGGAGCTTGCGCTGGTGCGGCAGGCCCTGGTGGCCGCCGGCGTGGACCATACCGAGACCTTCTACCCGCAGCTGTCCCCGGGCTGGCTCGGCCATTTCCTGTTCAACGAGCACTACCCGAGCGCCGAGGAGTACTGGTACGCGCTCGCCGAGGCCTGGCGGGGCGAGTACGAGGCGGTCGCGGAAGCCGGGTTCATCCTTCAGCTCGACGATCCTGCCCTGGCCGACAAGTACTACATGTTCAACCCGCCGCTCAGCGTGGAGGAGTACCGCAAAGACGCCGCTCTCCGCGTCGAAGCGACCAACCACGCGCTGCGGAACATCCCCGAGGACCGGATCAGGTACCACGTCTGCTGGGGCAGCTGGCACTTTCCGCACACCACGGACATCCCCCTGGAGCACATCATCGACCTGCTGCTGAAGGTCAGGGCGCAGGCGTACCTGATCGAGGCAGGCAACGTGCGGCACGAGGCCGACTACCGGGTCTGGCAGGATGTGAAGCTGCCGGAGGGGAAGATCCTGATTCCTGGCGTTGTGGGCCACGCGACCAGCAACCTCGTCGAGTCACCGGAGCTGGTGGCGGACCGGCTGATCCGGTACGCGGGCATCGTCGGCCGCGAGAACATGATCGCCGGGACCGACTGCGGGCTGGGCGGCCGGTGCCACCAGGATGTCGCCTGGGCGAAGCTGCAAGCGCTCGCCGAAGGCGCGGCGCTGGCCTCGAAGCGGCTCTGGGGCTGAGCCAGGCGCCGGACCGGCGAATCGATGCGGGCGCCCGGGTGAGTGGGTGCCTGCCCAGCTGCCCTGCCGTGGATTGGTTCGTCATTGAGTGAAACTGCTGTCGCGTCCGTGCTGGCGTGGGCCGCATACTGCAGGCATCCACGGTCGTGGCTCGCGAGGAAGGAGACGCAGATGGCGCCCCGAGTATCGAGTGACCTGCTCCTGGTAGGGAGCCTCCCGGCCGGGTCAACCGAGGACGCCTTCCGGGCGTCCGCCGAATTGTTCGGCGACCTGGTCTTTGCCCTGCCCGACGGGGAGACCGGCCCCCGCGCGGCATGGGTGGGCTATGAGCGGGAGCGGCTGCTCCGCCCGAACCCGGACGTCAACACCGTCGCAGAGACCGCGTCCCCGACCGGCGTGCCCCGGCACGTCTACGAGACTCCCGTCTTCCGGATCCGGCCCGGCGTCACCCAGCTGCACTGGGACTCCTGGCCCAGGATCGACGACGCCATCGAGTCGTATCAGGTGTTCCGCAAGCTGCGCGAGGACGGCGTCATCCCCGCCGGGCTGCGGTTCCAGATCGGGCTGCCGTTCCCGTCCAGCGCGCTGAACGGGTTCAAGGCAGACTTCGCCGCCGACTATCCCATCGCAGAACGGGCCTTCGAGGACCTCGTCGCCCGCGAGCTGCACCGGCTCAGCGCGGCGATCCTGCCCGCCGATCTCGCGATCCAGTGGGATGTCTGCTACGAGGTGCTGGACCTCGAGGGAGTGCTCGCCTGGACCGCGCCGGGTGCCTGGGAACGGTTCACCGGCCCGGTGGGCCGGCTCACCCGGCTGATCCCGGCGGAGACCCTGGTGGGCTACCACCTCTGCTACGGCACGTTCCCCGAATGGCCCATGTACGAGGCACGCGACATGAGCCTGCTTGTCCGGATGGCCAACTACGCCGTGGCGAACTCCGGCCGCGCCGTGGACTGGCTGCACCTGGCCGGCCCTCGCTACCTGCGCAGCCAGGACGACCGGTTCTTCGCGCCCCTGGACGAGCTGCGTTCCGGTGACGCCCGCGTCTACCTGGGCATCGTCCTGCCGCTTGACGGCATCCCCGGCCTGCAGCGCCGCAAGGCCACGGCCTCCCGCCACCTGGCCGATTTCGGCGTCGCCATGTACTGCGGGTTCGGCCGGCAGCCCGGCAAGAACGGCATGGAAACCATGCGCGACCACCGCCAGTCCGCCCTGGCCGCCCGCTAACACCCGGGCAAGGCAAGGTGCGGCGGTGTCAGCATGCGCCGCGGGGTCGATTGCGGATGCGCTACGCGAACCCGAGCGCAGCGCAGACGGCTCGGTTCGCGCTAACGGTATTCGAGCCGGGCGTGGGCCCGGGATCACGATCGGAGGCTACCGATGCCTGATGCGTGCACGCTCGAAGAGTTCCTGGCCGGCGCCTGCTGGGTGAAGGCGCAGGGCCTGGGCGATGGGCGGTTGCGGCTGGTGGCGTGGACCGGGCAGTCGGCCGGTGGTTTTAATGCCGGGCTGCCCGGTCGCGTTGCTTGCTCCAGCGCGGAGTTCAGGTCGTTCCAGAGGTCGTCGATGTGCTCGCAGCCGACGCTGAGGCGCAGGAGCCCGGGGGCAGGTGTTCTTGTCCGGGGAGCTTGCTGCGACGCTCGATGGTGCTCTCGATGCCGCCCAGGCTGGTGGCGTGGACGATGACGCGCACGGCGTCGCAGAGGCGGTCGGCGGTGGGGGCGTCGGCGACCTCGAAGGCCA